>CANFWT010000011.1 GCA_947450895.1 Comamonadaceae bacterium | reverse complement strand
GGAGCTTGTCAGCGGATATGCATCGGGGCCAGTGAGCGAGGCTGGGAGACCAGGCGGACTACACAAGCAAGGCCGGATATAAGGACGCAGCCGACTTCTTCACAGAACAACACGAATTCTTCTTGCTACTCGGGAGGCATCCATATAAGTAGCCGTATGACGCTAACCAAAACCCTGCGCGCCCTGACGCTGGCCCTGTCCGGTGGCGGCCTGGCGCTGGCCGTTTGGGCCCAGACCGCAGACTTGAGCGAGGGCGAAATCCGCAAGGTCGACAAAGAGGGCGGCAAGATTACATTAGCCCACGGCGAAATCAAGAGCATTGACATGCCGCCCATGACCATGGTGTTCACCGTCAAAAACCCGGCCCTGTTTGGCGACCTGAAAAAAGGCGACAAAGTGCGCTTTGCCGTGGTGCGCGAGGACGGCAAGCTGGTGCTGACCGAAATCGTGCCCGCTGCCGCACGCTAGGGGCAGCAACAGGCGGCGACCGGCGCCTCAGGCCGCTGCGTAGCGGTAAATCTGGTCGCCCTGGGGCGCGCGGATTTGCGCGTTGAAGGACACCACGATGCGGTCCTTGGTGCCCACATAGGGCAGCGCCTTGTGCGGCAAAAACGCCGGGAACAGCACCAGATCGCCCTCGTGCGGCGTCACGTCCAGCGTGGCGTTTTGCATAAAGGCGTTGCCCATGTCCATGTAGGCGCCGCCCAAAAGGGGAAACAGCGGGCTGTAAAAGCGCGTGGCGCCGTTGAGCGCGCCCCACTGCGGCTCGCGCTGGCGCTCCTGCACCGGGTCGATTTGCACGTAGTACACGCCTGACCAGGAACAGTTGCCATGCGTGTGCACGTCGTGGAAGGCCGCGCCGTTTTGAATCTGGAACCACAGCCCCACCAGTTCCAGCTGCAGCCCGTGGCGCCCGCTGGGCCAGACCCCGGCGTTGGCTTGTTTGGCCGTGGCCTGCAGCGATTGGGCGATGAACTTCACCAAGGTGTGGAACTCAGGCACGTCCACGCGCTGCAGCAAATCGTCGGCGCTTGCGTAAAAGCTGCCGCCGCGCTCGGGGTGCTGTGCCACGTCGGTGGCACGCATGACGCTGAAGATGCGCGCCAGCACCTCGTTCACCGCTGATGCGCCTTGCAGGCGGTGCACCGCCATGGGCACTGGCCAGTGGGCGCTGTTGGGGGCGCTGAACACGCCCGTGGGGCTGCTGGTGGCGGTTGACATGCTCATGCGCTAGCGCCCTGTTCGACGGGCAAATCGAGCCGCCAGCCGGTGCGTTGGGCCAGCGCGTCCAGGTCGGCCAGGGTGTCGAGGTCGGTGACAAAGCGGGTGTTGGTGCTCGTGTGCACATGCACCAGCTCGGGCTGGCGCTCCACCAGGTGGCGGCAGCCCAGGTTGGTGTCGCTGGCCAAAATATCGGCCAGAGCCACCTCATCCATCACGATGGGGTTGCCGCGCTGGCCGTCCACCACCGGCACCACCACATGGCCGGCCGGGCGCTTCTTGAAAGCCGCAATCAGCTCGGTCAGGTCGGCGGCGCCCAAAAGTGGCTGGTCGGCCAGCACCACCAGCACGGCGTCAAAGTTACCGCGCAGCGCCTGCAGGCCCACGCGCACCGAGCTTTGCTGGCCCAGCGCGAAGTCGGCGTTGTGGGCCAGGGTGACCGGAAAGGACGCCACGCTGGCTTCGACCGCATCGCGCGCGTAGCCGGTGACCACCACCACCTCGTCCACCCCGGCGCCGCTCAGGGCAATGAGCTGGCGGTTGATCAGCGGCACGCCTTGCAGGCGGATCAGCGACTTGGCCACGCCGCCCATGCGGCTGCCGGTGCCCGCAGCCAAGAGCACCGCGCCCACGCGCAGGCGAGCGTACAAACCGCCGCCTTGTTTGAGTAAGCATCCCATGGCAATAGTCCTGTAATCGGTTGAAAAAAGTTCAGGCGCTGCGCAGCACATCGGGCAGACGCGCCAGGCTGGCCAAATTATGGGCCGCAAAAAAGCGGTTCACCTGAGGAGCAGCGCGCAGCATGGCCTCGGACTGCGGCACTTGCACCGTAGGGTGCAGCCAGCACACCCGGGCGCCGCGCGCGCGCACCTGGGCGAGCACCGCCGCCAGGTCATCGGGCGGGTCGGTGTCGTAGCCATCGCTAAACACCATAAACAGGTCGCCGCGCTGCAAGGACCGACGGTCCAGGTGCAGCCGCAAGGCAGTTTGCAGGCAACTGGCGATGCGGGTGCCGCCGCCAAAGCCGAAGGTGACGGCGTTGACCTTTTCTTGCACCCGCTCGCTGCGCCGCTTCATCAGCGGCGTGACGTCGGCCACGCTGGTGTGAAACACCAGGGCGCGCGCGTCCATCACTTCCACAAACGCACGGGACAGGCGCAGGTAAAACTGGGCGTGCACTTCCATGGAGCGGCTCACGTCCACCAGCACCACCACGCGCGGCTGGCGGCGCTGGCGCTGCACGCGCGCGAGTTTGACCACCTCGCCGCCGCTGGCCAGCGCGCCGCGCAGCGAGCGGCGCAGGTGCACCGTGCCCCGGTCGCCAGTGGGCTGCAGGCGGCGCAGCAGTTGGGCGCGCAGGCGTTTTTTCAGCGCTTCGACCATGGGCTCAAAGCGGTCCATGTCGCCAGGCATCCACTCGGCAAAGTCGCGCTGGTCCAGTGGCGCGGTGGTGCTGGCGCCGCCCTGGGCGCGCTGTGGGCCGCTGCTTTCTTCCAGGTCACCGGCAGCGGTGTCGTCAGCCAGGCCCACGGTGGGTTGGGCTTGGCCGGGCGCGGTGTTGCCGGATTGCTGGGCCATGTCCTGGTGCATTTGTTGCACCAGCTCGGGCAGGGTGCGCGCGCGCTGGGTCAGGCCCGAGCTGCGGGTGCTGCCCTTGACCTTGTGCGGGAACCAGAAGGCCTGGTGCAGGTCCGGGTATTTGCGCCACTGCGTCTGGCTGCCACTGGCAATACCTCGCCACAGCGCTTGGGTGCGCGGCCACTGCGCCAGGGGCAGCGCGGCGGCGGACTGCACCATCAACTCCACTTCGGCATAGCCGAGCGCAAAACCGTGCTGGCGCAGGTAGTGGGCGAATTCGCCGATCTGCTCGCGCGGATCGGTAGCGGCGGCTACACGGCGCAGCGTGTGTGGATCGGCGCCCGTTACAGCGCCCAGGGGGACGGCCATTGCAGCGGCCATGGTGCCTATTTCAACGCGGCAGCCACGCCCGCGTCTTGGCCCATGCGCGGTCCGTCCATCAGCTTGGCCACGCGCTCTGCCGTGACTTGCCAATGGTCATTGCGGGTTTTCAGCAGCGCCGCCAGCGAGGGCATCAGCAGTTGCGGGTCTATGGGCAGCTCGCTGTGGCCGAGCTTGAAGAGCACGCGCACCCAGTCCAGGGTTTCGGCCACGCCGGGGGTTTTGTCCAGGTCTTCCTTGCGCAGGCGCTGCACAAAGGCTACGCACTCCTCCACCAAGCGGCTGGCGGCTTCGGGCACCAAGGTGCGCACGATTTGCGTCTCGCGCGCCAGGGTAGGAAAGTCCACGAAATGAAACAGGCAGCGCCGGCGCAGCGCGTCCGAGAGGTCGCGCGTGCCGTTGCTGGTCAAAATCACCAGGGGCTTGCTGACCGCGCGCAGGGTGCCAATCTCGGGCACGCTGATCTGGTATTCGGACAGCATCTCCAGCAAAAAAGCCTCAAAAGCCTCGTCGGCGCGGTCGATCTCATCGATCAGCAGCACACAAGGCTCGGGGCAACGAATGGCCTGCAAGAGCGGGCGTTCCAGCAAAAAAGCTTCGGAGAACAGGTTGTCGCGCAGCGCAGCGCGGTCACCCTGGCCGGCTTCGGTCATGCGGATTTCCAGCAACTGGCGGCTGTAGTTCCACTCGTAGACCGCCTGACTCAGGTCCAGGCCTTCGTAGCATTGCAGGCGCAGCAGCGGGCGCCCCAGCGCGCGGGCGCAGGCGCTGGCGATGGCGGTTTTGCCCACGCCAGCTTCGCCTTCCAGTAACAATGGGCGCTCGAGCGACAAGCCCATCCAGACCAGGCTGGCGAGGTCTTCGTCGGCGATGTAGCCTGCATGAAACAGGCGCTCGCGCAAGCCCTGGGGCGTAGCCAGATCGGTAGCGGTGCTCATGGCTGCGCTGCGAACCTTAGCGCTTGCCGCCAAACAGGTTGGCAAAGAAGCCCTTCACCAGCGCCCAAACCAGGCCCAGGGCGTTGAACTCTTTGGCGACCACCGGTGCCTGCGGCGCAGGCGCGGGTGCTGCTGCGGCCGCCGGTGTTGCACTGTCGCCTGGGGCGGCTGCAGCGCTGGCAGCGGGCGCCAAAGCGGCCTGCGCTACGGCGGCCTTTTGCGAAAACACATCCGCAAACTGCGCCAAGATCATGTCGGACACCGAGCCCATCATGCGCCCGCCAAACTGGGCGAACTTGCCGTTGACAATCACTTCGGCGTGGCCCACCAGCGTGCAGCTGGTGGCGTCAATGGCCACCAAGTTGGCGGTAAGTTCCATCGACGCAGAAGAGCCGCCCTTGTCGGCACCCTTGCCCATCATTTTGAGCGTGCGGGTGGCCGGGTCGAGGGCCAAGATTTCGATCGTGCCAGCAAAGGCGGCCACCGCGGGCCCCACCTTGACGCGCACGCTGCCGGTGAAATGGGTGGCGTCAATCTCAGACGTGATTTGCGCGCCGGGCATGCAGGTGGCCAGCTCGTTCATATTGGCCAATACCGTCCAGGCGGCATCGACTCCGGCGGACACCGGGTACTGCTTGTCTAAAACTACTTCCATGGGAACTCTCTAAAAAATAGGGGCGGATGCAGCGCGCCGCATCCGCCCTCTGGGGGACTGAAAACTTAGCTCGCGATACCCACAGCCTTGAGCTGCTGCCACACGCGGTAGGCCGAGTGGGGCATGTTGAAGTGGGTCACGCCCAGGTGCGCAAACGCGTCCACCATGGCGCTGGTAAACGTTGGGATGCTGCCCACGTGGGGTGACTCTGCCACGCCTTTGGCGCCGATGGGGTGGTGCGGCGACGGGGTCACCGTGTGGTCGGTCTCCCAGTGCGGCGTCTCCACGGCAGTAGGCAAGAAGTAATCCATCAGCGTGTTGCCCTGGATGTTGCCCTGCTTGTCAAACGACAGCAGCTGGCCCATGGCCACGGCAAAACCTTCGGTCAATCCACCGTGGATCTGGCCTTCGATGATCATCGGGTTGATGCGGGTGCCGCAATCGTCGAGCGCATAGAAGCGGCGGATTTTCGTCTCGCCCGTTCCCTTGTCGATGTCCACCACGCAAAGGTAAATACCAAAAGGGAAGGTGAAGTTCGGCGGGTCGTAGTAGTGCACCGCTTCCAGTCCGGGCTCCAGGCCGGGGGGTGGACTGTTGTAAGACGCCCAGGCGATTTGTGCCATGGTTTTGAACTTGGCGTCGTCGCCGCGCACTTTGAAACGGTCGATTTCCCATTCCAGATCGGCTTCGCTCACCTCCATCAGGTGGGCAGCGATCTTCTTGGCCTTGGCGTGGATTTTGCGCGCGGCCATGGCAATGGCGGCACCGGCCACCGGGGTGGAACGTGAGCCATAAGTACCCAGACCGTAAGGCGCGGTGTTGGTGTCGCCCTCTTCGACCTGGATCACCTCGGACGGAATTCCGAGTTCGGTGGCGATGATTTGCGCATAGGTGGTCTGGTGGCCCTGGCCTTGCGAGATGGTGCCCATGCGGGCAATCGCGCTGCCGGTGGGGTGCACGCGGATTTCGCAGGAGTCAAACATGCCCACGCCCAAAATATCGCAAATCTTGCTCGGGCCGGCACCCACCACTTCGGTGAAGGTGACCAGGCCAATGCCCATCAGCGTGGGGCAGTTCGGGTCAGCCCGCTTGGCGGCTTGCTCGGCGCGCAGGCCTTGGTAGTCCACGGCGGTGAGCACTTTGTCCAGCGCGGTTTGGTAGTCGCCCGAGTCGTATTCGAAGCCAAAGGCCGAGGTGTAGGGGAACTGTTCGCGTTTGATGAAGTTCTTGGCGCGAATTTCGGCCTTGTCCATGCCCAGCTTTTGCGCCAGCACGTCGACCATGCGCTCCACCAAGTACACCGCCTCGGTCACGCGGAAGGAGCAGCGATAGGCCACGCCACCGGGCGCCTTGTTGGTATACACGCCGTCGACCTTGCAGTAGGCGGTGGGAATGTCGTAGCTGCCTGAGACGATGTGGAACATGCCAGCGGGGAACTTGGTGGGGTCAGCGCAGGCGTCAAAAGCGCCGTGGTCGGCGATGACGTTGGTGCGCAGTGCCAGGATTTTGCCGTCGGTAGTGGCGGCGAGTTCGCCGGTCATGTGGTAGTCGCGGGCAAAGGCGGTACTCGACAAATTCTCGATGCGGTCTTCCACCCATTTCACCGGGCGGCCCAGCACGATGGACGAGACGATGGCGCACACATAGCCGGGGTAAATACCGACCTTGTTGCCAAACCCGCCGCCAATATCGGGCGAAATGATGCGCACTTTGGACTCAGGAATGCCCGAGAGCATGGACACCACGGTGCGCACCACGTGGGGCGCCTGGCTGGTGATGTAAGTAGTGAGGTCGCCACGGATCGGGTCAAACGAGGCCACTGCGCCACAGGTCTCCAGGGGGCAGGGGTGCACGCGCGGGTAGTGCATGTCTTGCTTGACGGTCACCGGGGCGCTGGCAAAGGCGGCGTCGGTGGCTTCCTTGTTGCCCGCGTCCCAGGTGAAGATGTGGTTGTGGTGGTAGCGCTTGCCGTGCGCGCCTTCGGTCTTACCCGCCAGGTCTTCGCGCAGCACCGGGGCGTCGGGCTTCAAGGCCTCAAAGGGGTCGATCACCACTGGCAGCTCTTCGTATTCCACTTCCACGGCTTCCACGCCGTCGGCAGCGGAGTAGCGGTCTTCGGCAATCACGATGGCGACTTCTTGCATCTGGAAGTGCACTTTTTCGTCGGCCAGCACCGCAGCCACGTCACCGGCGAGCGTGGGCATCCAGTGCAGCTTGAGTGGCTTCAAGTCGTCGGCGGTCAGCACGGCGATCACGCCAGGTACTTTGAGCGCGGCTTCTTTGTTGATGCGCTTGATGCGGGCATGCGCCACGCTGGAGCGCACGATGTCCATGTGGACCATATTGGGCATCTTGATGTCATCGACATAGTTGCCCTTGCCCTGGATGAAACGGGCATCTTCTTTGCGCAGGCGGGGTTCGCCCATGCCCATCAGGGCTTTTTCGCGGTCACTCAGTGGTGCGTTCATGAGGTTCTCCTGTAGGGTGCGCGCTTAGGCGGCGACGGCTTGTTGTTGGAGGGTCGCAGCAGCGTGCAGCACGGCTTTGACGATGTTCTGGTAGCCGGTGCAGCGGCACAGATTGCCCGACATGCCCACGCGCACTTCCTGCTCGGTGGGGTTGGGGTTGTCCTGCAAAAAGCGGTAGGCGCGCATCAGCATGCCCGGCGTGCAAAAACCGCATTGCAGGCCGTGCTCTTTGTAAAAGCCTTCTTGCACCGCGTGCAGCACGCCAGCGTTGGCCAGGCCTTCGACGGTTTTGACGTCGCTGCCCTCGCACTGCACCGCCAGGTGGGTGCAGGCCTTGACCGACTGGCCGTCAATGTCCACGGTGCAAGCGCCGCAGTGGCTGGTCTCGCAGCCGATGTGGGCGCCGGTGAGGTTCATCTTTTCGCGCAAGAAATGAATCAACAGGGTGCGCGGCTCAACAGCCTCTTCGACAGCTTTGCCGTTGAGTTGCATGGAAACGATTTTTTTGCTCATAGGGGTCTCCTTTAGGGGCTTAAGCGCAGCGGGCGGCAGCGGCGCGGATGGCACGGCGGGTCATCTCGCCAGCCATCGCAGTTTTGTATTCCACGTCGCCACGCAGGTCTTCTGCGGGATCGCAAATAGCGCGGACGGCGTGCACGGCGGCGTCGATGCTCGCGTCGCTGAGGGGCTTGCCGACCAGCGCGGCTTCAGCGTCGCTGGCGCGCAGCGCGGTGGGCGCCACGTTGGTCAAACCGATGCTGGCGTGGCTGACCACGCCGCCGGCCATGCGCAGCACGACGGCGGCGCCGGCTGTCGCCCAGTCACCGGTTTTGCGCTTGAGTTTTTGGTAGGCATAGCCCGTGCCGGCGGCAAAAGGCGCAATCAGGATGGCGGTCAGGATTTCATCTTCGGCCAGGGCAGTCATATAGGTGCCGTGGAAGAAGTCCAGCGCTTTGACCTGGCGCTCGCCCTGGGGGCCTTGCAGCACAAAGGTCGCGTCCAGCGCCATGGCAATGGCGGGATGGTCGTTGCCGGGGTCGCCGTGGGCAATGTCGCCGCCAATGGTGCCGCGGTTGCGCACCTGGGGATCGGCGATCAAGAGTGCCGCCTCCACCAGCAATGGCAGCTTGGCTTTGAGCAACGGTGATGCGATGAGCTCGTTTTCCGAGGTCATCGCGCCGATGCGGATCATGCCGCCCTGTTCGCTGATGCCGCGCAGTTCAGGAATGCGGTTGATGTCAATCAGCGCGCCGGGTTGGGCAAAACGCAGTTTCATCATAGGCAGCAGGCTGTGGCCGCCTGCGAGCAGCTTGGCGTCGTCGCCCAGCGAGGACAGAAGAGCGATGGCTTCGGCCACCGTGTGGGGTGCGTGGTAGTCAAATTCCGGTGGAATCACGGTATCTCCTTTACTTTTTGGAAAGCGCCTAAAAAAACGTCGAGCGCGACTCTAACCAGCGCGCAGCCCTGCGGGCAATGTAAAAAATCAATCGGTTCAAATTTCGCACGAACGGCAGCGCAGTTGCACGAAAACCTTGCGTCTAGTTCCTGAGCGTTGCCGTGTCGGTCAGACCCAGTTGTTCCATGAGCTTTGCCATGCTGGCGCGTGATACCGGGATTTCTACCGGCGTCGAACCCATCATGCGCAGCGACATGCGCCCGTCGTCGCGCACGATCTCGTCGACTTGCGCTAGATTGACGATGTAGCTTCGGTGCACGCGCAAAAACAGGTGGGGGTCGAGGCGGCTTTCCAGGTCACCAATGGTGATGTTGCAAAACTGCCCGCCCTGCGCCGTATGCACCCAGGTGTAATGGCCTTCCGAACGGATGAACGAGACGCTGGGCACGTCCACCAACATGACGCGGTTTTGCTTGATGGTTGGGATTTTGCGCAACTGGCGCTTTTCGCCTGCATCGGCACCTTTGGGCCGCGCCTCGGCGCCGCCCTCCTTGCTTACGACCTCGGTAATGTCGTAAAAAACCAGCGTGTAACCGGTGGTTGCACCTTGCATGTCCCCAATCTTGGAGACTTTGATCAGCAACACGCGCTCGGGAATATTGATCATCATCGCCATGGGAGGCGCGTTATTGACCGGGCACTCGGCCTGGCCGAGCAGAAATTTCACCTTGGGTTTGGCGGCTTCTGGGTGAAAGTCGGTCACGATCTTGCCAAACGGCAGTTTTTCACCTACCGGCAGGCTGCGACGGGCGTAGTCGTTCATGCCCACCACGTGCAAAGAAGGGTCCAGGTGCACCACGCCCACATCAAAGCGCTCCAATAAGTAGAGCCACGAGTTGGGCCCGTTGGCACCGGCGGATTCGGCGGGAAAAGCGGCGGAGGGGTAGGGGCAGGCCTTGGTCATATGCGGGATCGTAATCGGTACGTTTGCACTGGCGCGTGAGCATTCTCATGCGGCCAGACGGAGATTGGTGCAAGCTTTGCGCGCTTCGTTCACCGGCGGATGCCAAAAGTCGCGGTCTTGGGTAAAGTCTTGCCCCGGGGATCGTGAGGCGCAAGCGACACACCCTGGTTATTTCAACATAATTGAGACGTCCGTTTTGCAGAGTCTTTCGCAGAAAACCACAGGGTTTACCCGGGCCACCGGCCCGGCTACGAAGACGACGGCACCCCCATCGACCACCACAGACCAGATTCTGAGTATCCAATGACCACGACTTCCACCGCCCCTCACTGGCTGGTCCGCAGCATTGGCTCGGCCGCCCTGACGCCGTCTGTGCTGGTTGCGACCGTGGGCGCAACTCTGTGGGCGCTGGGCGTGCGCGGCAGCGCCGCCGCAAGTTCTTACGGCGCGGTGATCGCCCTGTCGCTGGTTCTGGTGGCGCTGGGTTGCGCAGCCCTGACGTGGGTGCGGCCCCAGCGCGCGGGACTGTCGCCCCCCTACATCATGCTTTCGCTGGGGTTTGGTGGCATGCTGCTGGGTCTGGGGATCGATTTGCTGCTAGGCGGTCCAGCGCGGCTGGAGAGCCTGTGCACCCAGTCGGCACGCCTGGGTTTGTTGGAGAGCTTGGAGCTGCACATGGCCTTTTTGCCCGCCATGCACGCAGGCATGTTGACCGGTGGCCTGCTGGCCATTCCCAGTTTGCGGCTCTTGCGCCAGCATTGCGGGCGCTACCTGTGCTCGCTGCTGACGCAAAACCTGCTGTGCTCGGGCTGGATGCTGCTGGGTATGACGAGCGGCGCGTTGTGGCTGGTACGCTGGCAGGTGGCCGCGGGGACATCCAGCCTGCCGGGTATGCTGGGGGGCATGTTTGTGGGCATGACCTGGGGCATGGTCGCCAGTGTCGCCCTGTACCGCGCATTTTTTGCGCTGCGCAACCGCAACCCTGCACAGGATTAGAAATGGACAGTTTGGACCTCCGGGTGTTGTCAGACGCCCTCGCTTGGCGCAGCGCAGGCCATGCAGTCACCCTGGTCACCGTGGTGCAAACCTGGGGCAGCGCGCCGCGCCCGCCTGGGGCCTTGCTGGCGGTGCGCGACGACGGCTTGGTCAGCGGCTCGGTATCAGGCGGTTGCGTGGAAGATGACCTGATCGCCCGCACCAAAGCGGCGTTTACCAACTTGGTGGCCCATTCGGCCACTGCGGCGACAAATGCAACACCGTTAAACCTTCCGAGCGAAATTGTTTACGGCGTCAGCAAAGAAGAAGCCGCCCGCTTTGGCCTGCCCTGCGGCGGCACTTTACGCCTGGTGCACGAGCCCCTGGGTGACGCAAGCTGGATTTCTGAGTTGCTGCAGCGCACAGGCGCCCACCAGTTGGTGGCGCGCACTCTTTCCATGGCAACCGGCGCGGTAACGCTAGGCACAGCCCAGCGAGGCCAGGACATTGCGTTTGACGGCCAGACCCTGACCACGGTGTTTGGGCCGAAATGGCGTTTGCTTTTGATTGGCGCAGGGCAGCTGTCGCAAGCGGTAGCGCAAATGGCCGGTCTGCTGGACTTTGAAGTGCTGGTCTGCGACCCGCGCGAAGACTATGCCGCCACGCTGGACCTGAGCGTGGTGCAACGCCTGCAAGGTATGCCCGACGATGTGGTGCGCGAGATGCTGCCCGACCCGCACACCGCCATCGTAGCCCTGACGCACGACCCCAAGCTTGACGACATGGCGCTGCTGGAGGCTCTGAAATCCGACGCGTTTTACGTCGGGGCCTTGGGCTCGGCCCGCACCCAAGCGGCACGCAAAGAGCGACTGAAAGAGCACTTTGACATGACGGACACTGAACTCGCCCGCTTGCACGGCCCGGTGGGACTGCGCCTCGGCGCCAAAACTCCGGCGGAAATCGCGATTTCTATCCTGGCCGAAATCGTGCTGGTCAAAAACGCGGGCGCCTTGGTTGCCCATGCCGACTCTTCATGCGCAGTGCCCGGCGCGGTCTGACGCAGGCGCACCGGTGGGGGGGCTGTACCCGCAGCGGCGCGTGCTCAGTGGGGCGTAGCGGCGGCGCTTGATGCTTGGCCCATGGTCTCTCCCAGGCGCACGGGCGCTGCGGGCTGCCACGCAGGGCTCCAGTCCAGCGTAGCGCGCGGCCACAGCAACACCACGGTTGAGCCCAGCAAAAACCGACCCATTTCCTCGCCCTGGCGCAGCGAGACGGCACCTTCGTCGTAATGCCACTCGGTAATTTGCGGCAGGCGTGGCGGATTGACCAGGCCGTGCCACACCGTAGCCATGCTGCCAACGATGGTGGCGCCCACCAGAGCCAGCACCAGCGGGCCGTAGTCCGTGTCAAACACGCAAACCACCCGCTCGTTGCGGGCGAACAGCCCCGGCACACCACGCGCCGTCGTCGGGTTGACCGAGAACAGATCCCCAGGCACATACACCATGCGCCGCAGTCGCCCGTCGCAGGGCATGTGGATGCGGTGGTAGTCGCGCGGACTGAGGTAAATCGTGGCAAAGCTGCCGTTGTCAAACTCCGCGGCCAGCGCTGCGTCGCCGCCCACCAGGGCCGTGGTGCTGTAGGCGTGGCCCTTGGCCTGGAAGATTTGGTCGTGCGCGATGGCGCCAAACTGGCTGATGGCCCCATCTACCGGGCAGACCCAGGTACTGGCCGACAGCGGTCGGGCGCCGGGTGCCAAGGCACGGGTAAAAAAATCGTTAAAGCAGGCATAGCTGCCCAAATCTGCGTTGGCCGCCTCGGCCATATTGACCTGGTAGCGCCGGACAAACCAGGCAATCAAACGGGTGGTCAGCGCGCCCCATCGGCGGCGGGCCACCCAGCCACCAAACACCGTGAGCGCCTTTTTGGGCAGCAGGTACTGCGGCAGTACCAATAAACGATCAGACAAAGCGGCTCCAGTGGGGAAAATAGGCCCCGCCGCACCACATTGGGGTAGGCCAGACACTGAAGAAATTATAGAGAGTGACCTATAGTCGCTGGTATGAGCACCGCACGCATTCCTCCGATCCAGTGTTTGTTGACCTTTGAGGCGTTAGCACGTCTGCGCAGCGTGACCCAGGCGTCCGAAGAGCTGTGTGTTACTCCCAGCGCTGTAAGCCACCGGGTACGCCAGTTAGAGCAAATCATCGGCACCAAGTTGTTCGGGCGGGCCGATTTTTCGCTCACCACCGAAGGCAGCGAGTACCTGGCCCATGTGCGCGAAGGCCTGACCACCTTGCAAAAGTTCCCCAGCTCGAGCGCCGCACCGGGCAAACGCAAGCTACGCCTGGCGGTCACGCCCACGTTTGCCCGTTCCGTCGTCATCCCCCGTCTGCGTGAATTTACCGAGGCATACCCAGAGATTGACGTGACCATGCAGGTTTCCATCCCGCTGCTCGATGTAGTGGCCGAAGACGCCGACCTGACGGTGCGCTTTGGTGCGGGCCGTTACGCCGATTTGGAGTACGTCTGCCTGACGAAGGACGTCGTCACGCCGCTGGCATCGCCCGCATTTGTGCGCGAGCACGGACCCTTTGTGGTGCCCCAAGATCTGCAAAATATGCCCCTGCTGCGCAGCCCTCTGGAGCCCTGGCGCACCTGGTTTGCCGCCCAACACCTGGATTGGCCTGAACCTGCGGACGGTTCGCAGTTCAATGACATCGGCCTCATGTGCGATGGCGCGGCCGCGGGCATGGGGATTGCGTTGGTGCGCTTGAAACTGGGCGCTCCCTGGCTGGAAAACGGCTCGCTGGTGCGCCTGGGCAGCAGCGAGACCTTTGTAGAAAACGTGCCCAGCCCGCACGCCCATTATCTGTGCTGGCGTACCGGCATGATGGACCGGTGGGAATGCGCTGCTTTTGCCGAGTGGTTGAAGAAGGTGCTGGCTTAGCCCACTCTCTGCCCCCAACCCCTCTCTCGCCCAGCGGGCGAGAGAGGGGGGCCAAAGTCCACATTTGGTTTTGTCGCTTCGGCTAGCCTTCTACAGGCGTGACACCCGACCACTGCGCACGACGGTAGATTGAAACGCAGCATCCAAGTAAAGCACCCGTTCGTCCGCTCATGGGCAGTTCACGGTGGTGCCCTAGCCGAAGCGACAAAACCAAATGTGGACTTCGCTCCCCCTTTCCGCCCCGGCGGGGGTGGAAAGGGGGCCGGGGGGATAGGGGGGTAAATTCACGCCAATCTGCAAGTTTCTTCACGCGCCCAATCGCCCAGTTCCCGTACAGTCCACGCCATGAACGCCCCATTGAACGCTACTACCGAAGACCTGCTGCACCGCGCCAGCCTGCAAGCCAGCATCGTGCAGGCACTCTCCCAGCACCTACCCGCCCACGCACTGCTCTACCAGACCGAAGACACCACCCCCTATGAGTGCGACGGCCTGAGCGCTTACCGCCTGCGACCGCTGGTAGTCGCACTGCCGGAGACCGAAGCGCAGGTGCAGGCGGTGCTGCGCAGCTGCCACGCGCTGGGCGTGCCGGTGGTGGCACGCGGCGCGGGCACTGGCTTGTCGGGCGGTGCAATGCCGCATGCCTTGGGAGTGACGTTGTCTTTGGCCAAGTTCAACAAAATTATCCAGATTGACGCACACAGCCGCACCGCGCGCGTGCAATGCGGTGTGCGCAACCTGGCCATCAGCGAGGCCGCCGCGCCCTACGGTCTGTACTACGCGCCCGACCCGAGCAGCCAGATCGCCTGCACCATAGGCGGCAATGTGGCGGAAAACTCGGGAGGCGTGCATTGCCTGAAATACGGTCTGACCCTGCACAACGTGCT
Source organism: Comamonadaceae bacterium (assembly GCA_947450895.1). Classification (GTDB taxonomy): domain Bacteria; phylum Pseudomonadota; class Gammaproteobacteria; order Burkholderiales; family Burkholderiaceae_C; genus Allorhodoferax. Next base: position 37,667 of record CANFWT010000011.1, on the reverse strand, counting down.
GCAGGTGCGCGGCCTCACCATTGAAGGCGAGCCCATCACGTTTGGCGCACAGGCACTGGACGCCCCCGGCTACGACCTGCTGAGCGTGGTGGTGGGCAGCGAAGGCATGCTGTCCGTAACGCTGGAAGTGCTGGTCAAGCTGGTGCCCAAGCCGCAGTTGGCGCGCTGCATCATGGCCAGCTTTGACGACGTGCGCAAAGCCGGGGAAGCGGTGGCCGCCGTGATTGCCGAAGGCATCATCCCGGCCGGGCTGGAAATGATGGACAAGCCCATGACCGCCGCGGTGGAAGACTTTGTGCACGCCGGCTACGACCTGAGCGCCGAGGCGATTTTGCTGTGCGAGAGCGACGGCACACCCGAGGAAGTGGAGGAAGAAATTGCCCGCATGAGCACGGTGCTGCGCAACTTTGGCGCCACTGCCATAGCCGTGAGCCAGAGCGAGGCGGAGCGCCTGCGCTTTTGGAGCGGGCGCAAAAACGCTTTTCCGGCCAGCGGGCGCATCAGCCCCGACTACATGTGCATGGACAGCACCATTCCGCGCAAGCGCTTAGCCGACATCTTGCTGGCCATCAGCGAGATGGAGAAGAAATACCAGCTGCGCTGCGCCAATGTGTTCCACGCCGGGGACGGCAACCTGCACCCGCTGATTTTGTTTGACGCCAACGACCCCGACCAGCTGCGCCGCTGCGAGCTGTTTGGCGCCGACATTTTGGAAACCAGCGTGGCCATGGGCGGCACGGTGACGGGCGAACACGGCGTGGGCGTGGAAAAGCTCAACAGCATGTGCGTGCAGTTTTCGCCAGAAGAAAACGAACAGATGTTTGCCGTCAAGCGCGCCTTTGACCCCCAGGGCCTGCTCAACCCCGGCAAGGTGATTCCTACCTTGCAGCGCTGCGCCGAGTACGGAAAGATGCTGGTGCGCGGCGGGCAGATAAAGCACCCCGATTTGCCACGGTTTTAGGGCGGGGTTCCCACTCTCTCCCCCAACCCCTCTCTCGCCCGCTGGGCGAGAGAGGGGGGCTTACAGCCACATTTGATTTTGTCGCGTCGGCTAGGCTTCTACTGGCGTGGCGTGGCTTCCGTCGGTCTGCATGTAGGGCATACGTGGCCATTAAATGCTCCACAAAAGCGCCCGGTGGTGCGCTAGCCGAAGCGACGAAACCAAATGTGGCTGTTCGCTCCCCCTCTCCTCCCCGCTGGGGAGGAGAGGGGGCTGGGGGGTGTGGCGGGGCAAGCACTACCCCGCTGGGGCAAAAAGAGGCAGGGGGTCAGCGTTGCAGCCCAAAAGTCAAGCCCTGTACCATGCCACCTTTGCCCGCGCCGCCTGCGGGCATGGATTTGTCTGAACCACACCCAATCCTTTTGATGGCCCAACACAACCTCTTTGCCGCCCTGCGCGCGGCCTTTCCCGCTGATTTGGACACGACCGCCGTCGAGACCGACACCGACCTGCACTACTCCTGGCGCGACCTGGACCGCGCCACGGCCATGGTGGCCAACCTGTTGCAGTCGCTCGATTTGCCCGCAGGCAGCCGCATTGCCGCACACACCGAAAAATCGGTCGAAGCCATGGTTTTGTACCTGGCCACGCTGCGCGCAGGCTATGTGTATTTGCCGCTGAACACCGCCTACCAAAGCGCCGAGGTGGAATACTTCATTGGCAACGCCGAACCCGCCGTGGTGGTCTGTGCCAGCCGCAACTTTGGCTGGGTGAGCAAGATCGCCTTCAAGGCGGGCACGCAGTATGTGTTCACCCTCGACGATGACCGCACCGGCAGCCTGCTCGAGCGCGCCGCCATACACAGCGACGTGCACACCGTGGCGCAGCGCCAAGCCGATGACCTGGCGGCCATCGTCTACACCAGCGGCACCACCGGGCGCAGCAAAGGCGCCATGCTCAGCCACGGCAACCTGCTGAGCAACGCGCAGGTGCTCAAGGACTACTGGGGCTGGAAGAAAGGCGACGTGCTGATCCACGCCCTGCCCATCTTCCATGTGCACGGCCTGTTTGTGGCCATCCACGGCGCGCTCTTGAACGGCAGCAAGATGGTTTGGCTGGGCAAGTTTGACCCCAAGACGGTGCTGGCGCACATGGCGCAGGCCACGGTGTTTATGGGCGTGCCCACCTTGTACGTTCGCCTGCTGGCAGAACAAGGCCTTACGCCGGCCGCCACCCGCACCATGCGCTTGTTCATTTCGGGCTCGGCGCCGCTGCTGCTCGAAACCTTCAAGGAATGGACGGCGCGCACCGGCCACACCATTTTGGAGCGCTACGGCATGAGCGAGACCGTGATGCTCACCTCCAACCCCTACGCGGCAGACGCGCGCTTTGGTATGCAAAGTGAGCGCCGGGGTGCCACCGTGGGCTTTCCTTTGCCGGGCGTGGACGTGCGCGTGGCAGGCGACGGCGACGCGCCGCTGGCGGTGGGCGAGATCGGCGGCATCCAGGTGCGCGGTCCCAATGTGTTTGCGGGCTACTGGCGCATGCCCGAGAAGACGGCCGAAGAATTCACCGTTGACGGATTTTTCCGCACCGGCGATGTGGGCCAGGTGGACGCGCGCGGTTATGTGCACATCGTCGGGCGCAGCAAAGACTTGATCATCAGTGGCGGCTACAACGTTTATCCCGCAGAGATTGAGGGCTACATCAACGAGTTGCCCGGCGTGGCCGAAAGCGCCCTGGTCGGCGTGCCCCACCCCGACTTTGGCGAGGTGGGCGTGGCCCTGGTGATTGCCAAACCCGGCGCGCAGCCGCAGCCCAGCGCCATCGTGGCCGCGCTAAAAACACAGTTAGCCAACTTCAAAATCCCCAAGCACTGCGTGCTGGTGCCCGAGCTGCCGCGCAACGCGATGGGCAAGGTACAAAAAAACCTGCTGCGCGCGCAATACCAGGCGCTGTTTAGCTGATCCAACAGGAAGAACACCCATGCGCCACACCATCCAAAACCTCGAAGAATCGCAAATCCGCGAAGTGGCTAACGCCGGCCTGGGTCGCAGCGACGTGCTGGCCTTTTGGTTTGGCGAGAGCGACGAGGTCACGCCCGACTTCATCCGCGCAGCGGCCATTGAGTCGCTGCAGCGGGGTGAAACCTTTTATGCCCACAACCTGGGCCTGCCCGAGCTGCGCCACGCCATAGCAAGCGCCATGACGGCCCAACACGCCAGCCACCCCGGCGCCTCGCCAGTTGCCATGGAGCGCATTGCCGTGACCACTGGCGGGGTGAATGCGCTGATGCTGGCGGTGCAGGCGCTGGTAGACGCGGGCGACGACGTGGTGGCCGTCACCCCGGTATGGCCCAACCTGACGGCGCAGGCGCTGATCATGGGCGCGCGGCTGCGCACCGTGGCGCTCACGCCGCAAACCACCGGGGCGAACGCGGGCGCCTGGACGCTGGACCTGCCCCGGCTGCTGGAGAACATCACCCCCGGCACCAAGCTGCTGATCCTCAACGCCCCCAACAACCCCACCGGCTGGACCCTGAGCCACGAAGAACAAAGCGCCATCCTGGCCCACTGCCGCCAAACCGGCACCTGGATATTGGCGGACGAGGTGTACGAAAACCTGTACTACGCCCCCAGCGCCAATGGCAGCGCGCCCAGCTTTTTAGACATCGCCGCGCCCGAAGACCGCTTGGTGGTGGTGCACAGCTTTTCCAAAAGCTACCTCATGACCGGCTGGCGCCTGGGCTGGCTGGTGATGCCACCACAAATGACCGCAGCCATGGGCAAGCTGGTCGAATTCAACACCTCGTGTGCCAGCGTGTTCACCCAGCGCGCGGGCATCGTGGCACTGCAGCGGCGCGATGAAGTGACGCCCCGCGTGGTCGCCCACCTGAAAACCTGCCGCGACACCTTGATTCCCGCGCTGCGCACCCTGCCCGATGTACAGGTGGCGCTGCCCTTGGGCGGCATGTACGCCTTCTTTCAGCTGCCCGGCCACAGCGACTCCTTGGCCACCGCCAAGCGCCTGGTGGCCGAGGCCGGTCTGGGCCTGGCCCCCGGCAGCGCTTTTGCGCCTGAGGCGGCGCCCTGGCTGCGCTGGTGTTTTGCGTCCAAAGACTTAGGAAGGTTGACGCAGGGGGTGGAGCGACTGGGGGCGTGGTTGCGGCGGGGGTGACGCGCGTGAAAGGCCGGACACGCTGCGCCACAGCATGCGCAGTGGTGCTTGGCCAAACCGGTCATGGCGAGGCCTCACACTGAGGGGCGCAGGCTCAGGGCATACAGGGGCCAGTGCAGCGGAGTTTGGGTCAGCCAGATGCCACAGGCTGTGATACAGGCTTCCTTTTGTAAAGTCGATTGCGTAGCAACTTTTTACGCGGGGGTTCGGTAAAAAATACCAGATCTACCGTGACTGCATTTTGATCTTTCAATCTGGCAAATCCAATTTTTTGAACATGATCCCTCGCAATACCTCTGAAGTACCTACCATGCCATCAACTGACCGTAAAGTTTCTGCAACCGCACGCTGGCTCGGGTACTCCGGCCTTTGCCCGTTTGTTGCCCTGGCTGCACTCAGTTTTCTGGTTGGCCCGGAGCACAAAGCAGCCCTTGTTTTTTGCTTGTTGGCCTACGGCGGCGCGATCCTGAGTTTTCTGGGCGCGATTCACTGGGGTTTCACCATGCGTGACGAACCGCCGGCCGCCGTCGAACTGGTCTGGGGCGTGCTGCCGAGTTTGCTGGCTTGGATCAGCTTGCTGGTGCCTGTGGAACTGGGGCTTTTGATCGTGACCGTGGCACTTGCAGGGTGCTTCCTCATGGATGCTCGAAGCTACCCCCGTTTTGGACTCAGCCATTGGTTGCCCATGCGATTGCATTTGACCCTCGTGGCCGGTGTTTCGACTTTGGCTCCTGCTTTGTTTGGGCTCGCAGGGCTCTGATAGGCCGTGGTCCAAGCATCCAAGATGTAGCGCGCATCACAACTCTGCCTTCTATCCCTATGGACTTTGATTCTGTTCGAATCGCACAAGCGCGTGCCCAATGGCAGTGGCGGGGAGAACAGCGCCCCCCTTTTGCAGAAATACCCCAGGAGGGCCAGGTGTCGGTGTGGGATTTCCCGCGCCCGCCTGAGCTTGTTTGCGAAGCGCGCGAGGTCGTCGTGCGTTGGGGCAAGAACCTGGTGGCGCGAACGCACGCGGCCTTGGCGGTAAGAGAGACCGCGCATCCACCCACCTTTTACGTGCCGCTGGCCGATGTGGATCGTGCGCTTTTGCGCCCTGCCGGCGGCGGTTCATTTTGCGAGTGGAAAGGTCCAGCGGTGTACTGGGATCTGGTTGACGGCACGCGCCGTCTGGCAAGGGTCGCATGGAGTTATCCGCGGCCCTTGTCGGGTGCGGAGTCGCTCGCGCAATGCATTGCTTTTTACGCCCATGATCTCGATTGCAGCGTGGGCGGTGCCACAGCACGCACGCAGCCAGGTGGCTTTTACGGTGGCTGGATTACGCCGGACCTGTGCGGACCCTTCAAGGGAGTGCCTGGCAGCGGGGCTTGGTAGTGGGTCTGGTCCCAGGTCCCGGGAAGCCTTTGCGGGTTCGAAGCGCTTCTGCGCAGTTTGACGGTGCCTTTGCCCCGCATTGCGCCTCAACGGCGTGAACGATGTAGCGGGTATGGCGGATACGATGTGGCCCGATTTTCCTCCCGCCCTCATGGGTAGATTCAGTCCTGCCACACAAGCGATGACACCGCAGTCCGCAGCCACACACATCGAAGCCGCCCTGCGCGCCCTGGCAAGCGGGCTGCAGGCGGCGCCCATGCGCGCCTACATGCTGAAGCAGTTTGCGTTTTTGGGCATACGCGCCACCCCGCGCCGCGAGGCCTTGCGCGACCTGCCGAAGTTGAGCGGCTCTCGGGCCTGACGCGGCGCGAGGCGGGCAAGCACCTGGGCTAAAGGGTGGCACGCGGCCAAAAGCCGCTATTGCGTTCACGGTGGCGGTTTTCCCAGAAGGCTTTGGACACAAAAGTGTCATCTCTGCGCATTAACTTGCGCAGTCCCTTCTTTGTCCTCCACCGTTCAACTGGAAATTCATATGAACTTCAAACGTACCGTTTTGGCTGTCGCCGGTTTGTGTCTCGGCCTGGCGTCCACCGCTTTTGCCCAGGAAAAAACCTTCCGCTTGCTCACCTGGGCCGACTATGCGCCCGCGGCCATCGTCGAGCAGTTTGAAAAGGAAACCGGCTACAAGGTCGAAGTCACCTTGTCCAACAACGAAGAAATGATCTCCAAGCTGCGCGCCACCGGCGGCGCCGGCTTTGACCTGGCCCAGCCCTCGCAAGACCGCATTACCGGCCCGCAGCAAGAATTTGGCATTTACAAGCCCATGGACCTGAGCAAGATCAAGTCCGAGCTGTTCATCCCCTCCATGCTGGACGCCACTAAAAAGAACACCACCCACGACGGCAAGGTGTATGGCATGCCCCACATCTGGGGCACCGAGGGCCTGGTGGTCAACACCAAGCTGACCAAGATGTCCGACTACACCGACCTGTGCCGCGCCGACGTCAAGGGCAAAGTGTCCATGCGCCTGAAGCGCCCCACGCTCATCTCGTTTGCCTTTGCCGCTGGCAAAGACCCGTTTGCCCTGTACAACGACCCCAAGGCCTACACCGCTTTGATGGAAGAAGTGGGTAAGACGCTCATTGCCTGCAAGCCCAACGTCAAGTTCTACTGGGACAACAAAGACCAGTTGCTCAACGGCATGCGCACCAACGAGATCGTGGCCGCCCAAATGTGGGACACCGGCGGCTGGAAGCTCAATAGCGAGATCGCCGACATCCAGTACATCGCGCCCAAGTCGGGTGCCACCGGCTGGATTGACACTTTTGCTATTCCCGCGAAAGGCAAAAACGACGCAGCGGCTTACGCCTGGATCAACTTCAATATGCGCCCCGAAATTGCTGCCAAGGTGGCAGGCTCGGCTGGCAACTTCACCGCCTCCAAGGGTGCGGACGACTTGACCGCAGGCAAACTCAAAGAGCAGTTCAAGGCCAGCTTCCCAGAAGCGGCCATCAAGAACATCAAGTGGTACCCCGCAGTTCCCGCTGGCCTGGAAGAAATTGAAGGCCGCATTTTGGACCGCGTGAAAGCGGCGCAGTAAGGCAAACCTAGGGCGCACGCTAGCTGGCAGGTGGTCAACGCTTTGCCATAGACTGCGCCGCTGATGGCCCCGCCCGCCCGCAAGGGCGCAGCGGGGTTTTTTATTGCGAACGCCTGGAGCCACGCCATGAACGACGAAGAAAAATACATCGCCCGCACCGAGCGCATGCTCACCCGCTGGTCTGGCCAGCGCCTGCCGGTCACGCGCAAGCAGACCACCGAGGGCGAGGTGATGCGCCACACGCCGCCCGCCGTGGGCGAGTTGGACGTAGAAAGCGGCCAGTACCTGGAGCCCGCCCGTCCGCTGCCCATCTTGGCGAGCTGCGACGTGCTGGTGGTGGGCGCAGGGCCTGCGGGCTTGTCGGCGGCGCTAGCCGCCAAGCGCGCTGGGGCAGACACCATCATCTTGGAGCGCTTTGGCTGCTTTGGCGGCGTCATTACCACCGTGGGCATGGAAACGCTGGCTTGGTACCGCTACGAGGGCACGGTGGAGGGCGAAGGAATTGGCATTGAGATGGAACGCATTGCGGCGCAAATGGGCGGCTCCATCAAGTGGCCGTACAACGACAGCCAATGCCTGGACGCCGACTTCTTCAAGGTCGTGGCCGACCGCCTGATCACCGAGGCCGGCGTGCGACCTATTCTGCACTGCATGGCGGTGGACGTGATTTTTGAAGAAGGCAGCAATCGCCTCAAGGGCATCATCACCGAGAGCAAGTCCGGCCGCCAAGTGGTGCTGGCCAAGCGCATCATCGACTGCACCGGCGACGCCGACATTGCGCACCTGGCGGGTGCGAGCTACCGCAAAACCCCCAAGGACAAGATGCTGGGCGTAACGACGGTGTTCAACGCCAGTGGCGTGGACAAACAAAAGTTTTTGCAATACACCGAAGACCAACCGGCCACCTACGCCGACTGGAGCCGCACCTGGGAGCAAGAAACCACCGGCAAAGAAGACGCGCTGCGCAGCCCCTATTTGGACAAAGAGTTCGACAAGGCGCGCGAACTGGGCGTGATTCCGGCGCACACCACCAATCTGGGCGGCTCGTGGTCGGCGCTGACCGAAGCGGGTGAGGCCACCAACCTCAACCTGGCGCACCTGAGCGGCTTTGACTGCACCGACGTAATGGACCTGACCAAGGCCGAAATGCAAGGTCGCCAGGAGGCCCTGTACGCGCTGATGGCACTCAAAAAAGTAGTGCCTGGCTTTGAGAACGCCAAACTGCGCAACTTTGGCATGACGCTGGGCACGCGCGATTCGCGCAAGATCATTGGCCGCTACAACCTGAGCAGCGACGATGTGCGCAACCAGACCAAGTTTGAGGACTCGGTGGGCATATTCCCCGAGTTCATCGACGGCTACAACGTGCTGATTCTCCCCACCACGGGCCGCTACTTTGAAGTGCCCTACGGCTGCATGGTGCCGCTGGAAGTGGACAACCTGCTGGTGGCAGGGCGCTGCGTGGCGGGCGACATGGTGTCGCATGCCGCCATGCGCAACATGATGGCCTGCACCGTCACCGGCCAAGGCGCGGGCGTGGCCGCTGCGGTGTCGCTGCAACAAGACCAATCCACGGCCGAGGTGGACGTGAAGGCCGTTCAGGCCGAACTCGAACGCCAAGGCGTGCGCTTGCATTGACTCACCTACCATGACCCAAGCCCCTGACACCGACCTGCAAACCCTGGGGGTGAGCAAGCACTACGGCGGCTTTGCGGCGGTGGCCGATCTGTCGTTTCGCGTGGCGCGCGGCAGTTTTTTTAGCATTCTTGGGCCATCGGGCTGCGGAAAGACGACCTTGCTGCGCATGATTGCGGGCTTTCAAAGCCCGGACCAGGGCGACATCCTGATCGGCGGCAAGTCCATGCACGGCGTGCTGCCCAATAAGCGCCCGGTCAATATGGTTTTTCAGCACCTGGCGCTGTTTCCCATGATGTCGGTGGGCGACAACATTGGCTACGGCCTGGCGCGCCGGGGCATGGCTGCGCCCGAGATCAAACGCCGCGTGGGCGAGATGCTGGAGCGCGTAAGCCTGCCCGGCGCGCAGGCCAAGCGCATTGACCAGCTCTCGGGCGGGCAAAAGCAGCGCGTGGCGATTGCGCGCAGCCTGGTGCTCGAACCCACTTTGCTGCTGCTTGACGAACCACTGGGCGCGCTGGACCTGAAACTGCGCGAGCACATGAAGATTGAGCTCAAGCAGTTGCAGGCCGCCTTTGGCACCACTTTTGTGTACATCACGCACGACCAGTCGGAGGCACTGGTCATGTCGGACCACGTGGCGGTGATGCACCAGGGCCGCTTTGAACAGCTTGGCACGCCGCAGGACTTGTACTACCACCCCCAAAGCCCTTTTGTCGCGGGCTTTGTGGGCGCCAACAACTGCTTGCAGGGCCGCGCCACCGCCGTGGACCCTGGCAGCATCACCCTGGTGACAGCAGGCGGACTGGAGCTGCGCGCGCGGCCCATGGGCGCGGTGCGGGTGGGCGACGCAGTGCAGGCCTTTGTGCGCCCCGAGGTGGCCCGCATTTCCCGCCAGGCGGACACTTTTGCCGGCCAGGGGCAGGTCGCCTACGGCGCCCAGGTGGAAAGCATTTTGTTTGACGGCGCCAACTCCGCGGTGCTGCTGCGCGAAGACAAAACCCGCCTGGAGTTCCGCATTGCGCTGCCCCAGACCGGCCAGTTCCAGGACCTGGTGGTCGGTGAGCGGGTGTTTTTCGGGTTTGACCCGCAGCGCGCGGTCTGCTTTGGCGCAGGCGCCCAGGCCAGCTGCTATGGCTCTTGACACGATGTCCGTGGGCAAAACCCAGGCGCGGCTGATGCTCGCGCTGCTGCTGGCGCCGGCCGTGGTCTGGCTGGCGCTGCTGCTGGTGCTGCCGCATGTGGAACTGGCTATCTTGTCCCTGCGCGTGCGCGTGGCCCCGCGCGTCTTTGAGCCCAGCTTGGCCCAGTTCGCCACCTTTTTTGGCGAGCCGCTGTATTGGCACACCTTTGTGCGCACCGCGCTCATGTCCATCGTGTCCACCGCCATCACCCTGCTGGTGGCTTTTCCCATGGCCTGGACGATTGCCAAGATTGCGCGCGGGCGCATGCAATCAACGCTGTTTGTGCTGTGCCTGATTCCGTTTTGGGTCAGCGAAACCGTGCGCGCCTTGGGCTGGATGATTTTGCTGCGCGAGTCTGGCGTGCTGCCGGGCGTGTTGGCGGCCTTGGGCATGAGCGACAAACCGGTGGAAATGCTCTACCACGACGGCACGATTTTGGTGGGCCTGGTTTACACGTCCATGCTGTTTATGGTGGTGCCGCTGGTCAGCGCCCTGGAGAGCCTGGACGACACGCTGATCGAGGCGGCGTATGACCTGGGCGGCAACGGCTGGTCCATCCTGCGCCACATCATCATTGCGCACGCCGCGCCTGGCATAGTTTCGGGCTGCATCGTGGTTTTCATGCTGACCTTGGGCAACTACCTCACGCCCACGCTCTTGGGCGGCAAAAGCTCGCAGTGGTTTACCGAGCAGATTTACACCCAGTTCATTACCCGCTTTAACTGGGAGCAGGGCGCGGCCTTTGGCTTTTTGCTGCTGGGCCTGAGCACCGCCATCGTCTGGGTGGGCCTCAAGCTCTCGGGCCAAAAGTTTGGCGAAGTGATGCGCGCGTCATGATTCCTTCCCTCCCCCGCCCGGCCTGGCTGCGCTTGGGCACCATGGGCTACACGCTGCTGTTTTTGGCATTTTTGTTTTTGCCGCTGGCCATCGTGGCGGCGTTTGCGTTCAACAACGCACCCTACCCTGCGCCGCCTTGGCAGGGCTTTACCCTGGACTGGTTTTTGGGCAACGCGCAGGCCGGGCGCAAGGGCTTGTTTGCCGACCGGGCGCTCATGGGCAGCGTCTGGACCAGTGTGGTGGTGGCCAGCTGGGTCACGGTGCTGGCGGTGCTCATTGGCACGAGCAACGCGTTTTTGCTGGAGCGCACGCAGTTTCGGGGCAAGTCGTTTTTTTCGCTGCTGATGCTCGCGCCGCTGGTGATTCCGGGCGTCATTTTGGGCATTTCCATCTTGGCGCTTGCCAGCCGCATCGCCAACCTGGCCGACGACCTGTGGGGCTTGGAGCTGGAGTTTTTGCGCCCCGGCCTGGCGTTGGTGGTGCTGGGGCAACTGTCCTTCACCATCTCGGTGGCCACGCTAACCATCAGCGCGCGCCTCAAGCGCTTTGACATCACCCTAGAAGAAGCCGCCTACAACCTGGGCGCCAGCCGCGCCGCCGTGCTGCGCACCATCACGCTGCCCTACCTGCGGCCCGCGCTGCTGGGCGCGGCGGCGATTTCGTTTTTGATGTCGTTCGAGAACTTCAACACCACGCTCATGCTGGTGGGCTCGGACTCGCCGCTCACGGTAATGATGTACGGCCGCATGCGCGAAGGCGCCACGCCGGTGCTCAACGCCGTGAGCCTGTTTTTGATGCTGGCGTCTGGCCTCTTGGCCCTGACGCTACTGCGCCGGGACGTAAGCAAGCGCTAAGTTTGGCAAGGCGGTCGAGAGCTCCGGCAGCCACGCAATGAACAAGGTTCCCAAGAAGATGGCGCCCAATGCGGGTAGTACGGATGCCGCCACATCGCGGATGGGTTTGCCAAACATGGCCGAGGCAAAAAAGATGTTGAGTCCCGCCGGGGGGCACAAAAAGCCCATTTCCATGGCTGCCAAGAAAACAATGCCAAAGTGGACCGGCCCAATGCCGTAACTTTGCGCCACCGGCAGGAGCAAGGGAACCAGGACCACGATGGCCGCAAATATTTCCATCAAAGCGCCCGCGAACAACAAGAACACGGTCAAGGCGACCAGGAAGACCCAGCGGTTGGGGATCCAACTTTGCACCGCCTCGATGGCCGCATCCGGAATACCTGCGTCAATCAAAAAATTGGTGAGCGCCAGCGCCATGCCCAGAATCAGCAGCACCCCGCCAATGATTTGGGCCGCCTCACTCAGGCACTTGACCAACAAACGAAAGGGCAACTCGCGGTGCGCAAACGCCTGGGTTAGCACCGCGTAGGCCGCAGTGAGAGCGGCACTTTCCGTGGGAGTGGCCAGGCCGCTGGCTAAGGAGCCGATGGCCACGATAGGCGCCAGAATTTCCCATTTGGCGCGCCAAGCCACGGTGGTCAGTGAACCGGTTGACGCGCTTTGGGGCGCTTGCACTGGGGTCGTGCTGCTGCGCAAAAATCCACCAAAAAACAGCAAGCACGCGACCATGACCAAGGCCGGCGCAATGCCCGCCAGAAACATGGTGGCAATCGGTACGCGGGCGATGATGGCGTACATGATCAAGGGCACAGACGGCGCCAGCAAAACGCCCAAGGCACTGGCGCTCGTAACCAAGCCGATGCCTTTGTTCTCCGGGTAGCCTGCATTGCGCAACAGCGGCAGCATCAGGCCGCCCAGCGCCAGAATGGTCACACCGCTACCGCCGGTAAACGCAGTAAAGAAGGAGCAAAGCACCGCCACCGCCACCACCGTGCCGCGCACGCCGCCACCCAAAAACACCACAAACAAATCCCCCAGCCGCTGCGCCGCCCCGGTGCGCGCAAACAAGAGCCCCGCCAAAGTAAACAAAGGCAGCGCGGGCAGTGAAGGGTTGACCGTGATTTGGTAATGCGACAAGGCCACGGATGCCAGTGGCATGCCTTCGCTCCAAAACAGCGCCAGAGCCAGGCCGCCCAACACCGCAAATATCGGCGCGCCAGCGACCAGCGCCGCGCAAACCAGCACCAAGGCCGGCCAAACCGGCACCGCGCTAGCGTCAAACTGCCAGGCCAGCAAAAAGCCAAGCAAAGGCGCGCCCACCGCAAGCGCCCCACGCGCAAACGTGGCACCCACGCAGCGCAGACTCAATTTGTAGCCCAAGAGCGCAAATCCCAAGGGCATGGCGGCTTGCAGGTACCACACGGGCACGGCATAGGCCAGCGTGCGGGCGGCATCGCGCTCGCTCTGGACAAAGCGCCAACTGGCATACGCCAAGACGCCACACACGAGGGCCGCCAACCATTGGGCCGCACGCCAAGTCCACCTTGGATGGGTGTGGGCACCTGCACTACCCGCACCAAAAGACGTCAGGTGGCCGTGGCGCTCGGCGGCCAAAGCACCGAACATGGCAAGCACCAGACCCAGGTGTTGCACCAGCACCGGCGCATTCTCTATGCCACTGCCCAAGAGGGGCCGCATCAGGATTTCGACGAGGGGAATGGCCACCATCAGCGCCAAGGCCAGGGCACTGAGATGCGCGTCCCAGTTTGCGCGCCAGGATTGCGCGAGCGTAAGGTCGGGCATGGCTATTTCCCTTTGCCTGCGCGGTAGTCCTTCAGGTGAGAAAGCACCTCGTCAAAGGTCTCGGCCGGAACCATGGTGCCGCGAATGCGCGGGTAGAGTTTTTCCGCAAACTCGTGCCACTCCCGCATTTGCTCCGGCGTGGGGCGGTTCACGGTCAGGCCGCGCTTTTTCATAGCGTCCACCGCTTCTTCCACTTCTTGCCGCGCCTTGGCGCGGATTTGAACGCCGGCCTTGTCGCTGGCGGACCGCACAGCGGTTTGGGTTGCGGGGCTCATGTCGTCCCATGACTTTTTAGTCACCACCAAAGCACCCACAATCGGCGCCCAGTTGATCTCCAGCATGTGGGGCGCTGAGGTGTAGATTTGCGTCGCCAGGGCAAAGTAAGGGGTCGACGGCACCACATTGATCATGCCGGTTTGGATGGCGGGCAAGATGTCCGAGGTCTCCAGCGGCACGGGCGTGTAGCCCAGGTTCTTCATGATGGCTTGCTGGTCCGGCTCAGAGCCCCAGGCGAAAAACTTCATTTTTTTGTAGTCGTCGGGCCGAACGGCCGCGTCCTTGGAAAAAAAGCGCACCCAGCCCGCATCACCCCAGGCCAAGACCACAAAGCCCTTGTCCAGAAACTTCTTTTCCATGCCGGCGCGCATTTTTTCGCGCACGTAATCCACTTCCTCCCAGTTGCGAAACAGCAAAGGAATGACTTGCAAGGCCGCGATTGACGGCTCAATTTCCTGCAGACCCACCACAGACAACAGCGCGCCTTGCAACTGCCCAATGCGCATGCGGCGTGCCATTTCTGCCTCGCCGCCTTGGCTGCCGTCGGGATAGACCAGGTATTTCGCGTTCTCGCCTTGCGCCGTGCGCCAGGCCTCACCAATGTCCATCAACTGGCGGTGGTACAAAGAATTTTTGGGCACCAGCGAGCCAATGCGAAACTGCTTGTCCGCAGCCCCACTGGCGGTACTGACGCAGATGGCCAGCATCGCAACAAGCCAGCCAAGAATCATTTGGGACGCGGTTCTACTTGGTTTCATGGCTTGGTTCGTTTCAGAAAATATCGTCGGCCGTTTGTAAAAGCCATTGCGCGCGTTCACGCATCACCTCGTTGGCCAGGTCGCGGCGCAAATCACTGGCCGCCATGGCCTGGCGCAGCAGACGCTCGAACTCTGGGCGCTGGCCTTGGCAATAAACGGACTGGCGCTCCTGCCAGCGCTGTCGGCTATCGCCGCGTCAAAATACTGCGTGGCCTTGGTCAGCGAGCCGCCAGGCATGGCCGCTTCGAAACTTCCCATCAGACTGGCCAAGCCCCCGTCACCGTAATGCGGGTCTTGCTTCCATGCCAGCCCCGCCAAACGGTAGGCCAAAGGCAGGTCGGCCACTGCGTCCGGAACATCTTTCGACAGCGAGATAAAACCGCCCCACGAGGCGGCAGCCCAGTAAGCCAGCCCCACTTGCTCGCGCGACAGCACCGGCCACTGCTTTTCGTTGGGAAGCGCCAGTTGTGCCGCAAAGCCCGGAGAAGAAAGCTCGAGGGCCAACATCGCATGGCGGTGGGCTCTGAGGTACAGGCGTTTGGCACGCTCGTTCATGCGATAGGCCGCGTTGGCATCGCGGGCGGCGAGCTTCTCCGCTTCAAAAGCGACAAAGGCGAATGCGTACTGGCTCAAACCGGAACAGACTGACTCAGCAAGCCGCAGATTGCCAGGCGACTCGCGGAGAAGGGACTCCGACAGCTTGAGGTAAAAAGCGCTAGCCTCCCGCGCAAGCCCCGGGTCTTCTTCGACTGCCTGACCTTGACCGGCCAGTTCATTGCCCAAGCTTTGCACAACCATGTAGCGCGCAGAGCAGGCTGTCAGCAGTAGCGCAAACATGACAGAGCCGAAAGACCTGGACAATCTAGCAAACACAGCAAGGTCGTTGCTGAAAAGAGAAGCGTTGGTGGTCAATCTATGGCTGCCGCTGTATTGCACAAAATCGCAATTTATTCGGTTTTCATGAAATTGACGTGACAGTTCTGTGATGCGGGTACCGCTTGCTTGCGCCAGCACCGCGCTGACCAGTGGTAATGCATACGCTATGCTCGTTCGCACGCCCAGTACCTCCGCCCGCTCCGTGCCAATCCCCACGCCATTCACCGACCCCGCGCAACTGCTGGCGCTGGTGCGCGCGCAGTTTTCGTCGCGGGCCGCCACGGTGCGCCACCTCAGCGGCGAACGTGACCTGAACTTTTTGGTGGAAATGGAGACAGGCGCGCAAAGTGCCGCCGCGCGCTACATACTCAAAGTGAGTGACGCCAAAGAGAACCCCGCAGCGCTGGCCTTGCAAAACGCCACGCTGGTGCACCTGGCGCTGCATGCGCCGCACTTGCCGGTGCAGCGCATTTACCGATGGCAGGATGGAGCGCACCTGCTGGCCCTGCCGGGGCTGGAAGGTATTCGCTACGCCCGGATGCTCGGCTACTTGGCTGGCCTGCCGCTGCACGAGGCGCCCGGCAGCGCTGCGCAGCGGCGTTCGATTGGCGCAGCCCTGGGCACGCTGGACCAGGCGCTGGCCGACTTTGATCACCCGGTGGTGGGCAATGCGGCCTTGCTATGGGACATTCACCGCACGCCCGAGTTGCAGGCCTGGCTGCCCGCCATAGCCGACCCGCAGTCGCGCGCCTGGGGCAAGGCGGTATTTGACCGCTATGTGCACGAGGTGCAGCCGCTCTTGCCCACGCTGGCGCAGCAGTTTTTGCACAACGACTTCAACCCCTACAACCTGCTGGTGAAGCCCAATGCGCCCGACCAGGTGTGCGGGGTGCTCGACTTTGGCGACATGGTGCACGGACCGCGCGTGTTTGACGCCGCAGTGGCCATGTCTTACCAGGGGCTGGGCGACGGCCAGGCCAAGTTGGGCAATATGGTTGACTTTGTCCAAGGCTACCAAGCAGTCAACCCCCTCACCCTGCACGAGCTGCGGCTGCTGCCCCTGCTTGCAGCGGTGCGCTGCGCCATGACCTTGTGCATTACCGAGCAACGCGCCCAGTGGTTTCCTGAAAACCGCGTCTACATCTTGCGTAACCACGCGGTGGCCAGCGCGGGCTTGCGGGCGCTCATGGAAACAGGCCTGGACGTGGCCGCCAAACTGCTTCTGGACCGCCTGAGCACCGCCCCCGAACCGGCCGATTCATGAAAACCATCAACGCCTTTGACCCCGCCGCCCTAGACGACTTGCCCGCACGCCGCCAGGCCCTGATCCGACGGCGCGAGGCGCTGCTGGGCCCGGCCTACCGGCTGTTTTACCAAGACCCGGTGGAGCTGGTGCGCGGCGAAGGCGTGTGGGTGTGGGACGCCGAGGGCAAGCGCTACCTGGACGCCTACAACAACGTGGTCTCCTTGGGCCACTGCCACCCCCATGTGCTGCAAGCGCTGACCACACAAGCAGCGCGCCTCAACACCCACACCCGCTATCTGAACGAGGCCTTGCTCGACTACGCCGAGCGCCTGCTGGCCACCCACCACGCCAGCCTGAACCGCATCATGTTCACCTGCACCGGCAGCGAGGCCAACGACCTGGCGCTGCGCCTGGCGCAGTTTCATACCGGCGGCACCGGCGTCATCGTCACCGAATGGGCCTACCACGGTGTGACGCAAACGAGCTCGGCCTGTTCGCCCTCGCTGGGGAATATTCCCAGCGGCTTGCCGCAGGTCTACACCGTGCCCGCGCCGCGGGCCTATGGCAATGCGGGTGTCGATGCAGGCGCGGCTTTTGCCGCTGGCGTAGACGCGGCACTGGCCCGCATGCAAGCCGATGGCGTGCGCCCGGCAGCCTTGTTGTTTGACTCGCTGTTTACCAGCGACGGCGTGTATGGCGACCCGCCGGGCTTCTTGCTGGCCGCCCTGGCGCGGGCCCGCGCTGCGGGCATGGTGGTGATTGCCGACGAGGTGCAACCCGGCTTTGGCCGCACCGGCACGCACTGGTGGGGCTACCAGCGCCACGGTATTGCGCCTGACATCGTCACCCTGGGCAAGCCCATGGGCAATGGCCACCCCATGGCAGGCCTGTGCGCACGCCACGACCTGCTCGACGCCTTTGCCCGCGAGACGCGCTACTTCAACACCTTTGGCGGCAACACCGTCAGCGCTGCCGTGGGCATGGCGGTGCTCGATGTGCTTGAGGGCGAACACTTGCTACACAACGCCACCGCCCAGGGCCAGTACTTTGCCCAGTGCCTGCAAACGCTGGCGCAGCGCCACGACTGCATGGGTGACGTGCGCCAGTTTGGCCTGTTTCTGGGCGTGGAGCTGGTGCAGGGTGGCGACGCCAGTCGCCCGGCTGCCACCTTCACCACCCGCGTGGTCAACGGCATGAAGGCGCGCGGCGTGCTGATCAGCGCCTGCAGCCCGCGCGCCAATGTGCTCAAAATCCGGCCACCGCTTGTTTTGCAGCGCGCGCACGTGGACTTCTTTGTCGACGCGCTGGACGACTGCCTGACCCAATTGCGGCAAGCGGACTGAGCGCTTACGCCGGACCAAGGTGCCCGGCGCGGGCTACCAGGTGTCGATGGCCGCCCCGCGCAGCGCGCCCACCCGCCCAGCAGCCAGGCCGCGCACCAGCCAGGCGCGGGTGGTGGACGGGTCAATCACCGCGTCAATTTCCAGGCTGCTGGCCATGGCCAGGGCGCTGCCGTTTTCTACTTGCTGCGCCAGCAGCTGGGCAAAGAGCGCGTCGCGCGCGGCGCCCTCGGGCACGGCGTCGAGTTCTTTCTTAAACCCCAGGCGCACCGCGCCTTCCAGCCCCATGGCGCCAAACTCGGCGCTGGGCCAGGCCACGGTGCACAGCGGCGCGTGAAAGCCGCCGGCCGTCATGGCCATGGCGCCCAGGCCGTAGCCCTTGCGCAGCACCACGCTCAAAAACGGCACGCGCAAGTGGGCAGCGGCCACAAACATACGGCTCACGTGGCGCACCTGCGCCGTGGCCTCGGTATCCGGCCCCACCATAAAACCGGGCGTGTCCACCAGGCTGACCAGCGGCAGGCCGTGGGCGTTGCACAGTTGCATAAAGCGCGCGGCCTTGTCGGCTGCGTCGGCGTCTATCGCGCCGCCCAGGTGCTGCGGGTTGTTGGCCAGCACGCCCACGGCGCGGCCCTCAATGCGCGCCAGCGCGGTGTGGATGCCCACGCCAAAGCCGCTGCGCAGCTCCAGCACGCTGCCCACGTCGGCAATACCGTGCAGGGCGGCGCGGGTGTCGTAGACGCGCAGGCGGTTCTCGGGCACCACGGCGCGCAGCACCGGCGCGTCGGGGGCCTGCCAGGGGGTGGCTGCGCCGGTAAAAAAGCCCAGGTAGTGCTTGGCAGCGGCCACCGCCTGCGCCTCGTCGTCCACCAGGATGTCGATCACGCCATTGGCGTGCTGCACGGGGCTGGGGCCAATCTGCTCGGGCGTGAACACGCCCAGGCTCCCGCCTTCGACCATGGCCGGGCCGCCCATGCCGATGTTGCTGCCACGGGTGGCTATGACCACGTCGCAGCAGCCCAAAAGCGCGGCGTTGCCGGCAAAGCAGCGCCCCGCTGCAATGCCCAGCACCGGTACCTGGCCGTTCAGGCGCGCAAAGCTGGCAAAGGTGGCCACGTGCAAGCCGGCCACGATGGGCATGTCCACATCGCCCGGTCGGCCACCGCCCCCTTCGGCAAACAAGATGACCGGAAGCTTGTGCTCCAGCGCGAGGCCAAGCATGCGGTCGGTCTTTTGGTGGTTGCGCATGCCTTGGGTGCCCGCTAGCACGGTGGCGTCATAGGCCATCACCACGCAGGGCGCGGCGCCCACGGTGGCGGTGCCGCAAACCATGCCGTCAGCCGGGGTGTTGCGCACCAGGTCGTCCTGGCTGCGGCGCTGGCTTTGCGCGGCCACGGCCAGCGCGCCGTATTCGGAGAAGCTGCCTGCGTCGCACAAATCGGCCAGGTTCTCGCGCGCGGTGCGCATGCCCAGCGCGTGGCGCTTGGCCACGGCGGCGGGGCGACTGGCATCCAGGGTGAACGCCTGGCGCGCAAGGGCGCGGGCCAGGTCGGAACGCAGGGGAGTGGGCGCGTCCAGGGCCGCCAGCGCCTCGGGCGCGGCTTGCGCCATAGCTTGCCCAGGGGCGACCGGTGCCGAAAGCGGGCTGCGCTGGGCGATGGCACTGGTGGCGTCAGGAAGCGGCGCGGGTGCCGATGCGCTGCGCTGGATCACCAGCAGCACCTCGCCGTGCGCCACCGCCTCGCCTACCGCGAAAAAGCATTCGCGCACCACGCCCGCATGCGGCGCAAGCACTTCGTGCTCCATCTTCATGGCCTCTAACACCAGCAGCACCTGCCCGGCCTGCACCGTTTCGCCGGGGCCGATCAACAGATGGGCGATGTGGGCTTGCAAAGGGGCGCGTAGTTCGAACATGGTGGTGGGGCCCAGAGGCGGCAATAGTTCAGAAGGTGTGTCGACAAAGAGGCGCAAGCGCTTGACCAGTATAGGAATCGCGAACCAAGGGACGGGGTATGCTTGTCGTACGGGCGACCAAGGTACGCGAGACGCCCTACCCGCCAAGCACCCACTTAACGTCCAAAGAAACCACTTTATGTCCCCCAGCGATTTCGCCCCCCTCATCCAACTCAGCCGTGGCGGCTTATCCGAATGTGTGCACTTTGGTGCGCTGGCCGTGGTCAATGCGCGCGACGAGTTGCAAGCCTATGTCGGCCAGCCGCACATGATGAGCTTTACCCGCTCCACGCTCAAGGCCTTGCAGGCCCTGCCTTTTATGCAGGCCGGTGGTGCGCAGGAATTTGGCCTGAGCCAGCCCGAGGTGGCCATGCTGTGCGCCAGCCACAACGGCGAGGCCATGCACGTGCAAGCCGCCGAGTCGATGCTGGCCAAGGCCGGGCAAGACTACAAGGTGTTGCGCTGCGGCTGCCACGTGCCGGGCAGCTACATGTTGATGGACAAAACCGCGCCGGAGGGCATTTACTTTGACGAGCGCCACAACAACTGCAGCGGCAAGCACGCCGGTTTTGTGGCGCACTGCGTGCAAAACGGCTGGAGCCTGGACGACTACATCGCCCCCGAGCATCCGCTGCAGCAAGCCATTGCGCGTGACGTGGCTGCGGCCGTGGGCATGGACGTGCAAGACCTGAAAATGGGCATTGACGGCTGCTCGGCGCCCAATTACGCCATGCCCTTGTCCAAACTGGCCTATGGCTACGCCCGCCTGGCCAGTGGCGCGCAGGATGCGCAGTTTGGGAGCAGCTTTGCCCAGCTCGGCGAGGCCATGACGGCGTATCCCGAGATGGTCAGCGGCACCGGGCGCAACGACCTGGCCTTTATGCACATTGGCCGGGGCGACTGGATTACCAAGATCGGCGCCGACGGCGTGCAGGTGGTGGCCAGCAAGAGCCGGGGCGAGGCGCTGGCGCTCAAGATCAGCGACGGCAACAAAACCGCGCTCTACGCCGCCACCGTGGAGGCGCTGGAGCAACTCGGCTGGCTGGATACGGCGCAGCGCGAGGCCCTGCAGCCCTGGCGCGCCCAGCCCATCGTCAACGCGCGCGGCATCAGCGTGGGCGCGCGCGACGCCTGCTTCCGCTTGCAAACCCCGGCCTGAAGGCAGGCCGCGCAATGGCCTCATTGATCAGCCTGATTGGCGCCCCCACCGACATTGGCGCAGGCATGCGCGGCGCCAGCATGGGGCCAGAAGCCTTGCGCGTGGCAGGACTTGCCGCCGTGCTGCAAGCCCAGGGCCTGCAGGTGCAAGACTGCGGCGACGTGAGCGGCCCGCGCAACCCTTGGCAGGCGCCGCAAGACGGTTACCGCCACCTGAATGAAGTGGTGGCCTGGAACCAGGCGCTGCACGCCGCCGTCTATGCCGAACTGGGCCAGGGGCGCCTGCCCATCGTGCTCGGCGGCGACCACAGCCTGGGCATTGGCTCCATCAGCGCTGTAGCGCGCCACTGCCGCGACACGGGCAAAAAGCTGCGCGTGCTGTGGCTCGATGCCCATGCCGACTTCAATACCAACACCCTCACGCCCAGCGGCAACCTGCACGGCATGCCGGTGGCCTGCCTGTGCGGGCTGGGGCCGCAGGCGCTGATCGAGATCGGCGGCCAAGTGCCCGCCGTCAAGCCCGCCTGGCTGCGCCAGATTGGCATTCGCAGCGTGGACGCCGGGGAAAAGCGCCTGGTGCACGCGCACCAATTGGACGTGTACGACATGCGCTTTATCGACGAACAAGGCATGCGCACCACCATGGATCGGGCGCTGGCCGGTCTGGACGCCCACACCCACGTGCACGTGAGCTTTGACGTCGATTTTCTGGACCCGGCCATCGCACCCGGCGTGGGCACCACGGTGCGCGGCGGCCCCACTTACCGCGAGGCGCAGCTGTGCATGGAAATGATTGCTGATACCGGCTTGCTGGCGTCCTTGGACATCATGGAGCTCAACCCCGCCCTGGACGAACGCAACCGCACTGCGGAACTGGCGGTAGACCTGGTGGAATCTTTGTTCGGCAAAAGCACATTGATGCGGACATAAATAAGCATTTTGTTATAAATCAGCCTGTTTGAATTAATGGGAGCACAGGATGGTCATCAGGCTTTTTAAATACGTCATGGTGGGAGCGTCGCTTGTTTCGCTGGCCTGGCATTACAAGGGCACCGAAACGGCGCAGCGCTTGCAGCTTCCCGTTGAGCAGGCATTGACACGTTGGGGGATGGATGCCAGTTGGGTGCGATGGTATTGGTCAAAGCAGGAACGCGCTGGCGACCAGCGACCCAATGCCCCGGCGGCCAGCGTCCAGAGTTCCGTGGATGGCGCAAGACCCCAGGGTGTTGCGCCCCCCGCGCCTAAGGTGCATAAGTGCACATTCCAGGGGGAAACCACGTACACCGACGCACCCTGCCCTGCTGGCAGCGTGCAGCAAAATGAGCTCAAAGGCCGGGTGACAGTGCTTGAAGCGCCGCCTGGAGCCGAAAAAGCGAGCCAAGCTTCGCAGGCGCCCGCAGATCGTCCGCGCCAATAGCCCTCCTCGCCCCAACCCAAACGCTGGGACGCCTTGCCACGGTAGGAGGTAAGACGCCTTAAACCACCTTGGGAAAGCGCGCCCGGCGCTCCAGGTCGTCCAGGTCCATGTGGTTGCGCATGTACTGCTCGCTGGCCTTGACCAAGGGTTGGTGGTCCCAGGAAGTGAGCTTGCCCTTGGTCAGCGCTTGCCCCACCAGGCGGCGCCTGCGCTGGCTGGCCAGCACCTGCTGGTGCAGCGCGGGCAGATCCCAGCGCTGGGTCACTTCTTGTACAAAAGCGCTCAGCACCGCCTGGTGCGCGGGCACGGTGGTCAGGTTGTTCAGCTCGTCGGGGTCGGTTTCCAGGTGGTAGAGCAGGCAGAGGTCGTCTTGCGAATACATGAACTTCCAGGGCCCACGGCGAATCATCACCAACGGGGTTTTGCTGCCTTCGGCCATGTATTCGCCAATCACCTCGTCGTGGCCCGGCGCGCCCGGCACGCCTTGCAGATGCGGCAGCAGCGAGCGGCCATCCAACGGCAAATGCGCGTCCAGCGAGCCACCAGCCAGCTCCACAAAGGTGGGCAACAAGTCGATGGTGGACACGCTACCCGTCACCCGGTGCGCGGCAAAGCGCTGGGGCGCGTGGATGACCAGGGGCACGCGCGCGGCCATCTCGTACCAGTGCATCTTGTACCAAAGGCTGCGCTCGCCCAGCATGTCGCCGTGGTCGCCCGAGAACACGACGATGGTGTCCTCGCGCAGGCCGCAGTCGTCCAGGGTTTTGAGCAGCTTGCCAATCTGGCTGTCCACATAGCTGCAAGCGCCAAAGTAGGCGCGCCGGGCGCGGGCGATGGCCTCGGCGGGCAGCGGCTTGTCCCACAGGTCTATCACCTTGAGCAGGCGTTGGGAATGCGCGTCTTGTGCGGCCTGGGCAATCACGGTGCGCGGCATGGGGATGTCCACGCCCTCGTACAAGTCCCAGTATTCGGCGGGAATGGTGTACGGGTCGTGCGGGTGCGTCATCGACACAGTCAGGCAAAACGGCTGCTCGGGCGCGTTGCGCACATGGTCGTACAGGTATTGGCGGGCTTTGAAGACCACTTCTTCGTCAAAGTCGAGCTGGTTGCTGCGCACACACGCTCCGGCCTGCAGCACCGAGGCCATGTTGTGGTACCAGCTGGGGCGCGTTTCCAGCGCGTCCCAGTTCACCGCCCAGCCGTAGTCGGCGGGGTAGATGTCGCTGGTCAGGCGCTCCTCGTAGCCGTGCAACTGATCCGGCCCGCAAAAATGCATCTTGCCCGAGAGCGCCGTGCGGTAGCCCAGGTTGCGCAGGTAGTGGGCGTAGGTGGGCACGTCGGCGGGAAAATCGGCCGCGTTGTCAAAGCCGCCAATGCGCGAGGGCAACTGGCCGCTGACCAGGCTAAAGCGCGAGGGCGCGCACAGCGGGCTGTTGCAATACGCCGAGTCAAAGGTCACGCCCTGGGCGGCGAGTTGGGACAAATGCGGCATCTGGATGACGGACGCCGGGTCGTGCAGCGGCAGCAGCGGCGCGGCCATTTGGTCGGCCATGATGAACAGGATGTGGGGGCGTTTGGCGGTGGCGTGGCTCATAGGGAGATTTGCGAAAAACAGGGGCGCTGGTGCGCGGGGCTGGCAATGGTACTTGGCGCAGCGCGGCGCCAAAGTGCCATAGCGAGGTGGGGCCGTGGGGCGGGGGTTTTACAAACGCCGCGCGCTTTGGCCCTGCGCCTGCAGCAAGGCCACGGCTTGTTTGTTAAAGGACACAAAGGTCTCGCCGCCCAGCCACTGGCCTTCAAAGGCAATCACGCCGTCGGCAAAGTCGCCGCCTGCCTCCAGCACCGCCAAGCCAGCGTCCACGGCCGGGCGATTGGCTTGTACGTTGGAGGCGGCCATCAGGGCGCGCACCGCTGCCGCTGCGTCAGCCGCCCCGAAACCGTAAACGCGGCGCAGCACCCAGACCAGTTCGCACAAGCTGGGCAGCGCGACCGCGACCAAGGTGGCGGACAACAAGGCGTCTGCTGCCGCCTGCGCCTGTTGCGGGTCGTCGCGCACCAGGGCGCGCACCAGCACATTGGTGTCGGCGGTGATCTTCATGGCGTGTCGGCCCAGGCTTGGGCTATGGCCTGGTCAATCTCTTCCAGACTGGCGACTTTCGTGGTCTTGCCCGCCAGCAGGCCTACGAAACCCTCCATGGTGCCGGCCGGTTTTGCGGCACGGAGAACGCCCTTGCCGCCGGGCAGCAAGTCCAGCTCCATCTTGTCACCAGGCTTGATGCCCAGGTGCTGCAACACCTCTTTGCGAAAGGTGACCTGGCCCCGGGCGGTGACGGTTAATTGGGTCATAGGAATACCTTGTTCATGCAAAAGAACACATCGTAATGTAGAACTGCATTATTCAAGCGACCAAAGGTTCTGCATGGCGTTGTCGCTACAGTCCGTCCCCATGCCCCCTGCCGAACTCACCGCCTTGCTCTTGCTGTCCACCGCCGCCAGCTTTTCCCCCGGCCCCAATACTGCGCTCTCCACCGCCCTGGGTGCCAACCTGGGGCTCAAGCGCGCGCTGCGCTTTGTGTGTGCGGTGCCGGTGGGCTGGGGCTTGTTGTTTACTTTGTGCGCTGCGGGCCTGGGTGCGGTGGTGGTGGCTGTACCGGGGCTGCGTTTGGTCATTCAGGCGCTGGGCGTGGCCTATTTGCTGTGGCTGGCGGCCAAGCTCTGGGGCAGCCGCACGCTGGCGCAGGCCGACCTGGCGCGCCTGCAGGTCACCTTCGCCCAGGGCGTGGCGCTGCAGTTTTTGAACATCAAGGCCTGGATGCTGGCGCTCACCGTGGTGGCCGGTTGGCTGGCCGGGCGCGAGGACGCGGTGCAGCGCTTTGCCATCACCCTGCCGCTGATGCTGGCCTTTGGCTTTTTCAGCAACCTGCTGTATGCGGCCATGGGCGCGCTGCTGCGCGACTGGCTCAGCGGCCCGGTCATTGACGGCCTGGCCACGGCGCGGCGCCTGCGCTGGTTCAACCGGGCCATGGCCGGGGTGCTGGTGGCTACGGCTTGCTGGATGGCGACGCTTTGAGTGCAGTGCGGCACGTTTTTCCTTACATGGTGTCACGCACCTTGCACAACACTTGCCAAAACGTGGGCTCCTGGGTGATGGCGAAATTGATGCGCATGAGTTGGCTGGGCGCGCGCACCGCGTGAAACAGGGCACCGGGCGCAAGTAAATACCCTTCGTCGAGCATGCGATGCGCCAGCGCGTCGGTGTCGACGCCGGTGTCCACCCAGCCAAACAGGCCTGCGGGCTCCGAGGCAAACCGAATGCCGTGCGCCCGCGCCTGTGCCACGCTGCGCGAGCGTGCAACGCCCAGTCGGCTGCGGACGCGCTCGGCGTGGCGGCGCAGTTGCCCCTGGTCTATGCACGAGGCCATTGCGCGCTCCAGCAGCGCAGGCGTGGTGAGCGTAGACAGTAGTTTGGTGTCGAGCAAGCGCTCCACCAGTTCAGGAGGTGCGGCCAGAAACCCCACACGCCAGTTGGGCGCCAAAATTTTGGCAAATCCACTCACATAAATCGTCCGCTTCAAGTTGTCGAGCGCACACAGTCGGGTGGCGTGGGGCGCAGCGAGATGGCAATAGGTATCGTCCTCAACGATGTGAAAGTCGTGTTGCTGGGCAAGTTGCAATGTCTGGTGCGCCGCTGATGGGCTCAGGCAAAACCCGGTTGGGTTGTGCAACACGCTCACGCTGACGAACAGTTTGGGCGAATGCGCCTGGCAATAGCGCGCCATGACATCCAGGTCCGGTCCGTCGGCCCGGCGCGGCACGGGCAGTATCCGCATGCCCAACGCTTCCAACCGTGCGAACTCCACCGCCCAGCCGGGCTCCTCCACCATCACGTAATCCCCCGCGCGCAGCAGCGTGCGGCTGACGATATCGAGCGCATGGGTGGCACCCAATGTGGTAATGATCTGGCTTGGCGCAACGCCAATGGCCAGCGTTTCCATTTGCTGGGCCAATGCCTGGCGCAAACTGGTGTCGCCTTGGGGTTCGCCGTATTGCAAGGAGAAACTGTTGAGGGCGGCAGCACTACTGTGGCGTCGCACTGCGGCCGACAAAAACGTAGTTTGCAGCCAATCAGGAGGCAACACGCCCATGCTGGGGTGGGCTTTGCCGTTGCTGTGCTGGAACATGCCACGAATCAGCGCCGCCGCGCTCAAGGGCGCCCACTCCGGGCGCAGTGCGTCGGCGCGGATGGCAGCAGATGGTGACAGGGCGGTGGTACGCAGCTCCCGCACAAAAAACCCGCGCTTATTGCGCGCCTCCACCAGCCCTTGCGCGAGCAACTGGTCGTAAGCCCCGACCACCGTGGAGGGGCTAAGCCCCTGCTGCTGCGCGCACTGGCGCACCGATGGCAAACGGGCGCCGGGCCCCAGCAGGCGGTCGCGAATGCGCTGGGCAAAGCGCTGCGCCAGTTGGTCGGTCAGTGATTGCGTGCCGCTTTTGTTCACCATGCCGGGCCTTCCTTTCGCGTATCTTGGTGTGCCAAATATGTGATCAATACAGATCGCAGATTTGCCTGACTAACTGTACTGCAACTGTGCTGCCCAATTCGCTAAAGTTGGCAGATGAACACCAAACAAGAAACCCTGGGCCTGTGGCTGGGCGTGCTGGGCGTGGCAATATTTGCCGTCACGCTGCCGATGACGCGGCTGGCCACCGGCACGGCCGCAGACCCGCAGCTCTCGGCCTGGTTTATTACCTTTGCGCGGGCGGCGCTGGCCGGGGGCTTGTCCATCGTGTTTTTGCTGGTCACGCGCTCGCCCTGGCCCTTGTCCACCCAGCGCCTGCCGCTGCTGATGGCGCTCTTGGGCAACGCCATTGGTTTCCCTTTGTTTTTGGGCTTGGCGCTGCGCCAGGTTACGTCCGGCCACGCGGCGGTGTTTACCGCTTTGCTGCCGCTGGCCACTGCGGCCATGTCGGCCTGGGTGCTGCACCAGCGGGCGCGGTTGGGGTTTTGGCTGTGCGCGGGCTTGGGCGCCTTGCTGGTGGCGGCGTTCTCGCTGCTGCGCGCCCACCAGAGCGGCCAGGGCTTTGGCCTGGAATGGGCCGATTTGCTGCTGCTGGGGGCTATTGCGTCGGCGGCGGTGGGCTATGTGTTTGGCGCGCAGGTAACGCCTGCGCTGGGCGCCGAGAGGGTGATTTGCTGGGTGTGCGTGATGGCGCTGCCGCTGACCGTGCCCGGCGCGCTATTGCATTGGCCTGAGCAGGCGATTCGCACCACCTCGTGGCTGGCGCTGGGCTATGTGGGCGTGTTTTCCATGTGGGCCGGGTTTTTTGCCTGGTTTCGCGGTCTTGCCTTGGGTGGCGCGCTGCGCGTGAGTCAGGTGCAGTTGATACAGCCCTTTTTTAGCATTCTGGCCGCAGTGCCGCTCTTGGGCGAGCCACTGGAAGTGATGACGCTGGGCTTTGCCCTGGCGGTGGTAGCGGTGGTGTTTTTGGGCAAGCGTTTGTCGGCGGGGCCGGTGGCGGTGCCGCACGTCCAGAAAGTGGGTGTTCCATGATCTCTGCCGCCTTCATCTTCGAGCCCGGCAGCTACGACGCGCGCTTTTTGGCGCTAGACGCCAAGATCGAAGCCGCCGCCGTCGCCACCCCCGGCTACCTGGGGCGCGAGACCTGGCAAAGCGAAGACGGCCGGCTATTCAACGCCACCTACTACTGGGCCGATCTGGCCGCGCTCAAAGCCTTCAGCGGCAACGCCGATCACCTGGAAGCCAAGCGCGACTACAAGCTTTGGTACAAGGGCTTTCACATCGTCATCTCCGAGGTGCTGCGCGCGTATGGCGATGGAAGTTTGGAACACATCACTGCCACCCTGTCCCACCCCCACCCAGCCCCACCACCATGAACCCAAATCCAGGCCCCTGGACCCTGGCCGCGCGCACGGCCAAGATGAATCCGTCCATCTTGCGTGAACTGCTCAAGCTCACCGAGCGGCCCGGCATCATCAGCTTTGCCGGTGGTTTGCCGTCGGCCAAGACCTTTCCGGTGGCCGAGTTTGCGGCAGCTTGCGCCAAGGTGCTGCACGACGACCCGGCGGGCGCCCTGCAATACGCCGCCAGCGAAGGCTATGCCCCGCTGCGCGCTCTGGTGGCGCAGCAGTTGCAAGAGCAAAGCCGCGCAGCCGGTCAGGCCTGGAGCGTGGACCCGGCGCAGGTGTTGATAACCACCGGCTCGCAGCAGGGCCTGGACCTGGTGGCCAAGGTGCTGATTGACGCAGGCAGCCGGGTGCTGGTGGAGTCGCCCACCTACCTGGGCGCGGTGATGGCGTTCACGCCCATGGAGCCCGAGGTGGTCAGCGTGGCCGCCAACGCGGCGGGCGACGGCCTGGACCTGGCCGACCTGCAAGCCAAGGCGCCGGGTGCGCGCTTTGCCTACGTGCTGCCCAATTTCCAAAACCCCACGGGCCGCAGCATGGGCGAGGCCAGCCGTGCCGCACTCAGCGCCACCGCTGCCGCCTGCGGTCTGCCGTTGGTTGAGGACAATCCCTACGGCGACCTGTGGTTTGACCAACCGCCGCCCGCGCCCCTGACCGCGCGCAACCCCGAAGGTGGCATTTACCTGGGCTCGTTTTCCAAGGTGCTGGCGCCGGGCTTGCGCATGGGTTTTATGGTGGCGCCCAAGGCGGTTTACCCCAAGCTGCTACAGGCCAAGCAGGCGGCCGACTTGCACAGCCCCGGCTTCAACCAGCGCCTGATTTTTGAGGTGATGCAAAACGGCTTTCTGGACCGCCACGTGCCCACTATCCGCAGCCTGTACCACGCCCAGCGCGACGCCATGCTGCAGGCGCTGGCCCAGCACTTTCCGCAGGCGCAGACCCACCCCGACGACAAGCTGAGCTGGAACACCCCGGCCGGCGGCATGTTTTTGTGGGCGCGTCTGCCCGCAGGCATGAGCGCCGTGGACTTGCTGCCCCACGCCGTGGCCAATGGCGTGGCCTTTGTGCCCGGTGCGCCGTTTTTTGCCGGAGCGGGCGACCCGCGCAGCATGCGCCTGTGTTTCGTCACCCCCAGCGTGGACGAGATCCAGCGTGGCGTGGCCGCGCTGGCTGCCACCATCCAAGCCCATAGGAGTTAAAGCCATGCTGCAACGCCCGTTTAAACAGGTTGACGTTTTCACCGCCACGCCCTACCTGGGCAACGCACTGGCCGTGGTGCTGGATGGCCAGGGTTTGACCGACGCGGAGATGCAAAACTTTGCCCGCTGGACCAACCTGTCTGAGACCACGTTTTTGCTGCCGCCCACGCCAGAGGCGGCTGCTGCCGGGGCCGACTACCAGGTGCGCATCTTTGCGCCGAACTATGAAATGCGCTTTGCCGGCCACCCCACGCTGGGAAGTTGCCATGCGTGGCTAGAGGCCGGTGGCGTGCCGCGCTACCCGGCGCGCGTGGTGCAGCATTGCAAGGTGGGGCTGGTGCCTATTGGCCGCACGCCCCACGCGGCGTCGCCCGGAGGCCAGCGCCTGGCCTTTGCCGCGCCCCCGCTGGCGCGCCGCGCGCCCACGCCCGAGGCGGGTGCTGCGCTGGCGGCTGTCCTGGGTTTGCAGCAGCGCCAGATTGTGGCGGCCCAGCACTTGTGCAACGGGCCCGAGCATTTCGGCTTTTTGGTGGACGACGCTGCTACCGTGCTGGCGCTGGAGCCTGATCTGGCGGCGCTGGCGCGGCTGATGCCGCAGATCGGCATTACCGGCGTGGGTCTGGCGGCGGTGGCCTCAAATGATGCTGCGCCGGGGCTGATTGGGCGCTCTAACCGCGAGGCGCGGGCATTCAGCGTTGGCACCCAGGCGGCGACGCCAGCACCTGAAGAACCCACGGTCGAAGTGCGCTTCTTTTTCTCCATCGGCCCGCAAACCGCCGAAGACCCGGTCACCGGCAGCTTTAACGCCAGCCTGGCGCAGTGGCTGATCGCCGATGGCTACGCCCCCAGCCGCTACACCGCCGCCCAGGGCAGCTGCCTGGGCGTGCAGGGGCGGGTGCACATTGCCCAAGACGCCAGCGGCCAGGTCTGGGTGGGTGGCGATGTGGTCACGTGCGTGGATGGCAGCGTGATGCTCTAACCCTGAGCAAGTGAGACCGCGTTAGGGCAGCGGATTTTTCGCCAGGTCTTGCAACAAACGTGCAGTTAGGTAGAGGCGCGGCGCAATCGCGTCGATCTCGATGTATTCGTCTTTGGCGTGGTAGCCCCAGCCAGGCAGGCCCATGCTTTCAAGCACTGCCGCTTTGCCCGAGCGGCTGGCATAGCCAGCGTCGGTGCCTGCGCCCGTCATCGGGTGCAGCAACAATTTGCGGCCATCCATCTCTTGGTAAATGGCCTGTGCGCGTTGCGCCAGTGCCAGGCCGCGCGGGCCCGCCGCGTACGGTGGGCGGCCGACCTCGAGCTTGATGCTCACTTCGGTGTCGGGCACGCGTTTGCTTTCTTGCACCTTGGCCTCCAGCGCGGTGCGCAGCGCGTCGGACGCGCCGGGGCTGAGCAGGCGCACGTCGGCAAACGCGTAAGCGCGCTCAGGGATCTGGTTGCGCACGAGACCGCCTTGGGAATAGGTCCAGTTGAGTTGCGCGCCGGGAATGCCCTTGGCCACGTCCTGGGTGGCCAGCATCTGGTGTGAAAGCTCAATGAGCGCGTTGCGCCCCAACTCCGGTGCGGCACCCGCGTGCGCAGCGCGGCCTTTGACTTCCATCGTCGCGGTGGCGGTGCCTGCGGCCCCCAAGAGCACCCCTTCGTCCTTGGCTACCGCCTTGGCAGCGGTGGGTTCAAAAGACAAGACCACATCATGCAGCGCGGCCAGGTTGGCAATGGTGTCACCGGAGGCGGCAGAGCCAATTTCTTCGTCGGAGTTGAACAACACGGTGACGGTGGCGTAGTCCCGCCAAGCCGCGTCTTTGAGCAAGGACAGCGCGTGCAGAATCACGGCAATACCACCCTTGTCATCGGCAATGCCTGGTCCGTAGAGCCGGTTGCCGTCTTGGCGGTAGGGCTGGCTGGCCAAAATACCGTCGGGATAAACCGTGTCCATGTGCGCAAGCAGCAGGACCTTGAGCTGGCCGCTTCCTTTGAACACGCCCTTGACCATGGTTCGCTCGCTCTCGGTTCCCACGAGACGCTCGGTCTGCGCCCCCAAAGCCTGCAATCGCGCCTGGGCAAAGTCCGCCACCCTGCCCACCCCCTTTGAGTTGGCCGAGCCCGACTCCATGGCCACCAGCGTTTGCAAGGTCGCAATCACCTCAGCCTGTGCAGCCTGGGCAGCTGCGAGCAGGCGCGCATCGCGCTCCTGGGCCTGGGCGATCAATGGATTGGCTGCGGCTAGACAGGCCAAAACCAGGGTAGCAATGGGAAATTTCATGGTCGTCCTCGTTGTTGTTCAAAGCAGTGCATATTAGCCGGGCAGCGCAATTGCCATGGGGTAAATTGCAGACATTTCCCGCCCCTGTGGGCGGCCCCGGCCTCCTCCCACAACACGCAGCAAAGACCATGAACCACCACCTCCAAGACTACCAATCCCCCTCCGTTTCCCGCCTCCGTGCCGATCTCGCACTAGCGCTGCGCGCCGCCGCCCACCACGGTCTGAGCGAGGGCGTGTGCAACCACTTCAGCGTCGAACTGCCCGACGCCAGCGGGCGCTTTTTGCTCAATCCGCAGGGCCTGCTGTGGAGCGAAATCGGGGCCGACGACATTGTCTTGGTTGACGGGCATGGCAGCGTGCTGGCCGGACGCCATCCGGTGGAGTCCACCGCCATGTTCATCCACGCTGCGGTGCACC
This sequence comes from Comamonadaceae bacterium, assembly GCA_947450895.1. Classification (GTDB taxonomy): domain Bacteria; phylum Pseudomonadota; class Gammaproteobacteria; order Burkholderiales; family Burkholderiaceae_C; genus Allorhodoferax. The sequence continues at coordinate 5,434 of CANFWT010000011.1, read as the reverse complement.
GCATCTGCCGCCAGGCCTGTGTGTTGCACACCCATATGCCCTACGCCACTGCGCTGACGCTGACCCAGGCGCGTGCTTTGGACACCACCTTGTCGCAAAACGCCATGCGTTTTCATGGCCGCCTGGCCATCGACGCGCGCTACAACGGCCTGGCGCTGGATGCCAGCGAGGGTGAGCGTATTGCCCACGCCATGCAAAACGCCGAAGTGGCGTTCTTGGGCAACCACGGCGTGGTGGTGTGCGGCCAGCGCATGGACTACGCCTATGACGACCTGTACTACCTGGAACGCGCCTGCATGGCCCAAGTGCTGGCCCAGTCCACCGGCATGCCGCTGGTGCCAGTGGCGCCAGACGTGGCAGCCCTGGTGGCGCAGCAAAGTATCAGCGAGCGGCTACAGGGCGCGTTGTTTTTTGAGGCGCTACGGCGCACCTTGTAAGTACCGAAAGGCTTCGCAAGCCCAGGGATGCGCCAGTGCCACGCCGTATCATGCGGGCCTTGCTTGATAACCCCGAGCCCGCTGCCCATGATCCGCCTGACCGAACTCAAACTGCCCCTGACCGCCCTGCCGGTCATTGCCCGGCGCGCCGCCGACGCCCCCAGCGAAACCGAGGCCGACCGCCACCCCGTTATCCACCCGCTCGACACGCTCATGCGCATGGCCGCGCAGGCCCTGGGCGTGGGGCAGGCAGATATTGCGCAACTGCAGGTGTTTAAACGCAGTTTTGACGCGCGCAAGGCCGACATCCTGGCGGTGTTTATCGTTGACGTGGCGCTGGACGCGGCGCTGGAAGCCCGCTTGCTGGCGCAGTTTGCCGGTCACCCGCATATTGGCGCCACGCCCGACATGGCCTACCACGCGGTGCGCCAGGCCCCGGCCAGCCTGCCGCTGCGCCCGGTGGTGGTGGGTTTTGGGCCCTGTGGCATGTTTGCTGCGCTGCTGCTGGCGCAAATGGGTTTCAAGCCCATCGTGCTCGAACGCGGTCCGGCGGTGCGCCAGCGCACCAAAGACACCTGGGACCTGTGGCGCAAACACACGCTGCACCCCGAGAGCAATGTGCAGTTTGGCGAAGGCGGCGCGGGCACTTTTTCCGACGGCAAGCTCTGGAGCCAGATCAAAGACCCGCGCCACCTGGGGCGCAAGGTGATGCAAGAGCTGGTGGAGGCGGGTGCGCCGCCCGAGATATTGGTGGAAGCGCACCCGCACATTGGCACCTTCAAACTCGTCAAGGTGGTGGAAAACCTGCGCGCGCGCATCATCGCCCTGGGCGGTGAAGTGCGCTTTGGCCAGCGGGTGGTGGACATCCGCACCACTCCGGCCAACACCGCAGACGGGCAAGCCCAGCGCATCTGCGGCCTGCAGGTGCTCGACTTGGCCACTGGCGCCCTGCAAGAACTGGCCGCCAACCATGTGGTGATGGCGCTGGGCCACAGCGCGCGCGACACCTTTGCCATGCTGTGGTCGCGCGGCGTGGACATGCAGGCCAAACCGTTTTCGGTCGGCTTTCGCATTGAGCACCCGCAGGGCGTGATTGACCGCGCCCGCTGGGGCCGCCACGCAGGGCACCCGCTCCTGGGCGCGGCCGACTACAAACTGGTGCACCACGCCGCCAACGGGCGCAGCGTCTACAGCTTTTGCATGTGCCCCGGCGGCACGGTGGTGGCAGCTACGTCTGAGCCCGAACGCGTGGTGACCAACGGCATGAGCCAGTATTCGCGCAACGAGCGCAACGCCAACGCAGGCATCGTGGTCGGCATTGACCCGGCCGACTACCCGCACGACGAGGCCAGCTTCGTGGCGGCCTTTGGAGCCGAAGACGGCGCGCGCTATGCCGCCGAAGCTAGAGCCCTGCTGGCAGGCGAGCTGCCCAGCGCCAGCCGCGCGCACCCCATGGCGGGTATCGCGTTTCAGCGCGCGCTCGAATCCGCCGCCTACGCCCATGGCGGCGCCAACTACGACGCACCAGGGCAGTTGGTAGGAGACTTTTTGGCGGCGCGCGCCTCCAGTGCGTTGGGTACCGTGGTGCCGTCCTACAAGCCGGGGGTGCATTTGGTGGACTTGGCCAGCAGCCTGCCCACTTACGCCATCGATGCAATGCGCGAAGCCATACCGGTGTTTGGCCGCAAGATCAAAGGCTTTGACATGGCCGACGCGGTGCTCACCGGCGTGGAAACCCGCACCTCAAGTCCGCTCAAAATGCCACGGGGCGAAGACCTGCAAAGCACCAACCTGCGCGGCCTGTACCCGGCCGGCGAAGGCGCCAGCTACGCCGGGGGCATTTTGTCGGCGGGCGTGGACGGCATCAAGGTGGCCGAGGCGCTGGCGCTGGACCTGCTGCCCTAGCCTAGGACATTGAGGCTCTTTGCGATACAAGCTTGGAAAGCGCGTGCGCTGGTTGCAGGGCCTTACCCTGGTTTGTGCAAAAACCGGTAGGCTGAATTGACGCGTTGGGCTGGGTGCGTACAGTGGTGAATGCGGCTTAGGCAGAACCCATCTTTCGTCGGGTAGCTCGATTTAAGGCCATTCGGGCCCGCAGGTCACTTCATCAACCTGCATGCAAGCGATGGCTAGATTGACTTTTGATTGACGCGCTTGCTCAGTTGCTGAGCGCTTTCGGCGCGTTCGCTGTAGCGATCCACCAAATAGGGCGCCGCATCGCGCGTAAGTAGTGTGAACTTCATAAGCTCTTCCATCACGTCCACCACGCGGTCGTAGTAAGCCGAGGGCTTCATGCGCCCGGCCTCGTCAAATTCCAAAAAGGCCTTGGCCACCGAGCTTTGGTTGGGGATCGTAATCATGCGCATCCAGCGGCCCAATATCCGCATCTGATTGACCGCATTAAAGGATTGCGATCCACCGCAGACCTCCATCACCGCCAGTGTTTTGCCCTGGGTAGGACGCACCGCGCCAACTGAGAGTGGAATCCAATCAATTTGGCTCTTCATAATCCCAGTCATCGCCCCATGGCGCTCGGGCGAGCACCACACCATGCCTTCAGACCATGCCGCAAGAGTGCGCAGTTCAGCAACCTTGGGGTGGCTATCGGGAGCGCCGTCTGGCTGGGGCAAGTCTTTTGGATCAAATACTTTGACCTCGGCACCCATCGCTTCGAGCAGTCGAGCCGCTTCCAGCGTTAACAATTTGCTGTACGAACGCTCGCGCAAAGAGCCATAGAGCATGAGTATTCTTGGTCGATGGAGCGATGCCTGCGATGATCTGAGCAATTGCTGCTCAGGAACGCGAAAGCAATTTTCATCCACGTTGGGCAATGTTTTGCCCATCTCAGACACGCAAACCCTCTGCATTGACCACCGGCTCCCCGTCTTCTTTGTTAAACGCCGCTCGCTGAGGAGAGGCAAGAATGTCCAAAACAAGTTCCGATGGACGGCATAACTTGGTCCCTAAGTCAGTGACCACAATCGGTCGGTTCATGAGAATGGGATGCGCGACCATGAAATTGAGTAGATCGTCGTCCGTCCATTTTGAATTTGCCAAATCCAACTCCGCATAGGGAGTGTCCTTTTCCCGCAGCACGCCGCGTACCTGCACGGACATGTCCTTCATTAACTTTTTCAACTGGTCTTTGGACACAGGAGCTTCTAGATACCGAACGATTTCCGGTTCAACTCCGGAATTCCGGATGAGTGCCAAGGTGTTGCGTGAGGTTGCGCAATTGGGGTTGTGAAAAATGGTGACCATCTAAGCTTTGGAGTTGTTGTGATCTGCGTCGGAACTCAGGAGGTGATACAGCACCAATCCAAGAAAGGCCCCGATGAACTCAGCGGCCATAAAGCAAAGGGCATTGCCAGGATGGATGCCGGCAAACGTATTGCTCATCATGCGCCCGAAAACCGCTGCCGGATTGGCAAACGAAGTGCTCGCAGTGAACCAGTAGGCGGCACCGATATAGCAGGCGACCATGGTGGAGGCTTGACCCGCTTCAGAACGCAAAATAACAAAAATGAGTCCCGCCGTTGCCACGGCCTCAGCCAAATACTGGCCGTATCCACTGCGCACTTTGGCAGACCACTGAAAAATATCCAAACCAAACATCGCATGTGCCAGCCAAGCGCCAAATGCCGCCCCCAGCAGTTGCGCCGCAATGTAGCCAATGAGCATATCTCGGGGTAGCTCTCTGCGGTAAGCCATGACCATGGAAACCGCGGGATTGAAATGGGCACCACTCAGGGGCGCGAAGGCCTCAATCAATACATAAAGAGCAAACACCGTGGCCAAGGTGTTGGCGATCAAGGCGACCCCGTTGTTCCCGCTGGACAGGTTCTCCGCCATGATGCCCGAACCGATTACCGCGCACAGCAGTGCGGCGGTGCCCACCAATTCAGCCAAATATTTGCGCAAGTGGTTCACTGCTTTGCCATGTCGCGTGCGGTAGTTTCCAAAGCCATCTTGCTCAGGCTTGCCGCCGGCAAGCTGGTGAACAGATCAAGGCGCCGTTTGATTTGGTGCAGCGTTTGCTTGAAAGCCTCCAGCTTCACCTCATCGCTGCCAACCACTTCAGACGGATCGGCATAGCCCCAATGGGCGGTAGCAGGCTGTCCTGGCCAAAAAGGGCACACCTCACCAGCCGCGTTGTCGCAAACGGTAATTACCAAGTCCATGTGGGGTGCATCTGGCAGCGCAAAAATATCCCAAGTCTTGCTGCTGAGTCCCTCAGTGGAGATGCCAGCACGCTCGAGGGTTTGCAAGGCCAAGGGGTTGGGTGTTTGGTTTTCGCGGGGACTGCTGCCTGCTGAATAGGCTTTGAATCGACCATGACCCATATGGTTAAGGGCAGCCTCAGCCAAGATACTTCGGGCGGAGTTGTGCGTGCACAGAAAAAGCACGTTCAAGGGTTTTGCATCGGTCATGGTGGACTCCTTCTGGTTAACAGGTTTGGCAAACCGCCTCTGGGACAACTTCGCAGGTCTGCCCTTGGCAACAGTTTTGGGACAGATAGGTCAAGACGGCATTCATGCGGTCGTATTGCGCACGGTAGATCAGATTGCGTCCGCTGCGCTCCTGGGAAATCAGGTCAGCATGCATGAGCTCTTTGAGGTGAAAAGAGAGCGTGTTCGCAGGCATGCCCGTCATGTCAGCCAATTGTGCGGGGGTAAGGCCTTCGTTGCCCTTAACAACCAAAGCTCGAAAAATTCGGAGCCGGCTGGTCTGAGCCAATGCCGCAAGCGCATTGATGACGTATTTGTCTTCCATAATTCAACTTTACTGGAAATGTAAGGCTAAATTATGTCAGAGTTTGTTGCGCCCGAAGCGAACGAACATGCAGCGCCTCGCTTCAGCCAAAGAGGGGCTCAATGGTCACTCGATTCAGGGTCTGTACTTCCACTTTAAGCCGGCACACAGCATTCGGGACTTTTCGACCGATCGCAAATGTGTTGAAGCCTTGCACCCAAAGCAGGCTCTAAAACGCTGGATAT
>CANFWT010000010.1 GCA_947450895.1 Comamonadaceae bacterium | reverse complement strand
AGTGCTGAAAGGCACCAGGGCGCTGGAGTACCAGGTGTCGAGCACGTCTTCGTCGCGGCGCAAGGTTTTGCCGGGGGCCTGGGCTTGGGCTTCGGCCTCGTTGCGGGCCACGTAGACGCGGCCGTCTTCGTCGTACCAGGCCGGAATCTGGTGGCCCCACCAGAGCTGGCGGCTGATGCACCAGTCCTGGATGTTGTTCATCCATTGGTTGTAGGTGTTGACCCAGTTCTCGGGCACGAAGGTGACTTCGCCGGTTTGCACGGCGTCTATGGCTTTTTGCGCGATGGATTTGCCGGTGGGGTCCTGATCGGACACTTTGGTCATGGCCACAAACCACTGGTCGGTCAGCATGGGCTCGACGACTTGGCCGGTGCGGGCGCAGATGGGCAGCATCAGTTTGTGGGGTTTTACTTCCAGCAGCAAACCGTCTTTTTCCAGGTCGGCCAGCAAGGCTTTGCGCGCCTCAAAACGGTCCATGCCCTGGTAGTGCACCGGGCCGTTGTGGTTGACTTTGGCGTCTAGCGTAAAGATGGTGATCAGCGGCAGGCCGTGGCGCTGGGCGCAGGCGTAGTCGTTGAAGTCGTGCGCGCCGGTGATCTTGACGCAGCCCGAGCCAAAGGCGCGGTCCACAAAGTCATCGGCGATGATGGGAATTTTGCGGTTGCACAAGGGCAGGTCCACCATTTTTCCCAGCAGGTGCATGTAGCGCTCGTCCTCGGGGTGCACGGCCAGCGCGCCGTCTGCCATCATGGTCTCGGGGCGGGTGGTGGCAATCGTCATGCCTTGGCTCAGCACGCCGTCAATAAGTTGCGGCCCGTCCGAGAAGGGGTACAAGATGTAGTGCATCTTGCCCTCGGACTCGGTGCTTTCCACTTCCAGGTCGCTGACCGCGCTTTGCAGCACCGGGTCCCAGTTGACCAGGCGCTTGCCACGGTAAATCAGGCCTTGCTCGTAAAGCTGCACAAAGGTCTCAGTCACGGTTTTGGACAGCTTGGGGTCCATGGTGAAGTATTCGCGGCTCCAGTCCACGCTGTCGCCCATGCGGCGCATTTGGGTGGTGATGGTGTTGCCGGATTGTTCTTTCCATTCCCAGACCTTGGACACGAAGTTTTTGCGCGCCTCAGCCGGCGTTGGCCCCATGTCGTGGCGGCTGATGCCCTGGGCCTGCAACTGGCGCTCCACCACGATTTGGGTGGCGATGCCCGCGTGGTCGGTGCCCGGAATCCAGGCGGTGTTAAAGCCAGCCATGCGGTGGTAGCGGGTGAGGCTGTCCATGATGGTCTGGTTAAAGGCGTGGCCCATGTGCAGCGTGCCGGTCACGTTGGGCGGCGGCAGCTGGATGGAAAACGGCGGCTGGCCGGCCATTGCTTGCGCCGTGCCCCGGTAGCCGGCCACGCCGTAGCCGCGTTTCTCCCACTCGGGCCCCCAATGGGCTTCGAGCGCAGCGGGCTCGAACGATTTGGACAGGGACTGCAGACCGGGCTGGTCGGGGGCTTGCGCGGGGGCGTTGCTCATGGGGGTGGGGCTTGTGACAGCAGCACTGGGGCGGCCGTGGGATTACTGGGATCGGTAGTGTGATTTTAACGAGACCGCCGCAGTGCGCCCCTGGGGGCGGTGCCTGCGGATAACATGGTAGCCATGACGACACCGACATCCAATTCACGCGGCCCTTTGGGCATTCCCAAGCTACCTGCCGCTTACGCCAAAGTGGTGCTCCCTTTCTTTCTTTCCATCATCATGACTTGCGTGATATCGTCGATCAGCACCTTGCGCAGCGCTGGTTTCAGCCCGGGGTTCTTTCCGCTGTGGCTCGGGTCGTGGGGGATTTCCTGGTTGGTGGCGTTTCCAACGCTTTTGCTGGTGCTACCTTTGGTGCGAAAGGCCACGGCGGCCGTGGTGCAAAGCCCGTAAGGCAAGATTCTCTGGCGGCGAATCGCCTTAACCGCGCTACAGCGCGCAGGGCTTCCGATGGCGATTCAAGGTAACCGCACACCAAAGCCGCTGGCAATAGGCAAACTGCGCACATTGCGCCTGACGGCATCGACTGGCAAGGTCTGCACCCAGGTTTTGTGGCCCTTCCACGTGGGTAGCGCCGAGCGCGGCTGCGGTAGCGACCAGCATGAACCACTTGCAGCGGGCAGCCACGGTTGTTTGGAAAGCGTATTTCCCAGTCCGCAGAGGTCCAGGCCCGGGGCCCGTGTAGGCAGTGATGCCCAAAGCAGCGGGGGTTTAGGCGTGCTCACCATGGACAGCACCAAGGCGCTGGCTACCAAGCCCGCGCCCGCGGCGATGGCCAGCGGTGCTGCGGTGCGCATGAGCGCAGCCACGGGGCTTGCGCTCGTGGCGTTTTGATCGACGGGGCGGCCGTTGATGCCTGCGGGCGCGCGGCCTGTGTCAGCCGATGGGCTTGCGGCGACCAAGGCTTGCGTCGCCTTGCGAAGCTGCGCGAGCAAGCGCTGCGTGCCACGCTGCATTGCCTTGCGCACCGAAGGAACAGCGTTTTGTTGGGCCAGGCCAGGGCTTTGGGACCTTGCTTGTACGGGGGCCGGCGTCGCAGCCGCTGGCGGTAAAGCTGAGGCGGCGGTTGTATGCATCAACGCAGCAGTTTGTCTTGCGCTTGCGGACGTCTGGGCCGCTTGCTTTTTGCCGGCATTGCGATCCAGGGTGGCTTGCAGTCTTTCACGCGCTTGCGCCAGCTCTGCCAGCGCCTGTTGGTGGTCGTAGGGCCGGTCAATGGTGGATTGGGTACCAGAATCGTTCCTTTGCCCTGCGCCAGCAGTTGCCGACCGCGCCGCAGCATGGCGACCCGACACCGACCGACCGTTGGGCCGTGCAGGACGGCCCGCCATAGCGTGGGGCACTTGCGCACGGTGTCTGCCAGTCGCGCCGTTGGCCGCCGCCGACGAAGACGAGGGCCACTCCTTTTCGCCCGTGAATGGTGCCATCGACGCCTGGGCTGCGGTTTGCTGTTGCAACTGCGCGTTGAGGGTGGAGGGGATGGTCTGTCGGTTGATGGCGTGCGCGGAGCCCGCCGAAGAGGGGCGGCCGATTTGCTGGTCTGCGCGCGCTAAGGCGTTGGCCATGCCGGAGTCGTCGAACGTCGGGGACGTTGATGCGAAGCCCTGTCCTCCGGTTGCGGACCCTCGTGCGGCGTCGGAAGGGCGGCCGATTTGCTGGTCTGCGCGCGCCAACGCGTTGGCCATGCCGGAGTCGTCGAACTTCGGGGACGTTGATGCGAAGCCCTGTCCGCCGGTTGCGGACCCTCGTGCGGCAGCGGAAGGGCGGCCGATTTGCTGGTCTGCGCGCGCTAAAGCGTTGGCCATGCCGGAGTCATCCTCCGAGGCGGCTGAGCCACCTAGGGCGTTGCGGTTCAGGCGGTCTATTTTTTTGGAAGAACCAAAACCCGTCACGACCTTGATGATATTGGCACGCATGGTGCGGTCAACGGTGGCGCTGAAGGCGGACTCTTCGGTGCTTTGGGCGCCGGCACGCGGCGTCAAACCAAACGCGCTGGAGCCCGTGCGATCGCCTGTTTCATCTGCGCTGGGCTCACCGAAAACCAGTCCTGGCGGAATCTGAAAATCGTCCGTGCTGAAGGACTTGATGTTTTTGATCTTGACTGCGCGGTAGCAGGCTTTGAAACCGTCTTCTGAAATTCCGAAGGCCTCGCGCATGGCGTTGAAAACGCGTTGTTCACCGGCTTCTACGACACCATCGGCCAACATGATGTCGCATGCATTGGCCAAGATGAACATGCGCTGCTCGGTGCTCAAAATCTTGGACGCCGAGGCAAAAAACTGCTCCGACTTCACTCGCAGCGCATACTTCACTGAAAATTTCTGCAGGCCATCGAATTCACCGATCATGGCTTGAAGGCGGCCAATTTCCTCTGGACCCAAGGAGCCGTCCGAGGCCATCGTGTAAATCAAAGAAGCCGCCAGGGCCAAATGCGGACCCACCAGACCCGACCCGAGCTCCGCGCTGTTGTACACGCCCAGTACGGACTTGTTGTTTTTCAGGGCAATCGGTTCGTAAAACGGCGCGAACGCGCTTTCGCTAAAGCCGAAGGCGGCCTCGAAGCGATGGAACAACTCGAGCTCCGCCGCGTCAACCGTGCCATCAGACAGCATGGTGTCGCAAAGATTGGTGAGCACACAGAGTTTGTCGGGCGCCTTGAGCACCTGGGGAGCATCGCGCAAAAACTGTTCGATGGACACCGCTTCGACGTAGTGCACCGCGCAGTGCAATAGGTCTGCGTTTTTGCCAATCACCGATTGAAGCTGGCTAATTTCGCTGTCGTCTACCTCGCCGTTTGACAGCAGCATGTAAAGCAGCGCGCAGGACAACACCAAAGCAGGTGTCAGTTCCAGCGCAGGCGCGTCAGATTGCCCCGGGTGCAAGTCAGCACTCTTTATTTTTTCAACAACACTGGGAAAGTCGTTTTCACTGGCCATAACTCACGATAGCGAGCACGTGGACGTTTGGGGGTTACATGCCTGTAATCACGCCTGGCATGAACAATTTGTCATCCGACAAGGGTGCATGGTGACGGCTTTGTTAGCAAGGCCGCTTTGCCTTAGGCAAAGGGCACCTCCAGCCGCACGCCCACACGTTGGTCGGCATGCACCGAGAACGACAATTGCGCGGCGTGCGCTTTGGCAATTTCAAGGCAAATGCTCAGACCCAAGCCCAGACCATCTACCGAACGGTTGCGCGCAGCGTCTCCGCGGTAAAAGCGGTCAAAGGCCTTTGACTCGAGGTCCGGCGTCACGTCCGCTGTGGTGTTGGTCAATTGCAACTCGAAGGCATTGGCCAACTTTGCGAGCCGAAAATGGATATGGCCCGCCGGTCGGTTGTATTTCAGGGCGTTGGTATACAGGTTTTGTACCAGCTGCTTTATTAATACTTTGTCGCAGTACCACACCACGTCGGGCGCAATGTCGTGGCCGATGCTGATGCGTTGCTGGAAAACGCGTGCATCGGTGGCGAAGTCCAAGACGTACTGGCTCAGATCAAACGGTTCCCGCTGCAAAACCAGTGCTTGGGCATCCGCACGCGACAACAAAAGAAGCTTTTCGCTGATTTCAATCAGCCGCTCCACCTCGTCCCCCATAGTGCGTGCGAGGACTTGTGCATGGCCTGCATCGGGCAAGGCCGCAATCAAACGCTCAGACGTTCCGCGCAAAATTGTCAGGGGCGTTCGCAGTTCATGCGACGCAGCGGCGGTGAAATTGCGCTCTTTGTCAAAGCTGTCCGCCAAGCGCCGGCACATGTCTTGGTAAATGGCGGTTATTTTTTCAAATTCGATATAGGTATTGGCGTCCAGGTGGGTACTTGTGAAATTATTGGCAGTCAGAGAGCGCAATGACTCCGCGAGTTTTCCCAGCGGTTTGAATAACACACGAATACACCAAGAACCGAGAACCACCAGCATGATAACAATCAGCGGCATGATGTAGCGAAAATGCACTTCTCGCACCGCCCATAATTGCTCCGTCAATTTTTCAGCCCGCTCGGCAGTGAGTAACAAAACGGGAGTCTTGCCACCGGCCAGCACCCTCGCGCCCAGCCATTGCGGTCGCAAATACAAAGGCATGAACCACTCGAATGCGGGGTTGTATTCCTTGTGGTTGAGCCAGACTGTCTCTGTGCTCAAGTTTTCAGTGCACTGTGGCTGTCCGGTGGATGGCTGGCTTGAATTGGCGAGGTAGCAGAGTTTCAAGTGGTCCGCCACTGCCGTGGTCAAGCTTTGCTGGTTCACCCTTTTGTAACAGCTTAAAAAATCGTTGCGGCTATCAAAAGATGGGAGGCACGCATTCAATGCTTCTTGCATCTCGATGCGGGTTTGCAGGTAAATCGTATTTCGGACGGCGTACTTCGCAACCATCCGGTAGGTGACAATGACGACTGCGGTTCCCGCAAATAAAAGCAAAATAAGTTGCAGACGAAGCGATTTTTTCATCGCGTCTATTCGGCGCGGATGCGGTAGCCAACGCCGCGAACGGATTCGATCGGCAAAAGCGCCGGTTCGCTGTTGCGGGCGAGTTTGCGTTTGATGCGCTGTATGCACACGTCAACGACATTGGTTTCGGGATCGAAATCAATTTCCCACACATGGGAGAGTATTTTCTTGCGAGAAAATATCTGACCCGGCGACTGCATTAAGTACTCCAGCAAACTGAACTCGCGGGGGCTCAAGGCGGCGCTTGTATCTTCCCATTGGGCTTTGCGGGTGATCAAATCCAGGCTGATACCGTTGACCTGCAGCGCCTTGCGGACCACAGGCGCCTTGGCGCGCCGCTGGAGAATGGCACGGACCCGGGCCACCAGCTCTTCAATGAAAAATGGTTTGGGCAAATAGTCATCCGCCCCGTTTTCGAAGCCCAGCAAGCGGTAGGGGAGGTCGACCTTGGCGCTGAGCATGATCACGGGAGTGGTGTCCCCTTCGCCGCGCATCTGTCGCAAAAGGTCAAAGCCATCAAGTTTGGGCAGCATAGCGTCCAAAATGACCACATCATGGCCGCCCGCGCGCACCAAGGCCAACCCATGTTCTCCGTCTTGGGCATGCTGCACCGTGCATCCCGCTGCCGTGAGCCCGTGCATGACGAATTCGGCGATTCGCAACTCGTCCTCGATTAACAATATGTTCATGGCCCGGCCCAGGAGGTCGTAATTGGTGGAATTATTACCTTTTTAAGCAAAAAAAGTGCTTCTTACTCAGTTTTCCTGACTTTTGATTACAGCAATGACACATTGCATTGTCTGGTCTCGCGTCGCGGCGCACAACAGGCGCTGCGCTGCGCCTTGGCCTGAGGACCAACCGGGTCGCAAGAATCTGGATAATTCGCCCATGTTGTTACTTCTTTCCCCTGCCAAGTCTCTGGATTACGAGTCGGCCCCCGCTTTTCAGGCCCATACGGCGCCGCTCTTCGTGCAGCAGTCCAAAGTGCTGATCGATGTGCTGCGTGGTTATTCGCCCCCGCAAATTTCCCAGCTCATGGACTTGAGCGATGCGCTCTCGGGCCTGAACGTCGCCCGTTACCAGGCCTGGTCCCCCCGTGCTACGGCCAAAAATGCCCGGCAGGCGCTGCTGGCTTTCAATGGCGATGTGTACGACGGGCTGCAAGCGCGCACGCTCGACGCCGAGGCGATGGACTGGGCGCAAGCGCACCTGTGTATCTTGAGCGGCCTCTACGGCGTATTGCGTCCGCTGGATCTGATGCAGCCTTATCGCTTGGAAATGGGCACCGCACTTGTCACGCCGCAGGGCAGCAACCTCTACCAGTTTTGGGGCGCCCAGATTAGCGATTACCTCAATACCCGTTTGCGCTCGGATGACAGCCCTTTTGTCGTGAACCTCGCCTCGCAGGAGTACTTCAAGGCGGTGCAAACCAAGCGTCTGCGCGCGCCCGTGGTGGAATGCGTGTTTCAGGAGGAACGCAATGGGCAATTCAAGATCATCAGTTTCAGCGCTAAGCGCGCGCGCGGCATGATGGCGCGCTTTGCCATTGACCATCGCCTTAGCGCGCCGGAACAACTGCGCGCTTTTGATCGTGACGGCTATGGCTGGTGCGCCTCGGAATCGAGTCCTACCCGCTTGGTATTTCGGCGCCCGGCGCAAGGCCGCGCAGCATGAGCCATCAGCCAGAAAAATCCCCTTTGGGTAAGGCTGTGGGATACGCGGACCAGTACGATGCCACGCTGCTCTTCCCCATTGCGCGCGCCCCTAAACGGACGGAGATCGGTTTGACCAGTGCTCCGCCGTTTTTTGGCGCGGACATGTGGACGGCGTTTGAGCTCAGCTGGCTCAACGCGCGCGGCAAGCCGCAGATAGCGATTGCGCACATCACCGTACCTTGCGAGTCGCCCCACATCATCGAGAGCAAGTCCTTCAAGCTTTACCTCAACAGTTTTAACAACACCCGCTTTGCCGATGCCGCCGATGTGCTGGCGCGGCTGCGTGCCGACATCAACGAGGCGCTGTGGCGTGGAACGTCCGTGCAGTCTTCGGCCGGGGTGCGGCTGCTGGGGCCCGAACTGTTTGACCGCGAGCCGGTGTACGAGCTTGACGGCCTGAACCTGGACCGCCTGGAGGTTGAATGCAGCCGCTACACCCCCGCCCCCGATCTGCTGTGCACCCGCGCCCCTGCGGAAAACGAGGGCCCCATCACCGAGGTGCTGGTCAGCAACCTGCTCAAGAGCAATTGCTTGGTGACCGGCCAACCCGACTGGGCCAGCGTGCAAATCAGCTACACCGGCGCACAGATAGAACAAGAAGGACTGTTGCAATACCTGGTGAGCTTTCGCAACCACGATGAGTTTCATGAGCAGTGCGTAGAGCGCATCTTTATGGACATCTGGCGGCAATGCCGGCCCATCAAACTCGCGGTCTATGCGCGCTACACCCGCCGCGGGGGCCTGGATATCAACCCCTTTCGCACCAGCCACCCCCAGCAACTGCCCGCTAACACCCGCACTGCGCGCCAATAGCCCGCATCCATGATGGCATACGCATGACCGCACACCTGGCCACCGTGGATATCAGCAGTCTGTTTGCGCCTGACGCGGGCCAACCTGCGTTGCACCAATGCCAACAGGGTTTGCACCATGCTTTGCGTGACACCGGGTTTGCGGTGCTGCGCGGCACCGGCGTGCCGCCCGAGACTCTGGCGCGTATGCGCCAAGCGGTCAAGGCGGTGTTTGATGCCCCGCGCACCCGGTACTGCGACACGTTGGTGCAAAAAGACAATTACCGGGGTTACGTGCCGCTGGGCTATTTCACGCCCAACGCGGGCAGCGCGCGTGCCGACCAGTACGAGGCCTGGAAACTGCATTGGGAGGCGAGCGCGTCCGACCCCGTGTGTGCCGCATCCAAACTCTACGGCCCTAACCGCTGGCCCCCCGTGGACTTTGATGTGCAGGGCGCGGTGCAGGCCTATTGGATGGAGATGACGCGGGTGAACGACGCGGTTTTGGTCGCGCTGTGCGAGGCGCTTGGACTGGACCCCAGGCGGGTGCTGGCCATGATGGACAAGCCCCTGACCAATATGACGCTCCTCAATTACCCGCCCACGCCGGCGCGTGACGAACTGTGGGGCATACACCCGCACAAAGACTTTAACTTCTTGACGCTGCTGGCCCACGACCCGGTGGGAGGCTTGGAGGTGCGAACCCAAGACGGTCAGTGGATCGAGGCCCAATGCGGGGAGCAGGACTATGTGCTCAACGTGGGTGACATGCTGGAGTTGCTCACCGGCGGGCGACTGGTTTCCACGCCCCATCGGGTGACCAACCGAAGCGCTTTGCAACGCCAGTCTTTTCCCTATTTTTCGGTGCCGCGCTTTGATGTGCTGGTGCAGCCCCTGTTGCCACCTGTGCCGGGGTTTGAGCGCAGGCCCTTGCTGTCGGGCGTCGCTAGCCACGGTATTTGGTATTCCAACTGGCCCGATGAAGCGGTAAGCGACACCGCCTTGGACCTGGGCCAGTACGGCGCTTGACCGCGCTTAGACCATGGGTGTGCCGTCGGGCGCAAGGCGCGGGCAGCCCATTAAAATATTTCTTCAATCCCCCCTGTGGAGCCCCCGTCATCGGGCCTGCCCCCTCGTGCCACGCAGTATTGGAAGGACCGCGAGTGGTCAAGCTCAGAGCTAGCTTCGCTGTCGACAGCGACCGCATCAAGAACTTTGGCATCGTCGATCCCCGATCGACGCAGGCGACGGATCTGTTCAGGTCGCGCTTGCTCAGCGGCGATGAGCGGCTCTATTTGAGTTTGTGGGCCTCCTCTTTGCTGAGTTCCATTACCTTTGAGCCCAAGCGCAAAGTCATTTCGGCCGACGAGACCGTTGAACAAGCCTATTTCGTTGTCAGTGGCACCTTGGTGGCTATGCAAGGCCAAGACATCTACCGACTCGGGCCTGGGTCGGTGCTCGGCCTGGCGCAGGGGGTGTTCAACCTGCCCAGCAAATACAGCGTGATGACGGCCACGGCGGTGCAAGCGCGCGTGATCCCATTGCACCGCATTGACGCCATCGTCGCCAAACTTCCGCAGGAGGTCCGTGCCGTCTTGCAGACCATCATCCAACGCATCCTGGGGCACAGGCACCCCCACGGGAGCCCGGCGATGGCGCAGACCGCCGACCAAGGCGCATTTCAAACCCAGATTTACCAGGACGGCGAGCAGATTTTCCGGATAGGGGAGTTGGCCAATGATCTGTACTTCATCCAGAGCGGCAGCGTAGAAATCACCGACGGGCAAGGCGCGGTGATCGCACAGCTTTCCCCGGGACAGACCTTTGGCGAGGCCGCTATCCTGCACGCCGGGATACGTGGAGCCAGTGCACGTGCCAGGGGCCCTGTTCAATGCACCTTGATGGGCACGCAGGCAGCGTCAGATTTGCTGGCTACCTATTCGCCCCTGTTGGTCAATATTGTGGAGGCGCTGCTTTTGCAGCAAAGCATGCACAACACCCTGCGCCAGGATGGGGGACTGTCAGGTGGCTAGCGCGGGCACGGGCTACCTGCAGTTGCAAGGAAAAAATTGGGCGCATTGTCTACAGTCCTCGCTGGCATTTCTTCGCCAATCTTGGAGTGGCGATTGGGTCGGTTTGCCGTATGTGCTGACGGCATGTGCCAATTTTCTGAAGCTGAAGGCGGATGCCATGCCCCAACCCTGTGTCGCCATGCTAGCCGCTGCGCACGATGTGGCATTGCATACAGAGCGCGAGGGGGGGCGCAGCCCTGGATCGGACGAACCCGCCTACCACAATCGCTTGCATTTTTCCGACGCCTTGACGGCCATGACCTTGCAGTTGGCCATTGAGAGTGAACGCTGGAATTTGCAGCATCGCGAGTGGCATGCGGCCATGTTGCTGATGTCTGTGGCCCACGATTTTCAGCATCCTGGCAAGGTGAACAGCCATCTTCAGGAACTCGAGAGCCGCTCCTTTGCGGCATTGCAACCATTTCTCCAACGCCACGCCGTCCCCGCCGTGTGGCAACAGCGCATCGAGGAAGGCATCTTGCGCACGGACTTTTCTATGGCCAAGGAAAACCATCGGCGGGTGAACGGGCTGGCATTTAGCTGGTGCAGCGATTGGGCTGCGGTATTGCTCAACGAGTCCGATGTCATGGCCAGCGCAGATCCCCGGTATGGCCCACCGCTAGGTCAAGCGCTTGCACAGGAGTGGGAGCGAATTGCTTTTCCTGCGCACCGCCATGTCGCTACAGCGCAAGGACGTGTCCACTTTTTGCAGTCCATTGCGTTTAGCAGCTATTCATCACACGTGCTGGGCGCGCCCGACAAAGTTCAGCTGCAGCTGGCCCCATCACAGGGGCCAGCCGGAAGCCCATGAAGCCGCATGGCGTGTGCGGCCCGACTAGCGCCTTCTGGCGATCAGCCTAAATCCTTGAACGGCGTGAGCGCCGCCAGCGCCGGAAAGTCACCCGCGCGCTTGTGCTTCATGGCGGTGACGGCCTCGCCCACATGGCGGTTGCTCCAGATCGCGGCTTGCAACCAGCCCATTTGCGCCAAGGACTCGTCCACCGTGTGGTCGCGCGCGTAGTGAATGGCCTGTTTGGTGCCCCAGATGGCGATGGGCGGTTTGGCCGCAATCTCGCGCGCGCACTGCATGGCGGCGTCTAACGCGGCGTCTGCCGTGGGCAGCACGGCGTTGACCAGGCCGTATTGCAGCGCCTGGTCGGCATGCAGGCGTCTGCCGGTGTAAGCCAGCTCTTTGACCACCGCCAGAGGAATCAGCTTGGGCAGGCGTTGCAGCGTGCCCACGTCGGCCACCATGCCGATGTTGATCTCCTGGATGCAGAAAAACGCGTCGGCGCTGGCATAACGCAGGCAGCAGGCGGTCACCATGTCCACCGCGCCGCCTATGCAGCCGCCTTGAAGGGCTGCAATCACCGGGATGCGCAGTTTTTCCAGTTTGGTGAAGGTGGCCTGCATGTCTGAGAGCGAGTCAAACATGGCGGCACGCCCCTCAGGGCTCTGGTCGTTCATTTGAATGGCGCCCGCAAAAGTGTCCAGTGCCATGCCCGCGCTGAAGTGCTTGCCAGTGCTGCTGATCACCAGCGCGCGCGCCGTATTGCCGAGGTGCAGATCAGTCAGCACCGTGTCGAGTTCGCGCCAGAACACCGGGCCCATGGTGTTTAGGGCGTCGGGCCGTTTGAGCACCAAATGGGCGATGTGGTTTTCAATCGTCAGGGAAAAGCAGTGCATTGGGGTCATGGGGCAGGGTCTCCTTGGTGTTTGAAAGTAGCTTAGCGTCTTGCGCGCCCAGCAGCGAGCCGACCCTGACACCCAAGAGACGCAGGCGTTTGGCCAGCGGCGCGCGCTTGAGGCATTGGCCCGCTGCGGCGCGAATGGCTGCGGCGTCTGCGGTGTAGTAGGGCAGGGTGTGGTCGCGGGTGAGGATGGAAAAGTCGTCAAAGCGCAGCTTGATGCCTATGGTTTTGCCCACGTAGCCTTTGCGCTGCAGGTCGGCAGCCACTTGTTCGCACAGTTGGGTGAACAGGGCGCCCAACTCCGCGCGGTCGCGCACCGCGTGCAGGTCACGCTCAAAGGTGGTTTCGCGGCTCATGCTCACCGGCTCGCTGCTGGTCACCACCGGGCGTTCGTCGCGGCCCCAGGCCGCGTTGTGCAGCCAGGCGCCGGTCTTGTTTCCAAACGTGGCTATCAGCCAATCGGGGCTGCGCTCTGCGAGCTGGCCTATGGTGTGGATGCCGTGGCTTTGCAGTTTTTCGTCGGATTTGGGGCCAATGCCGTTGATCTTGCGGCAGGCCAGCGGCCAGATCAGGCCTTGCAAATCGTCTTCCAAGACGATGGAAATGCCATTGGGCTTGTTGAACTCGCTGGCCATCTTGGCCAGCAGCTTGTTGGGCGCCACGCCTACTGAGCAGGTGAGGCCCGTGTCGTCAAAAATCGCTTTTTGGATCAGCCGCGCCAGCACCCGCCCGCCCTCGCGCTGGCCGCCGGGCACGTCGGTGAAGTCGATGTACACCTCGTCCACGCCCCGGTTTTCTATGACCGGCGCCACCTCGGCAATCAGGGCTTTGAAGCGCTGCGAATAGTGGCGGTACTGCGCAAAGTCCACCGGCAGCAAAATGGCCTGCGGGCACAGCTTGGCCGCCTTCATCAGCCCCATGGCCGAGCCCACGCCAAACTGGCGCGCGGCATAGGTGGCGGTGGTGATGACGCCGCGCCCGGTGTAGCCCGAGAGGCGCGGAAAAAAGTCCAGCGGTATGGCGCCCAGGTCGTCTTGCGTCCATTCCTTGTCTGGATAGGCAGCTGCCAGACGCCCCAGCAAATCGTCTTCGCGTCGGCGCCCGCCGCCAATCACCACCGGCAAGCCCTTGAGCTGGGGGTAGCGCAGCAGCTCCACCGACGCATAAAACGCGTCCATGTCCAGGTGCGCATTGCGGCGAATTGGCAGCGCACTCACGCGGGTCGCCCAAAGGCCGGTGGCTAGACCGGAAAGGTGCCGGGCAGCAAGATGCCCTTGCCCACGGTCTGGATGTCGGTGTGGCCGCAAAAGGCCATGGTGATGTCCAGCTCTTTGTGGATGATTTCCAGCGCACGCGTTACCCCGGCCTCGCCCATGGCGCCCAGGCCGTAGACCATGGCGCGGCCAATCAAGGTGCCACGCGCGCCCAGCGCCCAGGCTTTGAGCACGTCCTGGCCCGAGCGAATGCCGCCGTCCATCCACACTTCGATTTGAGAGCCCACGGCCTCCACGATGGCTGGCAGCGCCTCGATGCTGGACTGCGCGCCGTCCAACTGGCGCCCGCCGTGGTTGCTTACCACTATGGCGTCGGCGCCACTTTGCACCGCCAGTTTGGCGTCTTCCACGTCCTGAATGCCTTTGAGGATGAGCTTGCCACCCCATTGCTCCTTGACCCAGGCCACGTCGGCCCAGGACAAGCGGGGGTCAAACTGCTCATTCGTCCAAGACGCCAGGGAGCGCATATTGCTCACGCCCTTGACGTGGCCCACCAGGTTGCCAAAGGTGTGGCGCCGCGTACCGGCCATGCCCAAACACCAGCGCGGCTTGGTCATCAGGTTGAGGATGTTGGCAATCGTAGGGCTGGGTGGCGCGGTCAGGCCGTTTTTCAGGTCTTTATGGCGCTGGCCGATTACCTGCAAATCCAGCGTTAACACCAGCGCGTTGCAGCCCGCTTTGCGCACCCGCTCAATCATGTTGACCATGGCCTGGCGGTCACGCATCATGTAGAGCTGAAACCAGAACGGCGCTGTGGTGTTAGCGGCTACGTCCTCAATAGAGCAAATGCTCATGGTTGAGAGGATGAAGGGAATGCCAAACTTCTCTGCCGCCTTCGCCGCTTTGATTTCGCCGTCAGCGCACTGCATTCCGGTCAGGCCAACCGGGGCAATCGCCACCGGCATTTTGGTTTTGATGCCGACCATCTGGGTGGCGGTGCTGCGGTTTTCCATGTTCACCGCTACGCGCTGGCGCAGCTTGATTTTCTGAAAATCGGCTTCGTTGGCGCGGTAGGTGCCTTCGGTCCAGCTGCCGGAGTCGGCGTAGTCGTAAAACATGCGCGGCACGCGCTTTTCGGCCAGCACGCGCAGGTCTTCAATATTGGTAATCACAGCCATGGGGTGTCTTTCTTGAGGCTAAAGGTGGCCGGATGGTAGCGTGCGTGACCGCCCCAGCGGCGTGAAAGCAGCAGCGCAAGGGCTGAAATTTCTTCAGAAATGCGACGGTCTCCAACTAGCTCTGGCTAGAGTTGGCGCAGCTGGAGACCGTGGCATTGCGAGTGGCCTGGGCCTCGGCCATGGTCTCGGTGGCGCTGTCAAACCCGATCGATTGCAGGTGTTGCGCCAGCCCGGCGTCCATGCTGACCGCGTGCTGGGCAAACCATTCGGCCAGCGCTTCACCCATGCGGTTAATGATGTCAGTTTCCCCCTTTTCGTAATGGGACACCACCGCTTGCATGGTTTCGAGCACCATGGCGTGCTGGTCAGTGTGGCAGTTGCTTGCGGCAAAACCGGTGGCCAGCATCCAACGGTCCTCTTGCGCAAAGTGCGCCACAGTGTGGTCTAAAAAGGCTTGGTACAGCGGCAACTGTTGGGCGGCGGGGGTGGCCAGTAAGGCGTTGAGCTGGGTTGCGAACTCTTCATGGGTATGGTCCATGCGGCTGTCGCCGGTGAGAAGGTGCTCAGACCATTCAAACGCAGGGGTTTTGCCAACGGGCGGCACGGGGTGAGGGTGCGAAGCAGTGTTCATAAAGTGCAATAACTTGTGTGAGGGGTGAACCGAGTTTAGGTGCTTGAGACGGCGTATTCGCTAGGCCGTGGGCGGGTGCGGGCCCGGCGTGCCTTGGAGGACAAAGAAAAAGCCGCATTGTCATGAAACAATGCGGCTTTGTCAGTGGTGCCCGGGGCCGGACTCGAACCGGCACGCCTTGCGGCGGGGGATTTTGAGTCCCCTGAGTCTACCAATTTCACCACCCGGGCAGTATTCGGTGGAAGCGCATTATGGCACAGCGCGGCCGAGATTTAGAAGGGCGAAGCTGGCTTTGTGCGTCGCTACGCGCTTACGCGACCTCGCCGAGCCTTTGGAACATTGTGTTTGGAGGGGCAAGTCATGGGGCCTCTCCTCACAGAAAGCCACGTCCGCAGGCGCAAGAGTCCGATGGTTCACGGCGTGAGAAATACCCGTGGTGTAGCTATTTAATGACCACTTTGATGGTGCGCTCGATTGGGCTGCGGCATTGGCTGCTGCCCGAGCTGCTAAATACCAGCGCCACCTTGGTTTTGTCAGCGTCTCTGCAGACGTAACGGCACACGGCTTGACCTTTGGGAGAGAGCTCTTGCTCACTGATATCGCAGGACACGTTGATGAGTTTGGTGGGTCGGTCTGGCAGTTTGGTGTCTGCTGGGAATGCGGCAGCTGCGGCAAACGTCGCGATGGCGAACAGCGCAAGGCGCGGGAGCGATTTTTCTATCATTGCGATGGGGGAAAAATCCGGGTTGTTGGTTGCCAGCGCAAAAGTATATCCCTCTGACAATTTTTCAGAATGCGGCCATTGGCGCAGGACTGGTATGCCTTGGACAAGGCGATGGCGCTTTTTGGTGCTCGCGACATGCGAGACAACAAGACTTTATGATGCGCTAGCCTGCTAGTGCAGGACTATGCCACCGACACCTCCTTGGAAACTACCCCATGATTGCACTAATTTCCCGCGCTGGGACCTGGGTTTTTTGCATGGGCTTGGTCACCACGCTAGCCTCTTTCAATGTGCTGGCCTACAAGGTCGAACGGGTCTGTGAGATGACCGAGCCCACGGCCAAAAAGCCTGCAGCCAAGGTCTGCAAAACGCTGCTAGTGAAACCCACAGCCCCTGAGGCGAAGGACGATAAAAAGGAAACCAAAAAGGAAGAAAAACCCGCCGCTGCCCACCACTAAACAAGATTCCGTGGTGCGTCAGGCGCTGGCGGATTCGAGTGCTTCGGTGGCTACCAGCCAGGCGTCTTCGAGGGTTTTGAGTTCGTCGCCCACGCTTTTGAGGCGTTTGCCCAGTTCGGCAATCTCATGGGGCAGGGGGTTTTGGCTGAGCTTGCCTTCCAGCGCGGCGCCCTCGGCGCTGACGGTGGCGATGCGGGCGTCAATGCGGGCAATCTCGGTGGTCCATTTGCGCCGCGCGTCTGGGGTGGCCGCCGGCTTTGCCGGTTTGGCAGACGCCTTGGCTTGCTGCTTGTTGAGCTGGTTTTGCGCCTCTTTGATGGCCTCGCGCTGGCGTTTGGCCTCATCCAGCAGGTAGCGCTGGTAGTCGTCCAGGTCGCCGTCAAAGGGCGCTACGCCGCCGCGCGACACCATCCAGAACTCGTCGCACACCGAGCGCAAGAGCGCTCGGTCGTGGCTAACCAGCATGACCGTGCCTTCAAATTCATTGAGCGCCATGGCCAGCGCCTCGCGGGTGGCGAGGTCCAGGTGGTTGGTGGGCTCGTCCAGCAGCAGCAAATTGGGCCGCTGCCAGACGATCATGCACAACACCAAGCGCGCTTTTTCGCCGCCGCTCATGCTGCCCACGGCCTGCTTGACCATGTCGCCGCCAAAGTTAAAGGTGCCCAAAAAGCTGCGCAAGTCTTGCTCGCGCGTGGCCTGGCCGGCAATGCGGCCCTCGGCGGTCATTTCCTTGACCAAACGAATCATGTGTTCCAGCGGCGTATCGGCCGGGCGCAGCACGTCGAGCTCTTGCTGCGCAAAGTAGCCAATGTTCAGGCCCTTGCCCTCCGTGACCTCGCCTCCTATGGCCGCAAGGTCGCGGGCCACCGTCTTGACCAGGGTGGATTTACCCTGGCCGTTGGCGCCCAAAATGCCGATGCGCTGCCCGGCCAGCACCGAGCGGCTGACGTTTTGCACAATCACCGTGGGCGGCGTGCCGTCTGGCGCGTCGGCCGGGGGCGGGTAGCCAAAGCTCACGCCCGACATCGACAACATGGGGTTGGGCAGATTGGCAGGTTCTTTGAACTCGAAGGTGAAGTCGGCATCGGCCAAGAGCGGCGCGATTTTCTCCATGCGGTCCAGGGCTTTGACGCGGCTTTGCGCCTGCTTGGCCTTGCTGGCCTTGGCCTTGAAGCGGGCAATGAACTTTTGCAAGTGGGCGATCTTGTCTTGCTGTTTGGCAAACGCGTTTTGTTGCAGCTCCATCTGCTCGGCGCGCATGTCCTCGAACTTGCTGTAGTTGCCGCCGTAGCGCACCAGCTTGCCCGCGTCGATGTGCAGGGTGACGTTGGTCACCGCGTCCAAAAACTCCCGGTCGTGGCTGATGACGACCATGGTGCCCTCATAGCGCTTGAGCCAGGCCTCCAGCCAGACCAAGGCGTCCAAGTCCAAGTGGTTGGTGGGCTCGTCCAGCAGCAGCAGGTCGGACGGGCACATGAGCGCGCGCGCCAGTTGCAAACGCATGCGCCAGCCGCCAGAGAAGCTATTGACCGGATTCTCCAACTCGGTGGTTTTGAACCCCAGGCCCAAGATCAATGCCTGCGCGCGCGAAGGCGCGTCGTGTTCGCCCGCGTCATAGAGCGCCATATAGGCGTTGGCCATGCGGTCGCCGTCGTCGGTGGCCTCAGCGGCCTTGACCTCGTCGCGCGCGGCGTTCAGCACCGTGTCGCCTTCAATCACAAATTCAGTGGCGCTTTGTTCGGTCTCGGGCATGTCCTGCGAGACCTGGCCCATGCGCCATTGGGTGGGGATGTAGTACTCGCCCGCGTCTTCGTGCAAATTGCCGTTGAGCAAGGCAAACAGGGACGACTTGCCCGCGCCGTTGCGCCCGACCAGGCCGACCTTTTCTCCGGGGTTGAGGGTGACCGAGGCGTGTTCCAGCAAGACCTTGGCGCTGCGGCGCAAGGTCACGTTTTTTAAAGTAATCATGGGTAAAGGGTTTCGCGCGTCAGGAGCAGAACCTGGTCCTCGCCCGCGCTGGTTTCCAGCCAAATCACTTCCAGGGTTGGAAATGCGGCTTCAAAGTAGGGGCGCTCGTTGCCGATTTCCAGCACCAGCACCCCCTGGGGGTTCAGGTGCGCGCCCACCTCTTGCAAGAGGGCGCGCACAAAGTCCATGCCGTCGCTGCCGCCGCTCGCATTACCGTCGAGCGCCAGGGCAGGCTCTGCGCGGTACTCGGCGGGCAATGCAGCCATGCTTTGCGCGTTAACGTAGGGCGGGTTGCACAAAATCAAGTCGAACGGACCGCAGGCGGCCAGTTCTGGCGCGCGCAGCGCGTCGGACTGCACAAGCGTCATGCGGTCTTGCAAACCGTGTTTGTCGACGTTGATGCGGGCCACCGCCAGCGCATCGGCTGAGAGGTCGCTGGCCGTGACCACCACGTCCGGGAACACGCTGGCCGCAATCACCGCCAGGCTGCCGTTGCCGGTGCACAGGTCCAGCACCTTGTGGGTGGAGGGGC
Source organism: Comamonadaceae bacterium (assembly GCA_947450895.1). Taxonomy (GTDB): domain Bacteria; phylum Pseudomonadota; class Gammaproteobacteria; order Burkholderiales; family Burkholderiaceae_C; genus Allorhodoferax. Next base: position 34,183 of record CANFWT010000010.1, on the reverse strand, counting down.
GCAAAAAGTAGTCCATGCCGCCGTCGACCAGCAGCTCGGCGATCAGCGAGCGCGGCACGATGGCACGCTCGTCCACGTAGAACGGAAATCCTTGCAACCAGGCCTCGTGCGTGAGGTAGGCGGCGGGCTTGCGGCTGCTGATGCGTTGGGCCACCAGGGCGCGCACCAGGGCTTGCTTGTCGTCGGCAACGGGAGCGTCAGATTGGCTGTCGTCGCCGTCCAAGTGCGTGTCCAGCGGCAAGCCGAGTTGCCAGAGCACCAGCCAGGCGGCCTCGTCATGGGCGTTGGTGGTGCCATGGCCAAAAGAAACACCGGCGTCTGCGAGTTGAAGGGCGCAGGCTTCTATCAGGGCGAGGAGGGTCATGCGTGGGCCTGCTGGTGCAGGCGCTCCAGCACGCGGCGGTAGATGTTTTTCAGTGGCTCAATGTCTGCCAAAGCCACATATTCGTTGATTTTGTGGATGGTGGCGTTGGGCGGGCCCAGTTCGATCACCTGGGGACATATTTGCGCCAGAAAGCGCCCGTCGCTGGTGCCTCCGGTGGTGGAAAGCTGGGTTTCCAAGCCGGTTTCATCGCGAATCGCGTCGCGCACCGCGTCCACCAGCGTGCCGGGCGGCGTGAGAAAGGGCAGGCCGCCTACCGTCCAGGCCAAGTCGTACTTCAGGCCATGGCGGTCCAGCACAGCGCACAGGCGGGTTTGCAGCGACTCAGGGGTGGATTCGGTGCAAAAGCGGAAGTTGAAATCAATCACCACCTCGCCCGGAATCACATTGCTCGCGCCCGTGCCGCCGTGCATATTGCTGATCTGCCAGCTGGTGGGCGGGAAATAGGCGTTGCCTTCGTCCCAGCGCACCGTCACCAGTTCGGCTAGCGCTGGTGCCACGCGGTGGATAGGGTTGTCCGCCAGGTGCGGATAGGCAATGTGGCCTTGCACGCCTTTGACCGTGAGCTTGCCGCTCATGGTGCCGCGCCGGCCGTTTTTGATCATGTCGCCGGTGCGTTCCACCGAGGTGGGTTCGCCCACGATGCAGTAGTCCAGCACTTCGCCGCGCGCCTGCAATGTGTTGCACACGATCACGGTGCCGTCGACGGCCGGGCCTTCTTCATCGCTGGTCAGCAGCAGGGCGAGGTTGAGCGCCGGTTGCGGCGTGTCGGCCAAAAACTCTTCCATCGCCACCACGAAGGCTGCGAGGGATGTTTTCATGTCGCTCGCACCGCGGCCATAGAGACGACCCTCGCGGTGGCTGGGGCTGAATGGCGCGCTGTCCCAATGGGACAAAGGGCCGGTGGGTACTACGTCGGTGTGGCCCGCGAAAACCAGGGTTTTGGCGCTTGCATTTGCGCCTGCGGGGCTGGTGGCGCTGCGTTTGGCCCAGAGGTTGGTGACCCGAAAGTCCACGGGTCCGCTTTCGATCGTTTCGCACGCAAAACCCAATGCATGCAGACGCGAGCGGATCAGTTCTTGGCACCCTTCATCCAAGGGTGTGACGGAGGGGCGTGACAGCAATTCCTCGGTCAGAAGCAAGGTCGCATGGGGCAAAGGCATCAGGTGTCCAGCATCAGGGTAATGGGATTTGTCTGGTTGGCTTGGGGGTCAAACAGGGATAAGGTGCTTTGCGTGGCAGGCGCTTCACCGTTGTTCTGCAACCGCCAGAGCAAATTGGTGGCCGAATCCGCGTTGGCCAAGCCTTCTTGTTGCTGCACGGAGCCATTGGCGATGAGCCGGGCAATGTCCTGTTCAAAGGATTGGGAACCGTTGGAGATGGATTGCTCGATGGCTTGGGGTATTTCCGCAAAATTACCCTGTTCGATCAGTTCGGCAATGCGCACCGTGTTCATCATGACTTCACAGGCCGCCACCCGCTGACCGTCCGCGGTGCGAATCAGCCGCTGCGACAGCATGGCTTTGAGGGCTACTGACACATCGCGCTGCACTGCAGCACGGGCATGTGCCGGATAAAAGCCCAGAATCCGGTTGAGCGCATGGTAACTGTTGTTGGCGTGCAGCGTCGACAAGCACAGGTGGCCCGATTGGGCATAACCCAGCGCGGCCGACATTGTTTCTTGGTCGCGAATTTCACCAATAAAGATGACATCCGGTGCTTGGTGCATGGCGTTTTTCAAAGCCAACTCCAGGGATTGGGTGTCTGAGCCTATTTCGCGCTGGTTCACCACAGACTTTTTGTGCTGGAACACGAACTCGATGGGATTTTCAAAAGTCAGAATGTGTCCCGAGGTTTGCGCGTTGCGGTAATCCAGCATCGATGCCAGCGTCGTGCTTTTGCCTGCACCCGAAGCCCCCACCATCAACACCAGCCCACGTTTTTCCATCACCAGTTGTTGCAGCACTTTGGGCAGCTTGCTGTCTTGCAGGGAAGGAATCCCTATCGGTACATAGCGAATGACCAAGGCCACGGTTCCGCGCTGAAAAAATGCGCTGATGCGAAATCGGCCCAGTCCCTCCAGAGACGCCGCCATGATCAGCTCATTGGTTCTGCGCAGCTCCTCGATGCGCTGCGCGTCGACCATGCCGCAAAGCAGCTCCAACGGGGTGTTGACGCCCAAGGCCTGGCTCGTGATCGGTACGCACAGCCCGTTGATGCGAATCATGGGCGGGCTGTTGGCGGACAGATAGAGGTCTGACGCGCGCTTGTCCACCATGAAGCGCAGCATGCGCTCCAGAACGTCGTTTTTGGTGGCTTGCGTCAAGGGTGTGGGCAGTGGCTTGCGGTTGCGCGCGCGTGGTCTAGTCGCGCAACAAGTCGTTGAGCGATGTCTTGGCGCGGGTTTGGGCATCCACCCGTTTGACGATGATGGCTGCGTAGAGGCTGTATTTGCCGTCGTTCTTGGGCAAGCTGCCGCTGATTACCACCGAGCCTGCGGGAATACGGCCGTAACTCACCGTGTCGGTGGCGCGGTCGTAAATCGGGGTGCTCTGGCCCAGGTAGACGCCCATGGAGATGACGGAGTTTTCTTCCACGATGACGCCTTCGACCACTTCAGAGCGCGCGCCGATGAAGCAGTTGTCCTCGATGATGGTAGGGCCGGCTTGCATGGGCTCGAGTACGCCGCCAATGCCAACGCCACCGCTCAAATGCACATTCTTTCCGATCTGAGCGCATGAACCTACCGTGGCCCAAGTGTCGACCATGGTGCCTTCGTCCACGTAGGCACCAATATTGACGTAAGACGGCATCAGAATCACGCCCCTGGCAATGTGACTGCCGCGCCGCGCCACCGCCGGAGGAACCACGCGCACGCCCGTGGCCTTCAACTCCGCTTCACTCATGCCGGCAAATTTGGTGGGTACTTTGTCGTAAAAGCCCAGGTCACCGGCATGCATCGCTACGTTGTCCCTGAGCCGAAAACTCAGCAGTACCGCCTTTTTGATCCACTGGTGCGTGGTCCATTGGCCCACACCGTCGCGGGTGGCCACGCGCAGCTGGCCGTTGTTGAGTTCCGAGATCACGTGTTCGACGGCGTCCGCTACTTCTTTGGGGGCGGATTGGACCGAAATATTGGCGCGGTTCTCCCACGCGGCGTCGAGGATGGTTTGTAGTTGTTGGGTCATGGTGATGGAGCTTGTTAAAGCTTGCGATGGAGGTGATTCGGGGGGCAGGGGTTTGGTTTTACACCGGGCTGCGCTCTTGCACGAACGCTACGATGCGTTGGGCGGCTTCCAGGCACTCGTCGGCTTGTGCCACCAGCGCCATTCGGATGCGTCCGGCGCCCGGGTTGTAACCGTGCGCCTCGCGCGCGAGATACGAACCAGGCAAAACCGTCACATTGTAGGCAGCGTACAGGTCGCGGGCGAAATCTTCGTCGCTGCCGTTCACGGCTGCCCATAAATAGAACCCAGCGTCGGGCAGGGCCACGTCGAGCACGTTGGCCAGCAGGGGCGTGATCTGGGCGAATTTTTGGCGGTACAGCGCTCGGTTGTCTAGCACGTGGGTTTCGTCGTTCCAAGCGGCGATACTGGCGCTTTGCACCACCGGACTCATGGCGCTCCCATGGTAGGTGCGGTAGAGCAAAAACTGCTTGATAAGCGCCGCATCTCCCGCGCAAAAACCGCTGCGCATGCCTGGCACATTGCTGCGCTTGGACAGACTGGTGAACGACACCAGGTTTTTGAAGTCGCCGCGCCCAAGCTGCGCTGCCGCCTCCAGCCCGCCTAACGGCGGCTCATCCCGGAAATAAATTTCGCTGTAGCACTCGTCGCTTGCAATCACAAAGCCATAACGGTCGCTCAACTCAAACAGCAACTTCCACTCCGCCAAGGGCATCACGGCGCCGGCCGGGTTGCCCGGGCTGCATACAAACAGCAGTTGCGTACGCGCCCACACTTCGTCGCTGACGCTGGCCCAGTCCTGGGCAAAGTTCCGCGCCGGGTCAGACGCCACAAAATACGGCTCAGCGCCACCCAAGAGCGCGGCACCCTCGTAAATTTGGTAGAAGGGATTGGGGCAGACCACCAGTGGTTTGGCGCCGCTGGCCGCGGGGGCGAGCACGGTTTGGGCAAAGGCAAACAAGGCTTCTCGCGAGCCGTTGATGGGCAATACCTGTGTTTGTGCACTCAGGTGGAGCTGGTAGCGACGTTGCAGCCATTGGGAGATGGCCTCACGCAGCGTTAATTCTCCGGCGGTGGCGGGGTAGCCGGCCAGACCCGTGCCCATGATGGCGTCGCAATAGGCCTGCTTTATCAGCGCTGGCGTGTCGTGTCGTGGCTCGCCAATACCCAGGCTGATAGGGCGCAACGCAGAGTTGGGCTTGGTGGTGGCGAACAGCTGGCGCAAGCGCTCAAAGGGGTAGGCCTGCAACAACGACAAATGGGGATTCATAGGGTCGGATTATCCTTGATTCGTCGCTAAACTTGAAAAGTTGCGCGCTTCGGCAGACGTCCGTCGAAGCGGGGTTGACAAGGAAAAACGTATGCAAACCAGCCATGAGGCGAAGACCCCCTACACCTGCTTCAACCTGCCGGGGGCGCTGGAATTTTTGGGTGATTCCCAGTGTGTTCAGGATTTGCTTCCGACCTTTTGCGCCGCACTGTCCAAGGATTTGCCAGAAATCGCGCGCTTGCTGGCACAGGCCAATGCCGAAGAGGCTGCGGCGCGTCTGCATTCGCTCAAGGGCTTCGTGCCGGTGTTTGGTTTTGCGCCCCTGGTCGAAGAACTCTCGCGGGTGGAGCGCCTGAGCCGAGGAGGCGCTGGCGATGCGGTGATTGCGGCTTATGCGGCGCTGGCGCCTTCCTTGCAGCGCTTGGGTGAGGAAGCGGCCGATTACTTGGCGCACGCCGCCGCCGCCCAGCCCTGATTTGCGCCGTATTCGCGGGAGATCGTGCAAGTATCATTGCCGCTGTCCATGCCCCGGTCCTGCGGGAATGTGACCCTCGCAACATTCGCTTAGCCCCACCCCCAACGCAGTGCGCCTTAATTCGATCAAGCTCTCCGGATTCAAGTCCTTTGTCGAGCCGACCAATTTTTTGCTCCCTGGCCAGCTGGTGGGTGTGGTCGGTCCCAACGGCTGCGGCAAATCCAACATCATGGACGCAGTGCGCTGGGTCTTGGGTGAGAGCCGGGCCAGTGAGCTGCGCGGCGAGTCCATGCAGGACGTAATCTTTAACGGCACCACCACCCGAAAGCCCGCCAGCCGCGCCAGCGTGGAGCTGGTGTTTGACAACGCCGACCACCGCGCCGGAGGCCAATGGGGCCAATTTGGAGAAATTGCCGTGCGCCGGGTGCTCACGCGCGACGGCACGTCGAGCTACTTCATCAACAACTTGCCGGTGCGCCGGCGCGATGTGCAAGATGTGTTTTTGGGCACCGGCCTGGGGCCACGCGCCTACGCCATCATTGGCCAGGGCACCATCAGCCGCATTATTGAATCCAAGCCCGAAGAGCTGCGCCTGTTCCTGGAAGAGGCCGCAGGCGTGTCCAAATACAAAGAGCGCCGCCGCGAGACCGAAAACCGCCTGGGCGACACCCGCGCCAATTTGACCCGCGTCGAGGACATCTTGCGCGAGCTCAACCTCAACCTGGAAAAGCTCGAAAAGCAGGCCGAAGTCGCGCTGCGCTACAAAACCTTGCAGGCGGACGTCACGCTCAAGCAACACCAGCAGTGGTACCTCAAGCGCGCCGAGGCCCAGGCCGACCAGGCCAAGGTCCAGGCAGACGCCCAAAGCGCGGTCATTGCGCTCGAATCGCGCATGGCCGATTTGCGCCACATTGAGGCCGATCTGGAGTCGGTGCGCCAGGCGCACTACGCCGCTGGCGACCAGGTCAACCAGGTGCAGGGCTTGCTGTACGAGGCCAGCACCGAAGTGGGCCGCCTGGAAGCAGAAATCCGCTTTGTAGTGGAAGGGCGCCAACGGGTGGAGCAGCGCCTCATCACGCTGAAAGAGCAAATCACGCAATGGGCGCAGCGCAAGGACGAAGCGCTGGAAGAAAGCCAACGCTTGTCCGAACTGACTACCGTGGGCGAAGAGCAGGCTGAACTGCTGGCCGCGCAAATGGAAGACCAGGCCCAACAACTGCCCGAGCTGGAAGACGCGGTGCAACGCGCCCAGGGGCTGGCCAATGCCCAGCGCAGCAACGTAGCCCAGGTGCAGCAGGCGCTGGGCGTGCTGGCGGCTGAACAGCGCAGCTTCACCGAGCAAAGCCGCCAACTCAGCGCCCGGCGCGAGCGCTTGGCCGCCGACCGCAGCGGTCTGGCCGCCACCGACGAGGCCCGCCTGGCGCAATTGCAACTGGATTGGGAAGCCGCGCAGGAGTCCGCGCAAGTGGCTGCCGCCCGGCTGGAAGAACTGCAATTGCTGGTCCCCCAGCTGGACGACGCGCGGCGCGCCCAGCAGCAGCAGCTCAACACCGAGTCGGCGCGCCAAGCCGATGTGTCGGCCCGCCTGGAGGCGCTCAAGGCCTTGCAAGAGCGCCTGAAAACCGACGGCAAGTTGCAACCCTGGCTGCAAAAGCACGGACTGGAGCATTTGCAGGGCCTGTGGAGCCGCATCCAAGTGCAAACTGGCTGGGAAAACGCCCTGGAAGCCGCGCTGCGCGACCGCCTCGGTGCGCTGGAAGTGTCTCGCCTGGACATGGTGCAGGCCTTTCGCAGCGATGCACCTCCAGCGAAACTGACCTTTTTCAGCCCCCCGGTGGCGGCGTCCGCTGCGGCCTCCGCCAGTTTGCCGCGCCTATTGGATGTGGTGCAGGTGCATGACGCGGGCTTGCCTGCGGTGCTGGCGTCGTGGTTGGAGGGCTGCTACAGCGCGCCCAGTCTGGAAGACGCGCTCGCCCAACGCGACAGCTTGCGCCCCGGCGAAGTCATTTTTGTGCCTGCGGGGCACGGCGTGACGCGGCACAGCGTGGGCTTTTATGCGCAGGATGCCGAGCAAGCCGGTTTGCTGGCGCGCGCGCAAGAGATACAAAACCTGGAGCGCGACCTGCGCGCCCAGACTTTGATGGCCGAGGAATCGCGCGCCACCCTGAACCGCGCTGAAGGCGCCTACGCCGACGCCGCCCAGCGCTTGGGTGCCCTGCGTAGCCAGGCGCAAGAGGCGCAGGCGCGCAGCCACAGCCTGCAAGTGGAAGTGCTGCGTCTGGCGCAGTTGTCCGAACAGGTGCGCAGCCGCAGCGCGCAAATTGACGCCGACAGCGCCGAGGTGCAGGCCCAACTCGAAGACTTGCAAGAGCGCGCGCTGACCGCCGAGGCGCGCTTTGAAGAACTGGACATGCAGCTCGCCGACAGCCAAGAGCGCCACGCCGCGCTCGACGAGCAGGTGCTTCTGAGCCAAAACCGCCTTTCCCAGTGCCGCGAACAGCAGCGTAGCCTGGAGCGCCAGCACCAGGAGGCGCAGTTTTCTCAGCGCAGCCTGCAGGCGCGCCTGGCGGAACTGGCGCGCGCCGTGGAGACCGCAAGCCAACAAACCGTGGCGGTGCAAGATGAAACTGACCGCGCACAAGCCGAGTTGCAGCGCCTGACCGACGCCGCCGCCCAGGCGGGTTTGCAAACCGCGCTGGCCCTAAAAATGGAGCGCGAGCAGCAACTAGGCGCCAAGCGCAGCGAATACGACGACCTGACCGCCAAACTGCGCGCCAGCGACGAACGCCGCCTGCAGTTGGAGCGCGAGCTGGAGCCCCTACGCCAGCGCATTACCGATTTCCAGCTCAAAGAGCAGGCGGCGCGCTTGGGCTTTGAGCAATACCAGTCACAACTGTTTGAGGCGCAGGCCGATTTGGACGCCATCGCGGCCAGCCTAGAAGCGGGTGGCGTGCGTCTGAGCGGCATGCAGGGCGAAATTGACCGCCTACACCGCGAAATAGCTGCCCTGGGCGCGGTCAATTTGGCGGCGCTGGACGAGCTTACCGCCGGGCGCGAGCGCAAAGAGTTTCTGGACGCTCAAAGCCTGGACCTGAACCAGGCCATGGCCACTTTGGAAGACGCCATTCGCCGCATCGACGCCGAGACCCGTGAGTTGCTTTCTGGCACCTTCAACCAGGTCAATGACCACTTCGGGCGCATGTTCCCCGAGCTGTTTGGCGGCGGCAATGCGCGCTTGGTGATTACCGGTGATGAAATTTTGGATTCCGGCGTGCAGGTGATTGCGCAGCCGCCGGGCAAGAAAAACCAGACCATCCACCTGCTCTCAGGCGGCGAAAAGGCCCTGACCGCGATTGCGCTGGTATTTGCCATCTTTCAACTCAACCCGGCGCCGTTTTGCTTGTTGGATGAGGTGGATGCGCCGCTGGACGACGCCAACACCGAGCGTTACGCCAAACTCGTCACCAGCATGAGCGCCAGCACGCAGTTTTTGTTCATCAGCCATAACAAAATCGCCATGGAAATGGCCGAGCAACTGATCGGTGTGACTATGCAAGAGCAGGGCGTGTCGCGGATTGTGGCTGTGGATATGGAAGCCGCCGTCGGGCTGGTTCAGACGGCTTAAATGGGGACTTACCGTGAGTAATTTGCAACTGGGTTTGGCGGTTCTGGGTGTTTTGGTGTTGGTGGCGCTGCTGGTGCACAGCGTGTGGTCCGCACGGGTGAATGCGCCCAAGCAGGCCCAGGCTGATGCGCAAGCAGTGCGCGCGCAACAAGAGCCGGCGTTTGATGATTCGGGCTTTGACACCATGGCCCTGCATCCGCACCCGCCACGGCGCCTGCCCATCGACGCGCTGATTGACGCCGTTGCCACGGTCAACCTCGATCCCTTGGCAAAGGAAGTGCCTGGCGAGCTGGCACTGGCGGCCATGCCCAGCACCCGGCGTGCGGGTACCAAGCTGTTCTCTATCGAGGGCTTTAACGCGGACCTGCAGGAATGGGAAAGCCCCACCGCGGGTGCGCGCTACAGCGTGTTTCAGACGGGCGTGCAACTGGCCAACCGCGCCGGTGCTTTGAACGACATTGAGTATTCCGAGTTCGTGGTCAAAACGCAGGCCTTTGCCGACGCCTTGGGCGCCACGCCAGAATTCCCAGAGATGCGTGACGAAGTGGCCCGCGCCCGGGAACTGGACAACTTCGCCAGCGTCCACGATGCGCAACTGGGCTTGAACCTGCGTGCGCGCAACGCCGCCTGGAGCCCGGGCTATGTCACCCAAATGGCCGCGCAGCAGGGTTTTGTGCCGGGGCAGTTGCCAGGGCGCATGGTGTTGCCAGCCGCCGTTGAAGGCGCACCGCCCCTGTTGTCGCTGGCTTTTGACAGCCAGGCCGCACTGGCCGAAGACCCAGCGCAATCGGCCATTCGCGAGCTGACACTGCACCTGGATGTGCCCCAGGTGGACCGCGCTGAGCAGCCCTTTGCCCGCATGTGCCAGGCCGCGCAGGCCATGGCGCAGAGCATGGAAGGCGCTGTTACCGACGACAACGGACAGCCTTTGGCACCCCAGGCACTCGACGGCATTGCCCATGAGTTGCAGCGCCTGTACGACATGCTGGAAGCCCGCGACTTTGCGGCCGGTTCTGGCCTGGCGCGGCGCCTGTTTTCCTGAATTTGAAGGCGCAGGGCAGTGGTTCGGCCACGCCGAATGCGTTCTTGGACCTTTTGATTGCCCCACCCATGCCAACGCCTGACCTTTTTTCTGCCGCCTTGCCAGAGACTGCAACGCAGGATTCGGTGCAAGCGCGCATGGCGCAATTGCGCGCTTTGCTGCAGCACCACGGCCACCAGTACTACGTGCTCGATGCCCCGGAAGTGCCCGACGCCGTCTACGACCAGTGGTTTCAAGAGCTTCAAGCCTTGGAAGCCGCCCATCCCCAGTGGCGCACGCCCGACTCCCCCACCCAGCGCGTAGGTGGCAAACCGCTCGATGCCTTCATCTCCGTGCGCCACGCGGTGCCTATGCTCAGCATCCGCACCGAGACCGACACCGAGTCCAGCGGCGCCCAGGCCTTTGACACACGGGTGCGCAAAGAGCTGGAACTCACCGAAGAGGCGCCGCCCGTGGAGTTTGTGACGGAGCTGAAGTTCGACGGCTTGGCCATCAATTTGCGCTATGAGGCCGGCGTGCTGGTACAGGCCGCTACGCGGGGCGACGGCGAATACGGCGAAGACGTGACGCAAAACATCCGCACCGTGGGCCAAATTCCCCTCAAGCTGCTGGCGGCTGATCAAAGCCAGCCGCCCGAAGTGTTGGAAGTGCGCGGCGAGGTTTACATGCGGCGTGACGACTTTGAGGCCCTGAACGAGCGCCAGCGCGCGCGCATTGCGCGCGGCGACAAGGGCGAAAAAACTTTCGTCAACCCGCGCAACGCTGCTGCCGGTGCGGTGCGCCAGCTCGACCCGGCGATTGCCGCCGAGCGGCCCTTAAGCTTTTTCGCCTACGGCGTGGGCGAGGTTCGCGGCGCATGGGCAGCCAGCACGCACATGGAGCTGCTGCTGGCGCTCAAAGCCTGGGGCTTTCCGGTGGCCGAACTGACCAGCACCGCGCTGGGCGCTGAGGGTTTGGTGACGTTTCACCAGCGCATTGGCGCGCTGCGCGACCAGTTGCCTTTTGACATTGACGGCGTGGTCTACAAGGTCAACAGCTTGGCGCTGCAACAGCGCCTGGGCTTTGTGAGCCGCGAGCCGCGCTGGGCGGTCGCGCACAAATACCCGGCCCAAGAGCAGCTGACCACCGTGCTGGCCATTGACGTGCAGGTGGGGCGCACGGGCAAGCTCACGCCGGTGGCCAAACTGGCGCCCGTGTTTGTGGGCGGTGTGACCGTGACCAACGCCACCTTGCACAACGAAGACGAGGCCAGACGCAAAGACGTGCGCGTGGGCGACACGGTGATCGTGCGCCGCGCGGGCGACGTGATTCCCGAAGTGGTGGGCGTGGTGCCCCAGAGTTTGGCCTGCGTCAACCGGGGCGACATCTTCACCATGCCGCGCACGTGCCCGGTTTGCGGATCAGCCGCCGTGCGGGAGGAGGGCGAGGCCGACTACCGCTGCACCGGCGGCCTGTTTTGCAGCGCCCAGCGCAAGCAGGCGATATTGCACTTCGCCCAGCGCCGCGCAGTCGAAGTGGAGGGCTTGGGCGAAAAACTGGTGGACCAACTGGTGGACGCCGGGCTGATCCGCACGCTGCCCGATCTGTACCGCCTGGGTTTTTCCGCCCTGGCCACGCTGGACCGCATGGCGGACAAGTCGGCGCAAAACATCGTGGACGCGCTGGAAAAGTCCAAAGAAACCACCTTGCCCCGCTTTTTGTTTGGCCTGGGCATTCGCCATGTGGGCGAGGCCACGGCCAAGGCGCTGGCTCGCCACTTTGGGCAAATCGACGCCATCATGGACGCTTCTGAGGAACAACTGCTGGCGGTGAACGACGTCGGCCCCACGGTGGCCCAAAGCATCCGCACCTTTTTTGACCAGGCCCACAACCGCGAGGTGGTGGAGCAATTGCGCGCCTGCGGCATCCACTGGAGCGCGCTGGAAGCGAGTAGCGACGCGCCCAAACCGCTGGCCGGCCTGACCTTTGTCATCACCGGCACCTTGCCCACGCTGGGGCGCGACGCCGCCAAAGACCTGATCGAGGCCGCCGGGGCCAAGGTCTCGGGCTCGGTCAGCAAGAAAACCAGCTACGTGCTGGCCGGCACTGAGGCTGGCAGCAAGCTCGACAAAGCGCGCGAACTGGGCGTGGCAGTGATTGACGAGGCCGCTTTGCGCCAAATGCTGGAGAGCTCCCCATGACCGTGCGCGACATCCTGAAAATGGGCGATGCCCGCCTGCTGCGCGTGGCCCAGCCGGTGGCGGCTTTTGACACCGACGCCCTGCATTTGCTGGTGACTGATTTGCTCGACACCATGCGCGCCGCCAACGGCGCAGGGCTTGCTGCCCCTCAGATCGGCGTGGACTTGCAGGTGGTGATTTATGGCTCCAACGCGCGCAACCCGCGCTACCCCGACCGCCCCTTGGTGCCGCCCACAGTACTCGTCAACCCGGTGATCACCCCGCTGAGCGAGGCCACCGAAGACGATTGGGAAGGCTGCCTGTCGGTGCCCGGCATGCGCGGCATTGTGCCGCGCTGGTCGCACATCCGTTACACCGGGTTCGATCAGTACGGCGACCCGATGGACCGCGTGGCCGAGGGCTTTCATGCCCGGGTGGTGCAGCATGAGTGTGACCACCTGTGGGGCAAGCTGTATCCCATGCGCATGACCAATATGGCGCAGTTTGGGTTTACTGAGGTGCTGTTTCCGGACATTGCCGCCGACGAAGACGACTAAACCACGCTCGCTCTTGGGGATTCAGCCTTTGCTGCCCAAAGCCTTCAAGGCCTGCGCGACCTCCCGCACCAGCGCAGGCCCCCGGTAAATCAGCCCGGTGTAGATTTGCACCACATTGGCGCCAGCCTGCACCTTGGCGACCGCGTCTGCACCGCTGAGGATTCCGCCCACGCCGATGATGGGAAAGTCTGGCCCCAATGCGGCGCGCAACTGGGCGATGACTTGGTTGCTTCTAGCGCGCACTGGTGCGCCTGACAGGCCTCCAGCCTCGTTGGAATATGGCAGCCATTGCACCGCTTCGCGCTCTAGCGTGGTGTTGGTGGCAATCACCCCGTCCATATGGTGGCGCAGCAGGGTGGCGGCGATCAGCGCGATTTGGTCGGCGTCCAAATCGGGCGCTATTTTCAGGAACAGGGGCACATGCCGAACGGTCTGTCCGTCTTGGGCGTGTCGCGCAGCGAGCTCTTGTCGCCGCTCTACGAGGGCGCCCAACAGAGCGTCGAGCGCGGCGTCGGTTTGCAGGGCACGCAGGTTTTTGGTGTTGGGGCTGGAGATATTGATGGTGACGTAGTCAGCGTGCGCGTACACGCCGTCCAGGCAGGCCAGGTAGTCGTCGGTGGCGCGCTCGATGGGTGTGGCGGCGTTTTTACCGATGTTCAGACCCAGCAGCATGCCCGGGGTTTGCGCGCGGCGCAGGGCGGAACGCTGCACGTTGGCCACAAAGGTGTCCAGGCCTTGGTTGTTAAAACCCAGGCGGTTGATCAAAGCCTGCGCCTGGGGCAAGCGGAACATGCGGGGTTTTGGGTTGCCGCTTTGGGCCACCGGTGTGACGGTGCCCACTTCCACAAAGCCAAAGCCCATGGCGCCCAGACCGTCGATGCAGCGGGCGTTTTTGTCCAGTCCTGCTGCCAGGCCGACGCGGTTGGGAAAGCGCAGGCCCGCCAACGTGATGGGGTCGCTCACCTGGGGCTGCGCATACAGGCGCTGTATGAGCGTTCCTTGGGTGCGCGCCAGGGTGCTCATGGTCAGGTCGTGCGCAGCCTCCGGGTCCATGCGGAATAAAAGGGGGCGGACCAGACCGTAGGGGACAAGAGACATCGGATAATTCCCGTTCATATTTTTAGCAACTTCGGTGATTTTCCCAGATGAATACAAGCCCCAGACAAACAAGCTCCAGCAACGCCTCGCCCGTTCCCGCAATGGCCCAGGACGAACTCAAAACCCTGGTCGGCCAGGGGGCGCTGCAGTACGTGGTGCGGGGTGAATTGGTGGGCGTGGGCACAGGTTCTACGGTCAACAAGTTCATCGACGCGCTGGCCACCATCAAGGACCAAATCAAGGGTGCGGTGTCGAGCTCAGTGGCCAGCACCGAGCGCCTGCGGGCCTTGGGTATTCCGGTGTTTGATTCCAATGAGGTGGAGCGGCTTTCGGTCTACATCGACGGCGCCGACGAAATTGATGGCCACGGCAACATGGTCAAAGGCGGTGGCGCAGCGCTCACGCGCGAAAAAATCGTTGCCGCGCAGTCGGACAAGTTTGTTTGCATCGCCGACGCGTCCAAGCTGGTAGACGTGCTGGGCGCGTTCCCGCTGCCGGTGGAGGTGATTCCGATGGCCACTGCACGCATCGTGCGCCAGTTTGCCGCCATGGGCGGCCACGCCGTGCTGCGCCAGAAAGACGGCCAGCCGCTGGTCACTGACAACGGCCAGTACATCATTGACGTCACCGGGCTGAAAATTGCCGACCCGCTGGCTTTTGAAGCCCAGGTCAGCCAATGGCCAGGCGTGGTGACGGTAGGGGTGTTTGCCTTTCAGCGCGCCCAGGTGTGTTTGCTGGGGACCGCCAGCGGCGTGAAGACGCTGACGTTTTAAGCGCTATGGCGCGCGTTAGCGGCTTCAGACGGGGGCGCCGCTGCTGAGCATGCGCTCCACGTAGCGCGCGATCAGGTCGATTTCCAGGTTCACCTTGGACCCAGCCTGCAGGCGGTGCAGGGCGGTGTTTTCGACCGTGTGGGGGATTAAGTTGATGCTGATTTCGCAGCCGTCGGTGCTATCGGCCACTCGGTTGACGGTCAGGCTCACGCCATTGACGGTGATGGAGCCCTTGTAGGCCAAATACTTGGCCAAGGTGGCGGGCGCCAGCACGCGCAGTTCCCAGCTTTCCCCCACCTGGGCGAAGTGCGTGACCTGGCCCAGGCCGTCCACGTGGCCTGAGACCAGGTGGCCGCCCAGGCGATCATTGGCGCGCAGGGCTTTTTCCAGGTTGACGGCGCCCAAGCAATTCAACCCGGCGGTCTTGTCCAGCGACTCGGCCGACACGTCCACGGTGAAATGCGGTTCCGCACCGGTGGCGTCCATGCTGGTAACCGTCATGCATGCGCCGTTGATGGCAATGCTGTCGCCCAGGCCCGCGTCATCCAAATAGCCGTGGGGGCAGGTCACCGTTAATCGTTTGCCATGGTCCGTACTGGCGCCCAGCGGCGCAACTTGCGTAATCTGGCCCATGCCAGTGATGATTCCTGTGAACATACAAATATCTTTCAAGCTTAAAAATTGTCGCGTTCCGCCACCCGGGCCAACAGACGAAGGTCTTCGCCCACCCGGTCCACGCTGCGAAATTGCAAGGCCATGCCGTCGGCCAACTGCGCCAGCGGCCCGAAATTTGACATGCCCGCGCCCGCACCCAGCCATTTTGGCGCCAGGTAGACCAGCATTTCATCCACCAGTCCCGCGCGCAACAGCGAGCCATTGAGTTTGTGGCCGGCTTCCACATGGAGTTCGTTTACTTCCCTCGCCGCCAGGTCGCGCAGCATGGAGCGCAGGTCGACTTTAGATCTGGCGTGCGGTGACGTTGGTGCGTCGGGCAGGTAAACCACCGTGGCGCCGCGCGCTTGAAGTGCCGCTTCGCGCTGGGCATGCCGGTTGGCGGCATAGATCAGCACAGGGCGTGCAGGATCAAAAAGCGCGGCGTCGGGCTGGGTTTGCAAATCGCTGTCCACCACCACCAAGGTCGGCTGGCGTGGCGTGTCCACGGCGCGTACATCCAGGCGTGGGTTGTCCTGCATTACCGTGCCGATGCCGGTGAGCACCGCACAGGCGCGGGCGCGCCAGGCGTGGCCGTCAGCGCGGGCAAGCGGCCCGGTGATCCACTGGCTTTGCCCATTGGGCAGGGCGGTGACGCCGTCCAGGGAAGCGGCGGCCTTTACGCGCACCCAGGGTGTTTGGCGCACCATGCGGCTGAAGAAGCCCAGATTGAGTTCGCGCGACTGCGCCGCGCCCGGACCAACGGTGACTCCTATTCCGGCCCCGCGCAGGCGGGCAAAGCCCTGACCGGCGACCCGGGGGTTGGGGTCTTGCAGGGACGCTACCACGTTGCAGATACCCGCTGAAATCAGTGCGTCGCAGCAGGGGCCGGTGCGGCCTTGGTGCGAACAGGGCTCTAGCGTCACATAGGCGGTTGCCCCTTGGGTGCTGTGGCCTTGCGCTTGGGCGTCGCGCAAGGCTACTACCTCCGCATGGGGGCCGCCTGCGCGCTGGGTGCTGCCCTGGCCGATAACCTGGCCCTGGGGGTTGACGAGTACGCAGCCCACGCGCGGGTTGGGCGAGGTGATCCACAGTGCCGACTCAGCCAGCCGCAGTGCGGTCGCGATGTGCGCCATAGCAGCGGGGCCTCAGTCTTGAAGTACCGCGTTGCGGTACTTCAATTGTTCACCTCATTGACCAAATTTTTGAATTCATCAATGTCTTCGAAACTGCGGTACACGCTGGCAAAGCGCACGTAGGCGACTTTGTCGAGTTTTTTGAGCTCGCGCATCACCCATTCGCCAATGCGGGTGGATGTGACTTCGCGCAGCCCCAAGGCCAGCAGCTTTTCTTCGATGCGCTCAATGGCGCCGTCAATTTGTTCGGTACTCACAGGTCGCTTGCGCAGGGCCAGCTTCATGGAGGAGGAGACTTTGGTGCGCTCGTAGTCAATGCGCCGTCCGTCTTTTTTGACTACCGAAGGAAAATTGACGTCTGGACGCTCGTAGGTGGTGAATCGTTTTTCGCAGGCGCCGCATTGGCGCCTGCGGCGGACGAAGTCACCGTCTTCGGACACGCGGGTTTCCGCGACCTGCGTATCCATGTGGCCGCAAAACGGGCACTTCATCCCTACCGCGATTTAGCGATAGACCGGAAAGCGTGCGGTCAGCGCGTGCACTTTGGCACGCACCGCGGCGATATTGCCGGCGTCGTGCGGGTTGTCCAGCACGTCAGCGATCAGGTGTGCGGTGGCGCGCGCTTCTTCGTCCTTGAAGCCGCGCGTCGTCATGGCCGGGGTGCCAATGCGCACACCGCTGGTGACCATGGGTTTTTCCGGGTCGTTAGGGATGGCGTTCTTGTTGATGGTCATGTGTGCGTCGCCCAGTACGCGCTCGGCGTCTTTGCCGGTAATGTGCTTGGAGCGCAAGTCCACCAGCATCACGTGGCTTTCGGTACGGCCACTGACGATGCGCAGGCCGCGCTCGGTCAGGGTTTGGGCCACGATGTCGGCGTTGGTCAGGACTTGCTGCTGGTAGGCTTTGAAGTCAGGTCCGAGCGCTTCTTTGAACGCTACCGCCTTGGCTGCGATCACGTGCATCAGCGGGCCGCCTTGCAGGCCAGGGAAAATAGCGCTGTTGATGGCTTTTTCGTGTTCGGCCTTCATCAAAATAATGCCGCCGCGCGGGCCACGCAGGCTTTTGTGGGTGGTCGATGTCACCACATCGGCGTGCGGAACCGGGTTGGGGTAGACGCCCGCCGCAATCAAACCCGCGTAATGCGCCATGTCCACCAGGAAAATGGCACCCACGTCTTTGGCCACTTTGGCAAAGCGCGCAAAGTCGATGCGCAGGGAATAGGCGCTGGCTCCGGCGATGATCAGTTTGGGTTTGGTTTCATGGGCTTTGCGCTCCATGGCGTCGTAGTCGATGGCCTCGTTTGCGTCGAGTCCGTAGGACACCACGTTGAACCACTTGCCACTCATATTCAACGGCATGCCGTGCGTCAAGTGGCCGCCTTCGGCCAAACTCATGCCCATGATGGTGTCGCCGGGCTTCAAGAAGGCCAGGAATACTGCTTCATTGGCCGACGCGCCGCAGTGGGGCTGCACATTTGCTGCATCGGCGCCAAAAATCTGCTTGGCGCGTTCGATGGCCAGTTGCTCAGCCACATCGACGTTTTCGCAACCGCCGTAATAGCGCTTGCCGGGATAGCCTTCGGCATATTTATTTGTCAGCTGGCTGCCTTGGGCAGCCATGACGGCGGGGGACGCGTAATTTTCGCTGGCGATCAGCTCAATGTGGTGTTCCTGGCGGGCGTTTTCGGCCACGATGGCAGCCCACAACTCGGGATCGGTTTGTTCAACAAGAATGTTGCGGTCGTACATGCAAGGGTCCTGGGTGGTTGGTGATAGGGTGATGCAGGCAGCGCGATGGAGGCGTTGTTCAACCGCAAGGTTGCGTTGTACCCACTGCACCCACCAATGCTTGGGTGGGCTGGGGCGCCTGCGCCGGCTGACTACCAAAGGCACAAACTATTCTATTGCAGGGTTGTAAGTTTGCAGAGTTCAAAATGCGCCACCCTGCGCACCGATTACGCCTTGTCAGGGCCGGGCGTGCGCACCGCTGCTGTCGTACCCACCGGCACCGGGCGGCCTTGCGCTACAGCTTGCAGGCGGGCATATTCGGCCAGCACTTTGGCGGAGTAGCCGCCGTCGTCGCCCATATTGGCAGCTCCAACGTAGAGTTTCAGGCCGGCTTCTAAAGAGCCCGCCCGTGTGATGCATTCCTGCAACACCCTGACACCCACCCGCATATTGGCAACTGGGTCGAATGCAGCCAATTTGCCGCCGAAATGGGCGTATTTGTCTCCGTGGACTTGGGTCATCACCTGCATCAGGCCTTGAGCGCCTACGGGACTTTGGGCAAAAGGATTGAATCCAGACTCGACGGCCACCACGGCCAAGATCAGTGCCGGGTCCATCTTATGGCGGGGCCCGGTCTCAAAAGCCTCCGCCACCAAAGCACTGAGCGGCTCCGGCGCGATGTTGTATTTGCGTGACAACCAAAACGCCAGAGCGGCTTGCGGCTTGGGCAGGTCCTTGGGGTCTGCGGCTGTCACACGGTCGGTGGCCTTGCCTGAGACCAGCCCTGACAAAGACTCCTGGCGGTCTTTGAGCCAGTCGATCAGCTGCAATTCTCCCGCTTGCCGGATCTCGGGCTGTGCTGTGAGGGTGACGCCCACAAACACCACCGCCAAACCCAGCAAGGCAAACCCGTTGTGGGTAATTTGAAAAAGTCCGTCGACCACATTCCGGGTCAAAGTGGTCAGCGACTGTCGGATGCGTTTGCCTGTTTTCATGGTTCTCCTTGAAAGGCGGGTCGCATTGCGTGCGATGGGTCCGTCCGAACCTGCCAAGCTGAAAGCAAGCAGAGGCACTAGGGCGCATTTCGAACTTATGACAATGCAGCCCTGGTAGCGCTGCTTCGGCCTTCATCACCACTGTGCACGGTGATTGACAGCGTTCTGTGTCGTCTCAACCAGAACAAGTGGAATTTTAGGAGGCCACGATATGTCAGGTCAATTATAACAAATGAGTTTTATATTCTAATTTTCGGCGGGACTATACGCGCTTGACCGCCGTTTTTCACGCGTGCGCAGCGCGGCGGGCGGTGCATCGCGCAGAAAAATCGGTTTGTGGGGCAATTAGCAGCGAAAATACGCCCCTGTCATTTTTGCTTCTCTCCTATAAAAGGCTCCACGTGCCGACGAATTCCGCCCCTAAACCTTCCGATATAGCCCAGCTGGATAAATTAACCGGCGGCGCCTTCACCGCCCCAACCGCGGGCGAACGCGCCAGCCGTGTGCGCGAGTGGTTGCTCAGCAGCCCAAGCAATGAGCAGCTGAGTGAAGTTTTCCGGGAACTCAGCAGCCGCGACAAGGGCGCTGCCAAACTGTTGCGCGAGCGGCTGGACGATGCCAAGCGCGCCAAAATGCAGGACGCGATAGCGGTCGAATGGACTGCCAAGGGCGAGGCGCTGCTGGAGTCAGCCAAACTGAATATTGCTGATGCCATGGCCTGGCAGCGCGACGCCGCCAAAGCCGGCGCGCCCTTAAGCAAAGAACCGCTGGCCAGCCTCAAAGTACAAATCGCCGAGCGGGTGCGCTTGATCGAAGACCTTCAGCACCAAGCCCAGGTGCAGCGCGAGGCGGCAGTGCTGCTGGCCCAGCGGATCGAAGTCATGTCGACCAAAGCCTGGCGTGAGGCGCTGGCGGTGTCGGAGGCCCTAGGTGGCGACGTGCAACATTGGCAAGCGCAGGCAGCGCAATTGATGTCGCATGGCAGCTGGCCTAGCACCGATCTGAAGTTCACACCCATGCTCGACGCATCGCGTGCCCAGCTTTTGGTAGTGTGGGAAGCTTTTCAAATCGCACTGCAGCAAGCGATGGCCGCAGCCCAAGACACCAACGCGCCGTTGCCCGGTGTTGGTGTTTGGGCCGATGAGATCCGCGCCCAGCGCACCGCGGCGGCCCCGGCCGTGAAACCGTCCAAGCCAGCCGTTGACCCCGAAGTGCGCGAGGCCGCCAATGCGAAGGTTCGCGAGGTGCTTGCGCAATTGGAGGCGCAAACCAGCGAAGGGCAGGGCAAGGCCAGCGCCGGTGCAGCCAGTGCCCTGCGCCAGGCGCTGAAAGAATTTGGCAAGGTGATTGACCACAAGCTTGAAAACCAAGCGCAAGCAGCCCTTGCCGCTGCCGGTGAGCTCGAAGGCTGGCAGCGCTGGCGTGCCGACCAACTGCGTGAAGAACTGTTGATCAAGGCGGAGGGGCTGCTCAAGCGCCCCGAGGGGCAGGCGCTGGGTGGTCGCAAAATGCAAGAAACTCTGCGCGCCATGCGCGAACAGTGGAAGCAAACCGACCAAGGCGGCGTGCCCAACCATGCGATGTGGAAGCGCTTCGACGAGGCCTGTAACGAAGCCCACAAAGTGGTTGAGGCTTGGCTGGAAAAGCTTAAAGCCGACGCCGTAGAGCACCGCAATCAGCGTCTGGCTCTGATTGCCGAACTCAACGCCTGGGCCGAAGACAACCGAACGGCCCGCGACGGCGATTGGAAGGGCTTTAGCCGCATCCTGCACCAGTTTGGCGACCGCTGGCGTGATGCGGGCCATTTAGGTGAGAAGGCGTTTGCCGAACTTCAGCCGCTATGGAAGGCTGCCATAGCGTCTGCCGCCGCGCCGCTAGAAGCGCTACAGGCGCAAAGTCTAGAGCTTCGCCGCGCCATGATCGAAGAAGCCAAAGCGCTCGGTGATGCGCCCGTTTTGCGCATTGACGCGGTACGCGCCCTGCAACAGCGCTGGCAGGCGCAAGCGCACCAGGTGCCTATTGACCGACGCCAAGAACAAAAACTGTGGGACGCGTTTCGCAAACCGATAGACGATGCCTTCAACCGCAAGACCTTGGAGCGGGAAAAAGCCGAAGCCTCGCTGGGTCAGCGTGACAGGGTGGTGATCGATGCGGCCAAGGCCCTGCAAGCGGCCAATGCAGGCGGGGACGCGCAAGTGATCCGCAGCGCCATTGCCGCATTGGAGGCCGCTTTGCAAGGCCAGGCCCAAGCCCAAGCCCAGGTGACCGCGGCCGGCGCCCAGGAAGCGCAGGTTCAGGCGGTAGCCGATTCGGTCGCGCAAGCGGGTGCCGCTTCGGTAGAAGCAGCCTCACCCGAGGGCGTTGATGGCGCAAATGCAAGCCTTGAGACCGCCGCTGAGGGCGAGTCAAACGCTGCAGTGCCGGCGGCCCCGACCGCCGACCTGGTGGCAGCCGAAGTGATTGCACCCAAGCCAGTCCCCCGGCCCGTGGTTGCCATGCGCGGCGACGACCGGCCTGGCATGAAACGTGAAGCGCCAGCCGCGGACGCGGGCCGGCCAGGAAAGTGGGGCGATCGAAAAGACGCTGGCCGCGGCCCGCGCGATGCCCGGCCTGGCATGGACGGCCGCTCTCGCGCCGACGCCCGTGGCGAGGGGCGTGGCTTTGGTGGCGCTGAAGCCCGTGGCGAGCGCTTTGACGCACGCCCTGCTGCGCCCCGCCTCGGTGACGCAGCTTTTCGCGCCCAGCGCGAGGCACTGGAGAGCGCGCAACTGGCCCTGCGTAAATTGGCCGCACAAGCCCATGGAGAGGCGCTCACGCAATTGATGCATGCATGGGAAGGCCGCGACAGTTCGGCCATGCCCAGCCTGCAGGAACTTGGCAATCAGGTCAACGCGGCAACCCGCAATACATGGATACAGGCGATGAGCGGAGCGCTCCCCGCGCACCGCACCACGCCGGCCGAAGCTTTGCTGCGGCTTGAAATGGCGGCCGAAATACCCACACCTGCCGAGCATTTGAATGCCAGGCGTACCATGCAACTGCAACTTTTGACCCGGCGCAATGACCCTGCACCGGCGCAGACCTGGGGACATGATGTGGCTATTGCGCTGTCGGCGCCGCATGGCGCAGAAGATGCGCGTCGCCTGCAAAACTGCCTGAAATCCCTGCTCAAGCGCTGACAGCCTCGCGCCTTGCCGATTCGCCGTAATACGGCAGGGCGCTGGCAGATGGATTGGTGCTTAGGCTGTTGCGCTTGTAGAAGCCAGATTCACACGCTCCATGGACCCATCCGCCACGTGCAGGCGCAGTGCCTGCGCGCGCACGGGCGTTGCGTACAAGTCCCAGTCGCTCAGGACCCATCGCACATGGCCGTGACCCAAATCGTGTTCGGCTGCGTGGTGGGTGTGACCGTGGACCATGTGGTCTGCGCCATATTCAGCGAGTTGCTTCAAGCAGGCGGCTTGGTCCAAGTCAATCCACGCGAGTCGGTCCTGGGCGAGCTGCCGTTTTTGGGCCTCACTCTGGGCACGCATTTGGCGCGCCATCGCCAGGCGCTGCGCCAGGGGATGATTCAAAAACTCGTTTTGCCATTCAGCGCTGCGCACCTGGGTGCGGAATTCTTGGTACGGGGCGTCGCCAAGGCAAAGAGCATCCCCGTGGGTGAGCAGCCAGCGCGCGTTGCCAACCTGGAGCACGGTGGGATCGTCCAAGCTGCGGGCGCCACAAGCGCTGAGAAGCCGCTCGCCCATCAAAAAATCGCGGTTTCCGCACATGATGAACAAGTCCAGCCGCGTACTCGCCTGGTGCAAGAGCGCTGCCACCGCTTGGCCCCCCGTTTCTTGTGAGTCAAGCGCATCGTCGCCGACCCAGACCTCCAACAAGTCACCCAGGATAAATAGCGCTTGTGCAGGCGTCTGGTCTAAGTAGCGCGCCAGTGCCGCAAGGGTTTCGGGTTCTTGGGCCTGCAAATGCAGGTCGGACACGAAGTCCACCGTCTCCCAGTGCGGCGCAGCGCTAACTTCCATTCCCTAGGGTGGTCTTGGTTTACAAAGCGACCGCTTTGCTGATGATTACGTCCTCTTTGGGCAGATCGTCATGAAATCCCTTGCGGCCTGTGGCGACTGCCTTGATTTTGTCAACTACGTCAGTGCCGTCGACCACTTTGCCAAATACAGCGTAGCCCCAACCTTGGGACGACTTCGCACTGTGGTTGAGAAAGTCGTTGTCGGCGATATTGATGAAGAATTGGGACGTTGCAGAGTGTGGATCGCTGGTGCGCGCCATGGCCAGCGTGTACTTGTTGTTTTTGAGGCCGTTGTCGGCTTCGTTTTCAATTGGTTTGGCGGTTTTCTTCTGCGCCATTCCTGGTTCCATACCACCGCCTTGGACCATGAAACCCGGGATGATGCGGTGAAAAATCGTGTTGTCGTAGTGACCGCTGGCCACGTAGCCGAGGAAGTTTTCGACCGATTTGGGCGCTTTTTCTTGGTCCAGCTCGACGGTGATGACGCCGAAGTTGGCAATGTGAAGTTCTACTTTAGGTTGGCTCATATTATTTGACCAGGGTCACTTGGTTGATGGAAATCGGTGTGTTGGGTACGTTTTGGAAACCTGCTTGGTTGCCAGTCGGGCTCTGGCGGATTTTGTCGATCACGTCCATGCCACTGATGACTTTGCCGAAGACGGCGTAGCCGTGGCCATCCGGTTGCGGCGCGTTGAGGTTGTCGTTGTTGGCTACGTTAATAAAAAACTGGGATGTAGCCGAATTAGGGTTACCCGTGCGCGCCATGGCGATCGTGCCAAGGTCGTTTTTCAGGCCGTTGTTGGCTTCCAGCGGGATGGGCGCGCGGGTTGGTTTTTGCACCATGGCTGCAGTAAAACCGCCGCCTTGGACCATGAAGCCATCAATCACCCTGTGAAACACGGTGCCGTCGTAATGTTTGTCAGCCACATAGCGCAAAAAGTTCTCCACGGTCTTGGGCGCCTTTTCCGGCTGCAACTCAACCACAAAATCGCCCTGGCTGGTTTGGAACTTCACCCGCGCAAGCGCCGCCGGCTGGGCAGCCAGCACGGTGAAGGCACCAAAGCAAAGCAGCAGTGCCGCAACGCGGCGGATTAGCGCCCTCAGAGTCCATGCCATTAAATCACTCCTTCAAAAAATATTTGCCAGTCTCGGGAACCGCGAATCCAGTACTGGCGCTTGTGGCTGCCGGTGCGCTTGCCTTCGACCACCTCTCCGAACGTGGTCACCATGGTTTCAGCGGAATCGTTCCAATGCAGGAAACTTACATCTTTGAGTTCCACATTGTGACCGTTGATGGACTTGATTTCGGACTTGATCTTCGGCGCGTACTCTTCCAGCGACTTGCCAAAGCTCGCAAAGTCGGATGTATAAAACGACAGAACCTTGTTCATGTCGCCCGCCATTTTGGCTTCCCGCCAAGCGTTCAGCGCGGTTTCAAAAGGGCGTGCCTGGTTCTGCAATTGGGCAATGGGTTTCCACACCAGTTGGGACGCAACCACGACTGGCGTGTCACCTATGGACACGTGCTTGACCAAAGCGACGATGTCCGGGTTGGACAACACGAGGCATCCATCGGTTGAACGCGGAGGACGCGAAAACTGCTGGGCCGGCGTGCCATGCAGCCAGATCCCGCTGCCCGATTTGCCGCGGCGCAGGTCGAGCATATTGGGATAGTTCAGGGGCATGGCGCCGGCGCCATAAAACTCGTTGAGCGCTTTGGTGTCGAGGTTGCTGGTGATGTAGTACACACCCAGCGGTGTTCTCTGGTCACCTTCTTGGCTTTTGAGCGTTCCGGCTTTGCCTACTGAAACGTAATAGTCCGCAGCAAGCCGAAGTCCGGATCCTGTGTTGGTAAACAGGTAGAGCCGCGATTTGGCTGCGTCTATGGCAATGGCACTGCGTGTTTGCGCTGAAATTTTCAAAAATTGGCTCGGCAAGGTGCCTTCTTGGGGACGGTCTTTGTAACCCGCAACGCGCAGTTGCGATTCGTCCTTCAGGTCCGCCAGAGCAGCCGCACCAAGCTTGGCGCTGGCGGCCGGAATGTCGCCCAGGGTTTGTACGGTTCGTGTGCGTGCCGCTAACAAATCACCGTATACCAACTGTGCGAGTTGGAAGTTGGGTTGGTCCTGGACCAGTCGTTCAATTTTGTCAAACGCTTGTCGTGTTTCGCCCCGCGCCATTAATTGATAGACCTCGAGCAGTCGGGCCTCTGACAGTCCATCACGGGGTGTCGAAGCCGACGCGTCCGGCCTCTCCTTCGTCCGTTGTTTGTCACGCGCCCAGGCCCCCGCCGAAAGCATCAGCGCCGCCAACAGCGTGGCCAGCACGCACCCGTGCGCCACCCATGCCCGTGCGGTACGCACTCGCCTCATGCCGCCTCGCGGTGCGCTGGCTTAGCCGCCACCGACAGCCTCGCGCACGATTTTCCAGCCGTCGCCATGTTTGACGAGTTCCAGGGTCTTGCGGCTGGAGATGGCAATGCCGTTGGCACGGTAGTCTTGGCGAAACTTGGCGATTGCCTTATTGCCATTGACGACCACCTGGAGGCCTTCGACCCGCACCGATATTTTTGAC
Organism: Comamonadaceae bacterium; assembly: GCA_947450895.1. Classification (GTDB taxonomy): domain Bacteria; phylum Pseudomonadota; class Gammaproteobacteria; order Burkholderiales; family Burkholderiaceae_C; genus Allorhodoferax. The sequence goes on along the minus strand of CANFWT010000010.1, from coordinate 8,510 downwards.
TTTCCTTCAATGCGGGAACGTCGTTCTGCTTCCCAGGCGCTGCGACTCGCGCCTGCGTTGGGGCTGAAGTCTTTGCTGTACGCATTGAAATATGCCTTGAGGTCTTTGTTGGACCACGCCGCCACCCAGTTCTGTAGTGCAACTTCTGCCTCATGGGTGGCAGCGTCCGACGCTGCTTTTGCGGCTGGCGTAGCCGCCCCACTGGGTTCGGGCGCAGACTTGGTTGTTGCCGCGCTGTTGGCGGGCACATCACGCGGAGGCACCGGTGCAGGCGCCGGAGGAGGCGCGCTCTGCGAGGACTTTGCCGAGGACATCGACGGCATCACAAGTTTTGCCTGTCCTGGGCCTGCAAGCTGGCGCACCAAGGCCAATTTAGGGCTCACCGCGGAGCTGTTGCTGTCGATTTGCAAAGCCTTGCTGTATGCGGCACTGGAAAGTTTGGCGTAGACGTCGCCTAGGTTTTCGTGGGCGGTGGCGTAACTGGAATGGGTCCGCAAGGCAGCTTCCAAGGCTGCACGGGCCTTGTCGATCTGATTTTGGTCGGCGTAGAGTACGCCCAGGTTGTTGTAGGGCTCGGGAAGGTCTGGGAAGTCTTCCGTCATGCGCACGAAGGTCGCTATCGCCTCTGCAGTTTTGCCAGCGTCGCGCTGGGCCACGCCTTTGAGAAGGCGCATTTGGGCGTCACGCGGTTTGCTGGACAAGAAATTGTCGGCTTTGGCCAGCGCTTCGGCAAATTTTCCATCCCGCGTGAGTTGAACCACTTCGCCGTATTCGTCTGCGTGCACGGGACCGGTAAAAGCCGCGGCAAGTGCAGCGACTACCACCAACACAATGGCAAGTCGGGGGCGGCAAAACTTCATGGGATGCGACAAATTTCTCTCGTTCAATGGGCAACAGGAGGCCGCCGATATACTGGGGACGATTGTAGCGGAGGGGGCGGTTACGGCCCGGTTTATGCTTCACCTCGGCGAAAGTGGCCGCTGACGGGGCCGCTTTCCCGTGCGAGTTTGGTTTGAGAAAGTTTCATGAGTTTGCGCATCTACAACACCCTTTCCCGAAGTCTGGACGTGTTCACCCCGCTGGAGCCCAAGCGCGTGCGGATGTACGTCTGCGGCATGACGATTTACGACCTGTGCCATATCGGCCACGCCCGCATGATGATGGCCTTCGATGTGGTGCAGCGTTGGCTCAAGGCCAGCGGCTACCAGGTCACCTACGTGCGCAACATCACCGACATTGACGACAAGATCATCCGGCGCGCCCTGCAGCGCGGCATCACTATCCGCGCGCTCACCGACGAGATGATTACCGCCATGCACCAAGACGTAGGCGCCTTGGGCATTGAGCCGCCCACGCTGGAGCCGCGCGCCACCGACTATGTGCCGCAAATGCTGCGGATGATCAGCAAACTCGAACACATTGGACTGGCCTACCGTGCCAGCAGCGGAGACGTGAATTTTGCGGTGCGCAAATTCCCGGGCTATGGCAAGTTGTCAGGCAAATCGCTGGACGAACTGCGCGCGGGTGAGCGCGTGGCGGTGCACGATGGCAAGGAGGACCCGCTGGACTTTGTGCTGTGGAAAGCCGCCAAGGAAAGCGAACCCGAGGACGCCAAGTGGGACAGCGACTTCGGCCAGGGCCGGCCGGGCTGGCACATCGAATGCTCGGCCATGGGCTGCGATACCTTGGGCGAAACCTTTGACATCCACGGCGGAGGCGCCGATTTGCAGTTTCCGCACCACGAGAACGAAATCGCGCAGAGCGAGGGTGCCAACGGCCAACCGTTGGCGCGGTTTTGGGTGCACAACGGCTTTGTGCGGGTGGACAACGAAAAGATGTCCAAGAGCCTGGGCAACTTCTTCACCATCCGTGAGGTGCTGGACCAATACAAGCCCGAAGTTGTGCGGTTTTTTCTGATTCGCACCCACTACCGCACGGCGTTGAATTACAGCGATGTGCACTTGGATGATGCAAACCAGGCGCTCAACCGCCTGTACACCGCCCTGAAGCTGGTGGCGCCGCAGGACGTGTCCATCGACTGGGCCGAACCCTATGCTGCGCGCTTCAAAGCCGCCATGGACGAGGACTTTGGCACGCCCGAAGCCGTCGCCGTGCTGTTTGATCTGGCCGGTGAAGTGAACCGCAGCCGCTGCGCGCACCTGGCCGGTATGCTCAAGGCGCTAGGCGCTTGCTTGGGCTTGCTGCAGCAAGATCCAGCGACTTATTTCCAGACGCGCCTGGGCGCTGTGAACCACGCCAACGCCCCCAGCGCAACGGCCTCTGACAACACTTTTGGACCGGCGGAAATTGAAGGCCTTATCGCCGAGCGCGCCCAGGCGAAGGCGGCCAAGAACTTTGGCGAGGCGGACCGCATTCGCCAAAGCCTGCTTGAGCGCGGCATTGCGCTCAAAGACACGCCCCAGGGCACCAGTTGGGAGGCTGTATAGCCATGGAGCCCGCCACCAGAACGGTTTTGGTCAAACCTGACTTTTGGGACGAGGCCTGCAAGCACCTGATGAAAAAAGACCGGGTGATGAAGCGCCTGATTCCGCAGTTCAAGGACGCGGCACTGGAAAGCCGTGGGGACGCCTTTGTGACCCTGGCACGCAGCATCGTGGGGCAACAAATATCGGTCAAGGCGGCGCAAACCGTGTGGGACCGCTTTGCCCTCTTGCCCAAGGGGATGACGCCGTCCAACGTGCTGCGTCTCAAGGTCGACGATATGCGCGCGGCGGGTCTGAGTGCGCGCAAAGTGGAATACCTTGTCGATCTGGCCCTGCATTTTGATGATCAGCGCCTTCGTGTGGACGCATGGGAAGGTTTGGGCGACGAGGACATCATCGGCGAGCTGGTGGCAATTCGCGGCATTGGCCGGTGGACGGCGGAAATGTTCCTGATCTTTCACCTGATGCGCCCCAATGTGCTGCCGTTGGACGATGTGGGGCTGATCAACGGCATCAGTCGCAACTATTTTTCTGGCGAATTGGTCAGTCGCAGCGACGCGCGCGAGGTCGCGGCGGCATGGGCTCCCTATTGCAGCGTAGCGACTTGGTATATTTGGCGCTCGTTGGATCCGGTTCCAGTCGCCTATTGAGCAGGGTATAAAGTCTTCGCCGTGAGGCGCAAACGCATAAGGAGAGCGCATTTGGCCAAAAGAACATTTTTAGACTTCGAGGCGCCTGTGGCTGAGCTCGAAGGCAAAATAGAAGAGCTGCGTTACGTGCAAAACGAATCCGCGGTCGACATTTCGACTGAAATCGACCAGCTCAGCAAAAAGAGCCAGCAGCTTGTCAAAGACATCTACAGCAACCTCACCCCCTGGCAAATCACCAAGATTGCACGCCATGCCGAGCGCCCCTATACGCTCGACTACATCCAGGAAATCTTCACCCATTTCGTCGAACTTCATGGCGACCGGCACTTTGCCGACGACCTGAGCATTGTGGGCGGTCTTGCCCGTTTTAACGGCACGCCATGCATGGTGCTCGGCCAGCAAAAGGGGCGCGATACCAAAGAGCGTGGGCTGCGCAACTTCGGCATGAGCAAGCCTGAGGGCTACCGAAAAGCCCTGCGTTTGATGAAGCTGGCTGAAAAATTCGGCCTGCCAGTATTCACCTTTGTGGATACTCCGGGCGCCTATCCCGGCATCGACGCGGAGGAGCGCGGCCAGTCTGAGGCCATTGGGAGAAATATATTTGAGATGGCGCAGCTCGAGGTTCCCATCATCACCACCATCATTGGCGAAGGAGGATCGGGTGGGGCGCTGGCCATTTCCGTGGCCGACCAGGTCGTGATGCTGCAATACGCCATTTATTCGGTCATCAGCCCAGAGGGCTGCGCGTCGATTTTGTGGAAAACTGCGGACAAAGCGCAGGAGGCTGCCGATGCGCTTGGGATCACTGCGCTGCGCCTCAAAGCCTTGGGATTGGTTGACAAGATCGTGAGTGAGCCGGTGGGCGGCGCGCACCGCGACCACAAGCAGGCAGCCGTGTTCTTGAAGCGTGCGTTGGGCGACGCTTACCGACAAATCAGCGACCTCAAAGTCAAAGACCTCCTGGACCGCCGCTACGACCGACTGCAAAGTTACGGCAGATTCACCGATACCAAGGCCAGCGCAAAGTAGCGCCGAAATTGCCATGAGCCCGTCACTTGACGCGGCCATCGCCCGCTTTGAGCCAGCATTGCCGTTGGCGGTGGCGTTCAGTGGCGGTGCGGATTCCACTGCGCTGTTGTTAGCTTGCTCCCTGCGGTGGCCTGGCAGGGTCGTCGCAGTGCATGTAAACCATGGGCTGCAGGACGCTGCGCGGACCTTCGAGCAGCATTGCCAGGCCGTTTGCGCGCGGCTTTCGATCCCCCTGCACATCGAATACGTGGATGCACGTGCCAAACCAGGGCAAAGCCCTGAGGACGCGGCCCGCATTGCACGCTATGGAGCGTTTGATCGCTTCGCAAAAATGTCGCAACGTGGCCCAGCGGTGCCTTCTGTGGCTCTGGCTCAGCATGCCGATGACCAAGTGGAAACCATGCTGTTGGCGCTTGGCCGAGGCGCAGGCTTGGCGGGTTTAAGCGCCATGCCCGCGCACTGGACACGTCAGGGGGTGGACTTTTACCGTCCCTTGCTGGGCGTGAGCGGACGCGACATTCGCCATTGGCTGATCTCGCAGGGTGAGGGCTTTGTAGAAGACCCCAGCAACGGCGATGAGGCCTTTTTACGCAACCGCATTCGTGCCCGCCTGATGCCCGTGTTGCGCGAGGTGTTTCCTCACTACGCGCAAACCTTGCCACGCAGCGCCGCACACGCAGCACAAGCGCAGACGCTGTTGGCGGAGATCGCTGCCGCTGACTGGTTGCACATTTGCGACGCAAGTGGAACTGCGCCACAGATAAAACGCCTTCAAGTCCTGGACCATGCACGTCAGGCCAATGTACTGCGCCATTGGCTGACGCATCGATGCAAGGCCCAGGCAAGTAGCGCCCAATTGGAAGAGTTGCTTCGTCAAATTGCTGCGTGTACCACCCGTGGGCACAGCATTCGCATCAAGGTCGGTCATGGAATTGTGCAGCGCAGCAACCAAGTTTTGGCTTGGTACAATTCCGAAGTTTAGATTACTAAAAATACAAAGTAATGGCACTCATAGTTCACAAATACGGTGGGACCTCCATGGGGTCAACGGAACGCATTCGCAACGTCGCTAAACGGGTGGCGAAGTGGGCACGCGCGGGGCATCAAATGGTGGTGGTCCCATCTGCCATGAGCGGCGAAACCAACCGCTTGCTGGGTTTGGCCAAAGAATTGGCTCCGCCTAAACAAACGCCAGACTACGAGCGGGAGCTCGATATGCTGGCTGCCACCGGTGAGCAGGCTTCGAGCGCCCTTCTGGCAATCGCGCTCCAGTCCGAAGGCCTGCAGTCGGTGAGTTACGCTGGTTGGCAGGTGCCCATTCGCACCGATAGCGCCTACACCAAGGCGCGCATCGAATCGATCGACGATGCGCGGGTGCGCGCAGACCTGCAAGCGGGCAAAGTCGTTATCGTCACTGGCTTCCAAGGCGCCGACGCTGCTGGCAATATCACTACGCTGGGCCGAGGCGGCTCGGATACGTCTGCAGTGGCCGTAGCAGCCGCTATGAAGGCCCAAGAGTGCCTCATTTATACCGACGTTGACGGTGTTTACACGACCGATCCCAGAGTGGTGCCAGAAGCCCGTCGTCTGCAGACGGTCAGTTTTGAAGAGATGCTGGAGATGGCCTCCATGGGCTCCAAAGTCTTGCAAATCCGTTCGGTGGAATTTGCCGGCAAGTACCGCGTCCCATTGCGCGTGCTCAGCAGCTTTACGCCCTGGGACATCGACATCGACGTTGAAGCCAATTCCGGAACATTGATTACTTTTGAGGAAGACGAACACATGGAACAAGCCGTCGTATCAGGCATTGCATTCAACCGCGACGAGGCCAAAATTTCGGTGTTGGGCGTACCGGACAAGCCCGGCATCGCCTACCAAATCTTGGGTGCGATTGCGCAGGCAAATATCGATGTGGATGTCATCATCCAAAATCTGAGCAAGGACGGAAAGACCGACTTCAGTTTCACTGTCAACCGTGGTGATTTCACCAAAGCCATGGACCTTCTGCGCTCCAATGTGCTGCCTGGTCTGGGCGCGCAAGACGTGGTGGGCGACACCAAGATATGTAAGGTCTCCATTGTTGGCATCGGAATGCGCAGCCACGTAGGTATTGCCAGCAAGATGTTTGGGGTACTGAGCGAGGAGGGCATCAACATCCAGATGATCTCAACTTCCGAAATCAAGACCTCTGTTGTGATTGATGAAAAATATATGGAACTGGCCGTGCGGGCTTTGCACAAAGCCTTTGATTTGGACAGGGCTGCGGGGTAAAAACGCACCCCGAATCGTGAGATAATTAGTCCATTGGAAACGTGACCGAGTGGCCGAAGGTGCTCCCCTGCTAAGGGAGTATGGGGTGTAGAGCCTCATCGAGGGTTCGAATCCCTCCGTTTCCGCCAGATAACCCTTGCAAGTCAATGATTTGCAGGGGTTTTTTGTTTGTGGAATGCCTTTCAGCCACTACTCAAAAGCGGCTGTAGATGATCGGTTCAGCAAAGAAAGCGTGGACAGGTTCAAGTCGCCTAGCATGCAGACCGAGGCGTCAATGCTGTTCCTGAGCCATTCCCTGGTGGCGTAGCAGTGCGTCCAAGCTCGGTTCTCGGCCTCTAAAGGCTTTGAATGACTCCATCGCAGGCCTGCTGCCACCGGCTTCAAGAATGCTTTGCAAATACCGTTTCCCTGTCTCTGGGTCCGGTTCGCCATTTTCCAATGTGGATTCTTCAAACGCAGCATAGGCGTCGGCGCTGAGCACTTCGGCCCATTTGTAGCTGTAATAGCCCGCCGCATAGCCACCAGCAAAGATGTGGCTGAATGTGTTGATGCTGCGGTTAAACGCCGGGCTGGGCAGCACTGCAACTTCATCACGCACCTGCGTAAGCAGCGCCATGGCATCGTCCGCGGGTTTCAGGCCAGCATGCAGCAACATATCAAAGAGGGAAAACTCGATCTGACGCAGGGTTTGCATGCCACTTTGGAAATTGCGTGCGGCCAACATCTTGTCAAACAGTGCGCGCGGTAAAGACTTGCCAGTTTCCACATGGGCAGTCATATGGGCAATGACGTTCCATTCCCAACAAAAGTTTTCCATGAACTGGCTGGGTAACTCCACTGCGTCCCACTCGACGCCGCTGATGCCAGCAACGTCACGCTCATTGACTTGGGTGAGCAAATGGTGCAGACCGTGGCCGAATTCGTGGAACAAGGTGGTGACATCATCGTGCGACAGCAAAGCGGGCTTGCGCACGCCATCGGTCTCGCTGCCCTCGGCGAAGTTGCAGACCAGGTGTGCGATGGGTGTTTGCAGGGCGCCGGTGTCTGGGCGCAACCATCGCGTCCGTACATCGTCCATCCAGGCGCCGCCGCGTTTGCCGCTGCGCGCACTGGGGTCCAAGTAAAACTGACCGACCAGCACGCGGCCCGCTGGTGTGTTGCGCTCAATCCGGTAAAACTCAACGGCGGGATCCCAAACAGGTGCTGCGTCGCGAGAAATTACGACGTCGAACAGGTTTTGCACGATCTGGAACAAGCCGGTCAATACTTTTGGCAGGGTGAAGTATTGCTTGACTTCTTGCTCGCTGAACGCATAACGCGCTTCTTTGAGCTTTTCGCTCACGAAGGGCCAGTCCCATGCCTGAGGGTCGGCCAAGTCTAGATGCTCGGCGGCAAAGGCGCGAAGTTCGGCGACATCGCGAAGGGCGTAGGGGCGGGCGCGTCCTGCGAGATCGCGCAAAAAAGCAATCACCGCGGCGGGAGAGTCGGCCATTTTGGGTGCGATAGACAACTCTGCGAAGTTGGCAAACCCCAGCAGTTGTGCTTCCTCGTGGCGCAGCGCTAGGATTTCGCGCATCACTGGCGAATTATCGAAATGGTGGGCATCGCAGGCAGCCTCCAAAGAGGCACGCGTTGCATAGGCCCGGTACAGCGTTGCGCGCAAGGCGCTGCTGCGGGCAAACTGCATCACCGGCAGGTAGCAAGGCATTTTTAGCGTCAGCTTAAAGCCTTCTTTGCCGTCTACGAGGGCAGCCGTGCGAGCGGCTTGGGCTACGTCGGGCGGCACGCCCTCCATCTCGTCAGCCTGCGCAAAGTAACAATAAGCATCCGTGGCATCGAGCGTGTTTTCGCTGAATTTCTGGCTTAATTCTGCCAAGCGCTCTTGGATCTGGGCGAACCGTGCGCGCGCATCACCTTGCAGTTCTGCGCCACCGAGCACGAAATTGCGCATTGCGTTCTTGTGTGCCTGTCGTTGTTCGGCGTCCAGGGCTGCGGGGTTCATGGCCTTGTATTTGCCATAGAGGCGCTCGTCGGCGCCCATGCGGGTCCAAAATTCCGTGACCAAGGGCAGTGCAGCGTTGTAGGCGGCACGCAAGGCGGGACTATCGGCCACGCT
>CANFWT010000009.1 GCA_947450895.1 Comamonadaceae bacterium | reverse complement strand
TCAATCTCGCCATGCTGTTCATGCTCCCCCACGCCGCGCGACCAGTCCACGCTGTGGAAGAGGGTGTAGGCGCCAGACAGGCCAAGCTCTAAGATTTGCAGCAAGGCCAGTTCTGCGTACTCACCGGCGCCAAGGGCGGCGTGTGGGGGGAGGGTGGGGACTAGGCGGGCCATGGGAAATTAAGCGGCTCCCCGCGGCGCGGTGAGTCGGGCAATGCTCAGTGCGCAACGCAGGTCAACCAACGTGACGATCTGGTCGATGATGGGGTGGCTTTTGCCGTGGCTCTGAAACGTGGCCTGGGTGGTGCGCGCCAGGTTTGGCAGGCGCTTGGCAATGTCCAAAATGCGCCTTTTCACCTGAGCGGGTGACAAGGCTGCCTCGGTGGCGAGCTGCTCCCAGTGCCGCGCCATCACCTCTGAGAACTTGTATTTGCTGCCAATCTTCATGGCCATTTTTTCGGTCAATTGGGGATAGACGGCGGTGCACAAAGCGTCGTAAAGGGGCGTCAGCACGACCCCCTCCGGGGTGTACAGCAGCGAAAAGTTTTTGCCGTGGGCATCGTGGTTGCCGATCAGGGCGTTGAACACGACGTAGTCCAGCAGTTTGAGTGTCTGCGGCGCGCTGGGGCGGGTGGCGCTGCGCAAAAGGGCAAAAGCCTGGGTCAAGCCGGGGCCGCCTTCGTTTTGGTACTTGTGCTCCGAGACAATTCCCAGCGCCTGGCAGAAGTCCTCTTGGTGCAGACGCTGGCTTGATGCCGCCGCAGCGGCAAGCGTGGGGGCCACTGCCTGGCGGTCGTAGCGCTCGACCAGCAGGTAGTGGCGCTGCTGTGCGGCACCGGCGATGGCCTGGATGTGGGTTCGGGCAACGTCTAGCTTGAGCGCACCGGCCAGAGCCATGCAAAAGGCTTCGTTGAATACGCTGCCATCGACCCCGGCAATGGGCGGCTTGAGGATGTGCGAGCTGGGCGAGCCGTTCAAGGGAAGGCCCGTGCGCAGACCGTCCGCATCCAGCACCACGGGCAGTTTGTCTTGTGCGCCCGCCAGCGAGAGGCGCAGACCGTCTTCCCCCGCACGCATGGGGCGCAGCGGCATTTCCTCAAGCACCTGCAGCAGTTGTGCAGCGTCCAGCCAGCGCACTTCAAGCGGAGCATCGGGCGCTGGCGGCGACTGGCCCGGCTCCAGCAGGGTGACGGCACCGGCGCATTCACCCCCCAGGCTTTCCAGCAGGGCGTAGTCGTTTTGGGCGGAGACTTGCAGATTCTTGGCGACCTGCTTGCGCTTGCCGCCTTCGGGCAACAAGCCAGCGAAAAATGGGCGGCTGGCACGGTCGTCAAACGGCTCTGGGCGAATAGGGAGCGATTGCGACAAGGCCGCAGTAGCGCCGGGCGTGTAGGCAAAACTCAGCCGTCCCTCGATTTGCGAGAGCGTGCCCATGTGCGCACCAAGCAACCAGACTTCCAGATGGCGTGCCATATCAGGCCATGCCCTCCACCGCCAAGCTGCCACCCAGCGCGTGCAACACTTTGAGCAAGGTCTCCAGGCGCACGGTGGGCTTGCCCGCCTCTAGCTCCACGATAAAACGCACGCCCACACCTGCGGCCAATGCCAGTTGGGGCTGGGTCAATCCGAGCTTGTGGCGGGCGGCCAAAACGGCAGCGCCCAGGGCTTGCGGTGAGTTGGTGGGCGTGACGGGCTTGGAATTCATATTGATGTCCTGTTCGGGAAAGTATCCTGCATCGATGGCAGCAATGCAACATAAATTTACCGATGGGGAAATTAAATAGTTGGTTGCGCAAGTTGCCACCAAAATAGCCCGATCGGGAAGCTGAATGTGCAACTTACACCATCCATCGGGTCCGTACCGAGTTGGCGCCAGTCCCTTTTTGAAACGCCACCGCGAGCCGTTTCTAAAACAAGTGAAAGACCGCAAGGCGGTGCTCAAGGTTCAGTTCGAGGCAATAGACACTTTGGAATACCGGCCTAGTTATGCACTTGCAGTGGAGCTGGTTTCAGAATTTCTGTGGTCGCTGGAATGAACTGGTCGTGTCCCGTAACGAGGTGTAAATCCACAGCCGCTTAGGGTGCGGCAACCCAGTTTTCAACGTGCAGGCCGGGGTAGTCCTGGAAGTCGGCCTCGTTGTTGGTGACCAGCGTAAGGCCAACGCTGAGCGCATGCGCGGCGATAAGCTGGTCCATGGTGTCACGGCGACGGTCACGCACGGCGGCACGTAGTACGCCAAAACTTATGGCATCGGTCTCGCCGAACGGCAACACCGGTATGCGTTGTGTCAGCAAATCCAGCACACGCTCATCCTGCGCACGGCTGACGGTCTGCATTTCCAGACCGGCGCGAAGTTCGGCATAGCTCACCACCGACATCACGGCACTGCCTTGTGGCAAAGATGCAAGCCGATGCAACACTTGGGGTGGCTGTCGCTTGATGATGTAGATGCAAATATTGGTGTCGAGCAGGTAGCGCATCGCTCAAGCCTGCGTTTTATCGACCGCCACTTTGGGACTTGCTTCGGCGCTCCAGCCACTGTTGCCGCTCCAATCGCGGTCGCGCTGTTCGTGAAATTCGCGCCCCCCAGCCATGAAGTCCGGGCTAAACATAGCCAGGATGGGGGTCAGGTCACCAATGGTTTTCTGCACCACCTGGCGCAGCACCAGCGTGTTGCCTATACGCTCGACTTCAAGGTCCTGCGCGCAATCAACGAAACCCAGTTCTTTGGGGATGCGCACCGCCAAAGAATTACCGCTTTTGAAAACGCGAGTCAGCATGAAGTTTTCTCCCTTAAAATTTGAGTATATACAGGATATACAAAAAGGGCTATAGCGCCACTGAAGCTGCCCATATTTCTAGCCTCAAGCTTGCTCCACCAAAACGAGGATATCTGTCGTTAGCCCGGTCCACCACCAAGATATCGCCATCGAAAATGCCGACCTCGGTCATGGAGCGGACGCTGGCTCGCAGAAAATAGGTTGCCTGGGAGTGTTTGATGAGCAGCTGGGCGAGATCAATGCGCTGGGCGCCTAAATCTTCGGCCGGCGAAGGAAAACCGGCTTGTACATGCCCGAGAATGAGTGAGATGGTTAAAGGAATGTTCGACGCAAGGACCGGAGTGTCGAAAAACTGAATACTGTTCATTTGCACAGTATAGTCTTGCAACCCGCTATGCTGCTTAGCAGCTTCACCTGCCACAAGCACGTCAGCTAGCCGGATGTGCTGCATCGCTTAGCGTCTCGCAACCCATTTATAGGATAAAAAATGACGGTGATTTACGAGAAGAGAATCTACGACGTACGCGTCGGGGAAATGCAAGAGGTCAAAAGGCTGTACAGCACCGAAGGGTGGTCTGCGATCAGTTCAGGCGGCTATGACAAGAACTTGATTGGCTACTTTACGAGCGACACCGGTGATTTGCACCAGTTAATCCATATGTGGCGCTTTGAAAGCGATGCGGATCGCAGGGAATTTTGGGCCAAGCTTTTTGCGGACGAAAAATTTATGGCGTTTGCAAAGCAAATCAGGCCATTAATCCTCAAGCAAAACGTCCAACTTTTGGTCGCTGCGCCATGGGGGCCTCATCCTTGATGGGGTGATCTGGGTTTTGATTGAAACCGCAGCAGTTAGCGGCAAAAAACCCACTCCACATTACCAAGGTTTTCAAAGAGTTCCGTCTTTGCCAACACCTTTGAACACAGCGCTCGGCGTTCTGGAGTGTGTGTGCAAAGCATCCAACTTTGCTTGTTTATGCGGCGTGATTAAAAGCGCTCGAAACTTGGTTTTTCAATGAAACCTCCAGATACCGAATTCCCTGTTCTTGCATTTGTCGACATCGAAACCACGCTCGGCATGAACCGCCCCGGGTGCAGCGCTACGTAGCAAGAACTCACCGTTGTGCACACCCTAAGGGCCCATGCGCATGCGCTCCATGCCCATGCCGTTGTCGCTAGCTTAGGCCGTCGAGCCTTGAAGGTGAGCTTTAGAGCGCTGGGAACGTCAACTACCAGTCAAATCCGGAATCCCCCTCTTAGTCACCGCAGCAAGACGTCGCCGGGATACCCGGTGGACAACCTCCTTGCAAAGTGTAAAGAAATACTTTACACTTCTCTTCATGATTGAGTCGTTCAAGCACAAAGGACTTCAGGACCTTTTTGAGAAAGGCACCAGCGCTAAGCTGCAAAAGGCCCTGGCTGAGCGGGCGCTTCGTCGGCTCGATGCCATTGACATTGCCAAGACGCCAGAGGCTTTGAATGTTCCAGGTTTTGATTTTCATGGACTGCAGGGCAAACCAAAGCGCTACAGCGTGCATGTCAACGGTCCTTGGTGCATCACCTTTGAGTGGCAGGGTGAGAACGCCGTCAAGCTTGATTTTGAAAATTATCACTAGGAGTGAATCATGCGTAAACGTGTACCCACCCATCCCGGAGCCATCCTTCGCGAAGATGTGTTGCCCAGCTTGCCGGGCATGTCCGTCAGCGCCTTCGCCCGTAACTTAGGCGTTTCCCGCCAGACTTTGCACTCGGTGCTGGCCGAACGTAGCGGCGTGTCAGCCGAGATGGCGCTTCGTCTGGGAACGCTGCTTGGCAATGGCGCACAACTCTGGCTGGACATGCAGACCAAGTTTGACCTGTGGCATGCGGAGGCCAAGCTGCACGATGAACTGGGTCAGATGAAACGACTTGAGTCCTTGGCGACGGCCTGATTCATAAATAGTACGAAAACCTGGCGGGGTACCCGACTCGAATTTTTCAGCGGCAGACGCTATATGGCCTGCCGGTAAGATTCGTGCAAATTCGGCCACTCAACCTAGATTTCTAGTTTTTGGCATAGCGCCGGCGCCCCAACGCATCGGCGGCGGACGCGGTCTGCCGCGCAAGGGCCACGATATACTGTGTTTAATACCAGTTTCACCATGCCCCTTCGCTACTCTTGCAGGCACTGCAGCGCCACCAGCTACAAGCGTGTCATCCAGCGGGACGCGCAGGGGCAGATGCGCCCCAGTGATCTCTACCGCTGCTCGGGCTGCAGCGTGGTGTTCACCGACCCCCAGGCCTGGCGCCAAGTTCAGTCACAGCAGGAGCCTCAGCCCCTTGCCCAGCCAGCGCCGCCCAAAGAGGCTCGCCTTACGACCGGCGCGCCGAATTTTCCGACGGGCTGGATGCCCATTCCCGGGCCGGCGCGATGAATTCTCAGGACCTTGGGTCCAAGAAACCGGGGCGACTGCCGGGGCGTCCCCGCGGCGCCGTCGCCCGTGTCATTGCAGAAACCCGCGCCTTGGGGGTGCACCACTTCGCCTTTGTGCGCTCAGGCTTGCTGGGCCTGGATCTGGGACAGTCCTTTGCCCGCTACCTGGCCTGGTCAGACACCACCACGGATTTACGCTATGTGCAAAACCGCCATGGCGCACTCTTAAAACAAATCACCGAAGCGGGTCGCCACTTTGATGCGGCACTCCCGCCCGACCAGAAGATCACCCACCTGGTGGACCTGCTGCGCAGTGGCGCCGCTGCCAAATCGGTCACCGTGCTGCCCAGCCTGGATGAATGGCTGCAGGCCGAAGGCATGGATCCCGACGGCTGGAGCGAAGCCGAGCTGCTGGCCGAGTACCAAGCCCACTTCGGCCTGGACAATGCCGACGCCATTGAGGCCGCGCAAGCAACACGCGACCCGGTAGCCGAGCGGGTGAGGGCGCTGAACTACCTGGAGACGGTGCTCTCCACGGCCCCTTGTGCCAGCGACCGCCTGGAATCCTGGTTCGCCCGCCCGGTGGCCAAGGTCTTGCGCAATGGGGGCTTGCTGACCTTGTCCGACCTGGTGCGCTTCATCAACGCCTATGGCTACGCCTGGCATGGCCGCATTGCCGGTTTTGGGAAACAGCGTGCGGCACAGGTGGTGGCCTGGCTGGTGATGGAAGAAGAGCACTTGCAACTGCGCATTTCCGCCCGGGTGCACGAGCCCAAGTCCAAGCACGCCCTGCGTTTGTCCGAACTGCTTGCCCCCCTGGTTCCTGGCGTCGGGCAGAGTGCGGCATTGGCACCGTTTGGTGCGGGCAGCCGGGCTGCAGCGGAGCTGGCGCACTACCAGCGGGTGGGCGCCATGGGTGGAGGCCGCACCCTGGGTGCAGGGGGCACCATGGGCGCCGGTCATGGCGGCCAGGTGGGGGATTTTCGGAGCCACATGGCCAATACGCTGGGGGCCACGAACGACTTGGAGGCGGTGGGCGCCTGGCTCTCGCGCTACGACGAGAAGCCCCATACCCAGCGCAGCTACAGAAAAGAGGCCGAACGCTTTTTGCTGTGTGCGCCCAGGAGCTCAAAAAACCCTTGTCCAGCGTCAACGCCCTGGACTGCCAGAAATACCGCCAGTTCCTGCAGGCCGTGCCAAGCAGCTGGATTGAGAAGCACGCGGTGACGCGCCAGGATCCGCTGTGGCGCGCGTTCAGGGGCCAGCCCAGTGCCGCCTCGCAAAAGCAGGCGCTGGTGATTTTGCAGACCTTGTTCGGTGGCTTGGTCAACGCAGGCTATCTGGTGGCCAACCCCATGCGCGCGCTCATGAAAAGCTTCGACTTGCCGCACCACAAGATGGACATCGCCCGCTCATTTACCGAGGCCGAATGGAGTCATGTCTTACACACCCTGCAGACACTGCCCGAAGGCGCGCAGCGGCAGCGCATGCACTGCCTGCTCGAACTCCTGGTCACGTCTGGCGTTCGCCTAGACGAACTCGCCCGTGCCCGCCACAAGGACTTGCGCTTGGAGGAGCTCCCGGGCCTGGAGCCCGCCTGGATCCTGAGCGTCACCGGAAAACGCAACAAGACCCGCGAAGTACCACTGCAGCCCCAGGTCGCACAGCTGCTGGCAGCCCACGGATCGGCGTTCATGCAAGCAGACTTGCACAGCAAGGAGCAAGGCGAGCTGCCCTTGATCCGTACCTTGCGCGCGCCGGTGGCGCGCTGGGGCAAAGGGGAGGGTGGAGCGTTGGTGGCCGCACCTCGCACTACGCAGACGGGCCTTGCCCTGTCTGCCAGTGCGATTTATGCGGCACTGAAGGTATTTTTTAGGAAAGCGGCCAAGACGGCTGAGGCTTCAGGACTGGATGCGCGCCGGTTTGAGAAAGCCAGCACGCACTGGATGCGGCACACCTTCGTGCGCCAGGCGCTGGTGGACGGCATGCCCATAGAGGTGGCCAGCGAACTCGCAGGCCACGCCAGCATCGACACCACGTCGATCTACAGCACGCAGGAGCTGGCCAGAAAGATCAAGGCGGTGCAGGGGATGAGGGCACGTAAGCGAGAGGGGGCGGTGGGGTAGGGCGGGATATGCTGGTTAGCCGGATGCAGTGAGGGAGCGGTGCTATGAATCAGTTCGTCAAATGTCAGAAACTATTTTATACTTCTGACAAATTGAGTCCTCCTATGAGCCAACTTGCCCAATCCATCATTGCTGCTGCGCAAGCCTTGCCTGAGGGCGGTCTACTCTCGCCCAAAGAGTTCTTGCATCTGGCATCGCGGGCTGCTGTCGATCAAGCGCTGACACGCCTGACGCGTGAGGAGAAGCTTTTACGCGTAGGCCGTGGTGTTTACGCCTTGCCGGTGCAGGGCCGGTTTGGCGCGCGTCCCCCGTCAACTCAAACCGTGGTGGAGGCGATTGAGGCGGCCAGCGGTGAGGTGGTGGTCCCCAGCGGCGCTGCGGAAGCAAATGCACTTGGGTTGACGACACAGGTGCCTGTCCGTGAGGTTTTTCTGACCTCAGGTCCTTCGCGCAAGTTGCGTTTGGGTCATCAGGACATCGAGTTCAAGCATGGCACGCCTTGGCAGTTACTCATGGGCAAACGGCCAGCGGGTATGGCCATTCGTGCGTTGGCCTGGCTGGGGGCAGCGCAAGCACCTTCGGCCCTCAAAATCCTGCATTCGAAGTTGCCGACGGCCGAATGGGAGGCCATGCGCTGCGCCCGCGCGGCGATGCCAAGCTGGATGGCACGTGCCGTCAGTGAGGTGACATCTGGCTGAGTCTTGGTTCTCACTCAGCCGTGAAGACCAAGCTGAAGCACTTGAAGTGGCGGCAGGTCGGACCGGGCGCCCAGCCCATTTGCTGGAAAAAGATATCTGGGTGGTCTGGGCCTTGTCGGCGATCTACAGCTCAACGCTGGCCGAGAAATTGACTTTTAAAGGCGGCACATCGTTATCCAAGGTCTACAAAATCATTGATCGGTTTTCAGAGGACATTGATCTGACTTATGACATCCGGGAGTTGGTCCCCGACCTGCTGCAGGGCGGCAATCCAATTCCCGTTACGGCAAGTCAGGAAAAGAAAATTACAAGCGCCGTTCGGTCGCGTTTGCCGGAATGGATCACCAGCTCGGTCATTCCGGTACTGGAAAATTCATTGATCAGTAGCAATGCGCAAGCTGAGCTCCGCGTTGATGGCAATCACAGCGAGAAGCTGATCATTGACTATCGGGCCGTGAAAACTGGCACTGGCTACGCTGCGGCATCAATTCAATTGGAGTTAGGTGCCCGCGCGACAGGCGAGCCCAACAGCATGCATAAGGTTGATTGCGACATCGCCCCAGTGATTGAGGGCGTTGAATTCCCAGTTGCAGCACCTTTGGTCATGGCTGTTGAGCGCACCTTCTGGGAAAAGGCCACGGCCGCACACGTCTACAGTTTGCAGGGCCGTCTGCGCGGGGAGCGATATTCCCGTCATTGGTACGACTTGGCTGCGATGGCAAAGACAGGTCATGCCGCCAAGGCAGCAGGTGATCACCAGTTGGCTAAATCGGTGGCCGAACACAAGTCGGTCTTCTTCGCTGAAAAAGATGCACAAGGGTCAAAGGTCGACTACTTCAAAGCCGTCACCGGTGGGCTCAAATTGGTGCCCGCCGGTGCGGCATTGGATGCACTCGAAAGCGATTACACCGCCATGCTGCAGGACGGTTTGCTAGCGCTTCATCAGCCATCGTTTGATGAAATTATGGAAACGTGCCGATCCGTGCAGGATGATGTGAATGAAAGAGCGCAAGACGGGAAATAGCGTTAGCTTTAGAGAGCGGCTTCAGCCATGAGCGGTCGTTGGCCGAACCTTGATGTGAGCCTGCGATAGGCTGAAAGCCGCCGTTGTCTGCAGCACACCACAGTGACTGCTTCCGCCCTCTCCTGCCATTGGCCAACGGCTTGAATCGGGAATCGGGAAGTGGGATTTGACTCACGCTGGAGTTCTTAAAGCGTGTGCTGTGGCGGAACCGAGACCTTTGTATAACGCCCAATTGACTACTGCGGAACCGCCATATACAATTGCTATATACTTTTCTTAGGGGGTCATAATGTCCATCGGCACTGTTTTCGTCAATAACCGTACCCAGGCCGTTCGTCTCCCTTTGGACGTGCGTCTACCCGAGGGTGTCCAAAAGGTAGAGATACGCGTCAAAGGTAACGAGCGCATCATCGCCCCCTTAGGCCAAACCTGGGACAGCTTCTTTCTGGGTGGCCCCACAGTGAGCGACGACTTCCTTGCTGAGCGCGCTACCCAGCACCAGCCGGAGCGGGAAGCGCTCTGATGCTGCGTTACCTGCTGGACACCAACATCGTCATATACGTGTTGAAGCGGCGACCCTTCGAGGTGCTTTCCACTTTCAACACCAACGCCAGCCGCATGGCAATTTCCTCCATTACCCTCGCCGAACTCTTGCACGGTGCGGAGAAAAGCAGCCGGGTGAGCGAGAACCTAGCCGCTGTCGAGGACTTTTGCAGTCGCCTAGAAGTTCTGCCCTATGGCCCCAAGGCCGCGCAGCATTACGGAGCCATTCGCGCCGCCTTGGAAAAACTCGGCCAGCCTATCGGTGTGAACGACATGCACATTGCAGCGCACGCCCGCAGCGAAGGCCTGGTCTTGGTGACAAACAACATGGGGGAGTTCGCACGGGTGCCTGCGCTGGAAGCAGAGAACTGGGTCCACACAGCGCAGTAATTTACGAACTGTCGTGCATCAGCCGCACAAAAGTGCGTCGACTACCACGCCAAGTTTTCCGCGATAGCTGCCGCGGGCCAGTAGAGGGCACTGGTCAAAGCGCGCCGCAGGTCTGCGTCAGGCTGTAAGAAGGCGCCACATAGTGCATGGCTGATTTGGCGGCCTCCAGTCCCTCAAATCGCGCAATGACCCAAGCGGCCAAGTACTGCGAAGATAGACAACCACCTGCCGTAGCAACATTGCCATAAGCGTAAAACGGTTGATTGAGAACATCAACCCCGGCTTCCTGCACCCATGGTTTGGTGAGCAAATCCGTGCAGGCGGGAACAGCGTTCAACAGGCCGAGTTTGGCCAGCAGCAAAGTTCCGGAACATTGGGCGCCGATAAGCTGCCTGGAAGCGTCGAGCTTCAACCGCCCCATGATGCTTTGGTCATTGGCAATATCACGAGTTTTCATTCCACTGCCAAATAGCACGGCATCCGCTTCGCAGGCTTCCTCCAAGGTGGACTGGGCATGCAAGGTAACGCCATTCATCGAGGTGACGGTCGGGGTCGGGCAGGACAAGGTGACGCGCCAATCCGCCTTCTTGATGCGATTCAAGATGCCGAGGGCAATCAGGGAGTCGAGTTCATTGAAGCCGTCAAAAGTCAGTATGACGATGTGCATCGCGTGAATATAAGCTATAGCCATTCATGCAATTGGCGCCAATTCCAGGGCACTCCGGGAGTGCGCTTACTTGGCAACCCCAGGGCTAACGAACGCCCGCTGACAGTCAGACTGCTGGAGTTCTAGCAACCCGTAGGTCGCGACCGACCGCTTGAGCTTCCCCACCGCCACCCGAGGCAGCACGGCGACCGTCGGCAATGGGTCGAATCCAGCGATAGATCCCAGCAGCTTGGTCGGTGTGCACTGATACATCGGAACGACCAATGGCCATTGCTCTTTAGCGTGTTGATGCGCGTCTCCCCTGGCAGGGTCTGAGGATTTCTGGACAACGCGCTGAAAAGACTGTTTTTTTGCTATTTGCCGGGCGGCTCGTTCTTCGCGGGCTTGAACCTCGCTCTGAAAACTGTCGCTGCTTGGACTTTTTTAGCTTGGCTTTCTGTGAATATCCCTTTTTTGTTCCCTTTTTGTCCCAGATTTATTCTGACTCCGCTTGGAACTTCCGGTAGATGCTGACGCCACTTTGGCGCAAAAGCTGTATGGAACTCCAGACTTGCGCGCTTAGCGAGGCAATCAAGACTGACAAGCCATCACCTCGCCTGTTTGATCCCGATGCGTTGCACACTCGGGGCGGGCGGCGCAATACTTGCTTCACTCAACCCGTGAACCAAGCACTTTCGATTGTTGTTATTACCGCCGATCTGGTAGTTGACGACCCGGACAACGTGCACGCCCTAGAACAGGCAGAGCGTTCGCGCAGCCTGCGCATCGGGCTGCTGGAAAGCGGCTTCAATTTGGTGGCGTCTTTGCCGGCAGACGTATTTTTGACCGAGCGGTTGGCGCAATTGCAGCCCGACCTGATTGTGGTGGACGCCGAAAGCGAGGCGCGCGACGCGCTGGAGCATGTGGTGATGGCCACCCGCGACGCACGCCGCCCCATCGTCATGTTCACCAATGACCACGACAGTGACACCGCCCGTGCTGCGGTAGCCGCCGGCGTATCCGCCTATATCGTGGCAGGGTTGCAGCCCCAGCGCATCCGTCCCATAGTGGACGTGGCCATGGCGCGCTTTCAGCAAGACCAGCGACTGCGCCAGGAACTGGCCGACACCCGCAGCGAACTCAAGGAACTCAATCTGGCAGTACAAGACCGAAAGTGCATCGATAGCGCCAAGACCTTGCTCATGCAGCGCCAAGGTCTGACCGAAGCGCAGGCCTATGCCAAGCTGCGCAAAACCGCCATGGACAAAAACCTCAAACTTGCCGAAGTCGCGCAGCGCATCCTCGACCTAGCGGACCTGATCGGCTAAGGCGCCAAGCCCTGGAACACGCCACCCTGAAATGGTGCGGCGCACAACTTGAGTGCGAATTTTCGCCACCGCCGCACCACCGCCCCGCCAAAACCAAGGCTACGCAGTCCATAGGGCTTCGACATTGCGATGGCAGTTCCCAGAGGTGGCGTCTAAGTTGCAGCGCCACAAATCGGTAGGTGCGGCGGCTCGTGGCACAGACTTTGCGTAAAAAAATGCGGCCCGAGCAGGGTCACCACAACGGTGCAGTCCAACGGCGGGCTGTAGCCAAGGGTTTCGGACAAAGGCGTCCCCACGGATTCATTGCGCATTTCAGCGCTTTGTTTCCTGTGCGGACGCCTTTTTTGTTTTGTTTTTTTACTTTTGGAGTGCGCCATGACCGACCTTCTCAACTCCCACCTCAGCCGCCGCGCGGTGATGCAATCCGCCACCGTAGGCGCCATTGGCATCAGTCCGGCGTTGCGCGCGGCGGTGTATGCCGGCGGCTCTGACGCGCCCGAGAAAACCGAAGTCAAAATCGGTTTCATTCCGCTCACCGACTGCGCCAGCGTGGTGATGGCGTCCGTACTGGGCCTTGACCAGAAATACGGCGTCAAGATCATCCCCAGCAAGGAAGCCAGCTGGGCCGGCGTGCGTGACAAGCTGGTCAACGGCGAACTGGATTTCGCCCACGTGCTGTATGGCCTGGTGTACGGTGTGCACCTCGGTATTGGCGGCCCTAAAAAAGACATGGCGGTTCTCATGACGCTCAACAACAACGGACAGGCCATCACCCTGTCCAGGAAGTTGGCCGACAAGGGCGCGGTGGACGGCGCAGGCCTGGCCAAACTGATGGCGGCTGAAAAGCGCGAATACACCTTCGCCCAGACGTTCCCCACGGGCACCCACGCCATGTGGCTCTACTACTGGATGGCTGCCAATGGCATCAACCCCATCAACGACGCCAAGGTGATTACCGTGCCGCCGCCACAGATGGTGGCCAATATGCGCGTAGGCAATATGGATGGCTACTGCGTGGGCGAGCCCTGGAACCACCGCGCCATCATCGACGGCATCGGCATCACAGCAGCCACGACCCAGGACATCTGGAAAGACCATCCCGAAAAAGTGCTGGGTACCACGGGCGACTTCGTAAAGAAATACCCCAACACCGCGCGTGCCGTAACCGCAGCCATTTTGGAAGCCGGCAAGTGGATCGATGCGGGCCTGCAAAACAAGAACAAGATGGCCGAAACCATTGCTGACAAGAGTTTTGTGAACACCAGCGTGGACGCCATCAACCAGCGCATTTTGGGACGCTACCAGAACGGCCTGGGCAAGACCTGGGATGACCCCAACCACATGAAGTTTTACAACGACGGCGTGGTGAACTTCCCCTATCTGTCCGACGGCATGTGGTTCCTTACCCAACAAAAGCGCTGGGGCTTGCTCAAAGAACACCCAGATTACCTGGCTGTTGCCAATCAGATCAACCAGATTGACGTCTACAAGCAGGCCGCCACAGCCAGCAAGACGCCTGTGCCCAAGGACGCCATGCGCACGTCCAAGCTGATGGACGGTGTGGTGTGGGACGGCAAGGACCCCAAGAAATATGCCGACGGTTTCAAGGTCAAGGCCTGATTTCCCGCTCGCGCCATTCATTGCGACCCATTTAGCCACCCAACCCGAGGATTTGCCCATGGTCAGTGCTGTATTTCACCCCCCTCTGGACGCGCCCGTCGCTGACAGCACAACAGCGCCGAAGGCAGCCATACGCCCTGCGCTGCAAGCCAGCGCCCCCCAGCGCGTGCCCGGCAAGGCCAGCGCCTGGGTGCTGGCAGTTTTGCCACCGGTGCTAGGCCTGGGCCTGTTGGTGCTGGTCTGGGAGGCCGTTAGCGTTGCGACCAAAGGAAGCATCCCGAGCCCCTGGGAGACGTGGTTGCAGGCCGTGGACATCTTTAGCAACCCTTTCTACCGCAAGGGCCCCAACGACCAGGGCGTGGGCTGGAATGTGCTCGCTTCTTTGCAACGCGTGGCGCTGGGGTTCGGTTTGGCGGCAATCGTAGGGATACCAGTGGGATTTTTGATTGGGCGCTTTGACTTTCTGAGCCGTATGTTCAACCCCATCATCAGTCTGCTGCGCCCGGTGTCCCCCTTGGCCTGGCTGCCGATTGGCCTGATGGTATTCAAAGGCGCGCACCCGGCGGCAATTTGGACCATCTTTATATGCTCGATCTGGCCCATGGTCATCAACACGGCAGTGGGCGTGCAGCGCGTACCGCAGGACTACATGAACGTGGCGCGCGTGCTCAATTTAAGTGAGTGGAAGATCGTCACCAAGATACTGTTTCCCTCGGTACTACCCTACATGCTGACCGGTGTGCGCCTGGCCGTGGGCACTGCGTGGCTGGTGATCGTGGCAGCCGAGATGCTGACCGGCGGCGTGGGCATTGGCTTTTGGGTCTGGGACGAGTGGAACAACCTTAACGTCAAGAACATCATCATCGCCATCTTCGTGATCGGCATCGTCGGGCTGGCTCTGGAATACCTGTTGATCAAGATTGCCACCGCGTTTACCTTTGAAGAGGTGAAGTCATGAACGAAAAATTCATCGACATCCAGCAGGTCGCCCAAAGCTTCAAGACCAAGACCGGGCCTTTCCTCGCATTGCGCGACATCAACTTGACGGTAGCCAAAGGTGAATTCGTCACCCTGATTGGCCATTCGGGCTGCGGCAAGTCCACCCTGTTGAACCTGATTGCGGGCCTGACACTGCCCACGCAAGGGCTGTTGCTGTGCGCCAACCGCGAAATCGCCGGCCCCGGCCCAGAGCGCGCGGTGGTGTTTCAAAACCATTCGCTTCTGCCCTGGCTGACCTGCTTCGAGAACGTGTATCTGGGCGTGGAGCGCGTATTTGGTGCTGGCTCCAAAAGTACCGGCGCAGCCGCCGAATCCAAAGCACAACTCAAGGCACGCACAGATGCGGCTCTGGCGCTGGTGGGCTTAAGCGCCGCCGCACACAAACGCCCGAACGAAATATCGGGCGGCATGAAGCAGCGTGTAGGCATTGCGCGCGCGCTGGCCATGGAGCCCAAGGTCTTGCTGATGGACGAGCCCTTTGGTGCCCTGGACGCGCTCACCCGCGCTAAGCTGCAAGACGAGTTACTCGACATCGTGGCGCGCACCCAGAGCACCGTGGTGATGGTGACCCACGACGTGGACGAAGCGGTGCTGCTGTCCGACAAGATCGTGATGATGACCAACGGGCCTGCCGCCACGATTGGCGAAGTGCTTCGCGTTGACCTGCCCCGGCCGCGCAACCGGGTGGAGCTGGCGGACAGCGCGCAGTACCTGCAGTACCGCAAGGCGGTGATCGACTTTTTGTATACGCGTCAGGGGCATGTGGAGAAGGTGGCTTAAATGCTTTTGCTTGTTTTGCCCCACTCTGGTTTTCTACCCCACTCTCCCCCAACCCCTCTCGCCCCAGCGGGACGAGAGGGGAGCCTAACAGCCACATTTGATTGGTTTGCGCCGACTACGCTGCTACGGGCGGAGCGTTGCCGCTGTGTGGGTGCGCTGCGGCTTCGAACCAGCGGTCGTAGGGGCCACGCGCTAGCGCGGCTTGCGACCGGCGCGCGCGGAACCGGCTGGCCGCAAAGCGCCAGCTTGGCCGCCACCACCACGCAGCCATTCACTACGACCGCCACGCCAGAAACGCCAGAAACGCCAGCACGCAACAGTGCACCGCAACCCCACTCCGGTAGCACCGTATTCGGCGCGAAGCAACCAAATGTGGCTATTGAGCTCCCCTCTCGCCCCGCCGGGGCGAGAGGGGTTGGGGGAGAGTGGGGAGAACAAACCAAGCAAACGGAAACCAAATCATGGACATGAAAACGCCCCCCCTAAAGAGACAAAAACTCGTGATGGTCGGCAACGGCATGGCCGGCGTGCGCACCCTGGAAGAGCTTTTGAAAATCGCCCCCGACCTGTACGACATCACCGTGTTCGGCGCCGAGCCCCACCCCAACTACAACCGCATCCTTTTAAGCCCCGTGCTGGCCGGTGAACAAACGCTCGACGAGATCGTGCTCAACCCCTTCAGCTGGTACGAAGAAAACAACATTACCCTGCATGCCGGCAAAACCGTCACCGAAGTAGACCGCGTCAAGCGCACCGTCACGGCGTCTGATGGCACCACCGCCGCATACGACCGGCTACTGCTGTGTACCGGCTCGAACCCCTTCATCCTGCCCGTGCCGGGCAAGGAGCTGGAAGGCGTGGTCGCCTACCGCGACATCGCCGACACCAACGCCATGATCGAAGCGGCCACCAAGTACGAGCACGCGGTGGTGATTGGCGGCGGCTTGCTGGGCCTGGAGGCCGCCAACGGTCTGATGCTGCGCGGCATGCAGGTCAGCGTGGTGCATGTGATGCCCACGCTGATGGAGCGCCAGCTCGACAGCATGGCGGGCAAGCTGCTGCAAAAGTCGCTGGAAGCGCGTGGTCTGAAGTTTTTGATGGGCGCGCAGACCCAGGCTCTGCTTGGCAACGAGGCGGGACGTGTCAAAGCCATTCAGTTCAAGGACGGTACCGAGGTACCCGCCGACTTGGTGGTGATGGCCGTGGGCATTCGCCCCAACACAGCGCTTGCCGAATCCATGCGTCTGCATTGCAACAAGGGCATTGTGGTGACCGACACCCTGCAAACCGTGACCGACGCGCGCATCTACAGCGTGGGCGAATGCGCTGCACACCGGGGTATTGCGTACGGGCTGGTGGCGCCGCTGTTTGAGCAGGCCAAGGTGGCTGCCAACCACCTGGCTGAATACGGCATTGGCCGCTACCAGGGCTCGCTCACGTCCACCAAGCTCAAGGTTACCGGCATTGACCTGTTCAGCGCGGGCAACTTTTTGGGCGCAGCAACGGGCCGCCCCGAAGACGCCGGTCTGGAAGAAATCGTAATGAGCGACCCGTTTGCTGGCGTCTACAAAAAGTTGGTGATCCAGAACGATAAGCTCATCGGCGCCTGCCTTTACGGCGACACGGTGGACGGCAGCTGGTACTTCAAGCTGCTTCGCGACGGCCGCAGCGTGGCCGACATTCGCGACAAGCTCATGTTTGGTGAAAGCAATATTGGTGACGTGGGCCACGAAGGCCACAGCAAGGCCGCCAGCATGCCCGATGCGGCGGAAGTGTGCGGCTGCAACGGGGTCAACAAGGGCACCATTTGCAAAGCCATTCGCGACAAAGGCCTGTTCACCCTGGACGAGGTGCGCAAGCACACCAAAGCCAGCGCGTCCTGCGGTTCCTGCACCGGCCTGGTGGAGCAGATTTTGATGTTCACCGCCGGTGGCGACTATTCCGCCACGCCCAAGACCAAGGCCATGTGCGGCTGCACCGACCACGGCCACCAGGCGGTGCGCGAGGCCATTGTGGCCAACAAGTACCTCACCATCGCGCAGGTCTATGAGGCGATGGACTGGCGCGCACCCAACGGCTGCGCGTCCTGCCGCCCGGCCATCAACTACTACCTGATCAGCAGCTGGCCCAAAGAGGCCAAGGACGATCCGCAAAGCCGCTTTATCAACGAGCGCAGCCACGCCAACATCCAAAAAGACGGCACTTACAGCGTCATCCCCCGCATGTGGGGCGGCGAAACCACGGCCAGCGAACTGCGCCGCATTGCCGACGCGGTGGACAAGTACAAGATTCCCACCGTCAAGGTCACGGGCGGTCAGCGCATCGACTTGCTGGGCGTCAAAAAGGAAGACCTAAAAGCCGTCTGGCAAGATATCGGCATGCCCAGCGGCCACGCCTACGCCAAGGCGCTGCGCACGGTCAAAACCTGCGTGGGCTCCGAGTGGTGCCGCATGGGCACGCAAGACAGCACGCAAATGGGCAAAGACCTGGAACGCGCCATGTGGCGCATGTACGCCCCGCACAAGGTCAAGTTTGCCGTGAGCGGCTGCCCGCGCAACTGCGCCGAGGCCGGCATCAAAGACGTGGGCATCATCGGCGTCGAATCGGGATGGGAGATGTACATCGCCGGCAACGGCGGCATCAAGACCGAGGTGGCGCATTTCTTCACCAAGCTCAAGACCGCCGAAGAAGTGCTGGAGTACACCGGCGCGTTTTGCGAGCTGTACCGCACCGAGGGCTGGTACCTGGAGCGCACCGTGCATTACGTCAACCGCGTGGGTCTGGACTACGTCAAGAAGCGCATCCTGCAAGACCATGCCGGTCGCAAGGCGCTGTGGGAGCGCCTGCAGTTTGCGCTCGATGGTGAGCCCGATCCCTGGTTCGACTTCGAGCAGGCTTCGGTGGACACCCGCCAGTTTGAAAAGTTGGAGGCCCTATGAGCGACACATTGGACACTGGCTGGAAAAAGATCTGCTTGGTGACTGATATTCCGGTGCTCGGTTCGCGCCGGGTGGCGCGGCCAGCGGGCATGGACGTGGCGGTGTTTCGCAACAGCGAAGACCAGGTGTTTGCGCTGCTCGACCGCTGCCCGCACAAGGGCGGTCCCTTGAGCCAGGGCATTGTGTTTGGCACCAGCGTGGCCTGCCCCTTGCACAACTGGACCATCGGCATGGCCGACGGCTGCGCCAAGGCGCCGGACGAGGGCTGTACTCCGAAATTCGCCGTCAAGGTGGAGGCTGGTGCGGTACACCTGAGCGCCCAGGAACTCGCCACCCATGCGCTGGAATTCAGTGCACCCGTTGCCGGTCCCAAGCCCCAATCCACAGCCAAGGCGTAAGGCCCCATGACGGTGATCCCCATTCACGCCGCAGGCGCCGCGCCAGTGGAAACCCGTTCGACCTGCCCGTATTGCGGCGTCGGCTGCGGCGTCGTCATCCAGAGCACGGGCGCGCAAATCACCGGCGTGCGCGGTGACCCAGATCACCCGGCCAACTACGGGCGCCTGTGCTCCAAAGGCTCCACGCTGCACCTGAGCGCTACGGCAGATGTGACGCAGCAAACGCGCTTGCTGTTTCCCCAGCAACGCGCAGAGCGTGGAGGGCATTTGCAACGAGTCACCTGGGACGCCGCGCTGGACCACGCCAGCAGCACCTTTGCCCGCATCATTCAAGAGCATGGCCCGGACGCCGTGGGCTTTTATGTCTCCGGCCAGTTGCTCACCGAAGACTATTACGTCTTCAACAAGCTTGCCAAGGGCCTGATCGGCACCAACAATATCGACACCAACTCGCGCCTGTGCATGAGCAGCGCGGTGGTTGGCTACAAAAAGACGCTGGGCGCCGACGCCCCACCCGCCTGCTACGACGATATAAACCACGCGCAAACCGTCTTCATCGTCGGCTCCAACACCGCGTATGCGCACCCCATTCTTTTTAGGCGTATCGAGGACGCCAAGAAAAGCAACCCGGCGCTCAAGATCGTGTTTTGCGACCCGCGCAAGACCGATACCGCCGAAATCGCCGACCTGTACGTGCCCCTGCAACCCGGCACCGACGTAATGCTGTTCAACGGCATGTTGCACCTCATGCTGTGGGAAGGCTGGACCGACGCCGCCTTCATCGCCGCCCACACCAACGGATTTGACGCACTCAAGGCGCTGGTGCGCGACTGCACACCCGACGTAGTAACGCAGACCTGCGGCATCAGCAAAGAAGCACTGTTTGAAGCCGCACGCCTGTTTGCCACCTCCAAGGCCACGCTGAGCCTGTATTGCCAGGGCCTGAACCAGTCCAGCAGTGGCACGGCCAAAAACACCGCGCTCATCAACCTGCACCTGGCCACCGGCCAGATCGGCAAGCCCGGCGCGGGACCGTTCTCACTTACCGGCCAGCCCAACGCCATGGGCGGTCGTGAAGTGGGCGGCTTGGCCAACCTGCTCAGTGCCCACCGCGACCTGTCCAACCCGGCGCACCGTGCCGAAGTGGCCGCTCTGTGGGGCGTGGACGAGGTGCCCTCAACGTCTGGAAAAACGGCGGTGGAAATGTTCCAAGCCGCAGCCGACGGCGAAATCAAGGCGCTGTGGATTGCCTGCACCAACCCCGCGCAGAGCATGCCCAATCAGGCCACCGTGCGCCGCGCGCTGCAGCGCGCCGAATTTGTGGTGTTGCAAGAAGCTTTTGCCACCACCGCCACCTGCGCCTATGCCGACCTGCTGCTGCCGGCCACCACCTGGGGCGAAAAGGAAGGCACCGTCACCAACAGCGAGCGCTGCATCAGCCGCGTGCGCGCCGCCGTTTCCGCGCCGGGCCAGGCCCGCCACGACTGGCAAATCGCCCTGGACTTTGCCAAACGACTGGAACCCACGGGCCGACCCACGCTGTTCCCCTACGCCACGCCTGAATCCATCTGGCTGGAACACCGCGAGTCCACGCGCGGGCGCGACCTCGACATCACCGGCATGAGCTACGCCATGCTCGAAGCCGCGCCCCAGCAGTGGCCGCTGCCTGGGGGCCAGACCCTGGGCAAAGTGCGCCTGTACGAAGACGGCGTTTTCCCCACGCCGGACGGCCGCGCCAGGTTTTGCGCCACAGCCTACAAGCCGGTGGCCGAGCCGCGCGAATCGCGTTTTCCGTTTTCGCTGAGCACCGGACGCCTGCGCGACCAGTGGCACGGCATGAGCCGCACCGGCACCATAGGCCGCCTGTTTGGCCACGTGGCGGAGCCTGCGCTGCAAATGCACCCGCAAGACATGTCGCGCCGGCAAGTGGCAGACGGCGACTTGGTGCAAGTCACCAGCAAGCGCGGCAGCATCGTGGTACCGGTGCAGGCCAGCGCGGAGCTGGGGCTCAACCATGTCTTTATGGCCATGCACTGGGGCGAAGAGTTTTTGAGTGGCCAGTCCGCCCAAGGCCAGCGCATGGCCGGTGTGAACGCCCTCACCACCTCGGCCTACTGCCCGGACTCCAAACAACCCGAGTTCAAACACGCCGCCGTGAAGGTGATCAAGTCACCCATGGACTGGAGCCTGCTGGCCGTGGCCTGGCTGCCCAACGCGGCGGCGCTGACTACGCGCACGCAGTTGCAGGCGCTGATGGCCCAGTTTGCCTTTGCCAGCTGCACGCCCTTTGTCAACGACGCACTGGACGCTGGCGGCATGCCGCGCACCGGCTTGCTGTTTCGCGCAGCAGATCACACTGCGCCCAACGATGCGGTGCTGGAGCATATCGAAACGCTGCTTCACTTGGGTGGCCCCGAAGTGGTTCGCTATGCCGACAAAAAGAAGGGCCAGCGCCGCGCTGCCTTGCTGCAGCGCGATGCAACCACGGGCGACGCCCGCCTGCAGGCGTTTTTGCTGTCGGGCGACACCAGCGCACAGAGCTGGGTCACCACCTTGCTCAAGGATGGCCTTGCCGCCCAAGCCTACAGCCGCGCCCTCCTGGTGGCCAGCGCCAAACCGCCGGTGGCAGTGGCCTCACGCGGCAAAGTGGTTTGCACCTGCTTTAACGTGACCGACGTGCAGATCGACACCCATCTCGCCACCTGCGGGGGAGACATCAACGCACGGCTGGCTGACCTGCAAGACGCCTTGAAATGCGGCACCAACTGCGGCTCCTGCCTGCCCGAGCTACGGCGCACGGTGCAAGCCACCTCGATGGCCATCGCTTAAGGTCATTTTTCTGAGTTCTCAACCTTAATCGTTACCCGTGGGCAGTAAAAATCAAGGTCAGGAAATCGGGCGCGGTACCGACGGCGAAGCCGTGGCCCACCTGCGCCCATTGCCCAACAAGTGGCTCCTACCGTGCAGCGGGCGCCGCGCCTTTAAAACGTCCTCTTCATGTCCTCCCATTTCAATACTTCCACCGGAACAGTCACCCTGGTAGGAGCCGGCCCCGGCGACCCGGAGCTGCTCACGCTCAAAGCCGTCAAGGCCATTGCCGGCGCCACCGTGCTGCTGGTGGACGACCTGGTCAATGACGCGGTTCTGGCCCATGCTGCGCCAAGTGCGCGCATTGTTTACGTGGGCAAGCGTGGCGGTTGCGCCTCCACGCCGCAGGCGTTCATTGAAAAACTCATGGTCAGCGAAGCCCAGCGCGGCGAACAAGTGGTGCGACTCAAGGGCGGCGACCCCTTTGTCTTTGGGCGTGGCGGCGAAGAGGTTGAAGCCTTGCAGGCCGCAGGCATTGCGGTGGCTGTGGTCAATGGCATTACCGCAGGCTTAGCCGGGCTCACCAGCCTGAACGTGCCGCTCACCCACCGCGAGCACGCGCATGGCGTGGTGTTTGTGACCGGCCACGCCAAGCCGGGCGACAGCGGTACCGATTGGGTGGCGCTGGCCCACACCGCGCACCAGGCCAAACTCACGCTGGTGATTTACATGGGCGTGAGTGGCGTGGCCACCATCCAAAGTGCGCTGCTGCAAGGCCTGAGCGGCGACACGTCGGTGGCCATCATCCAAAACGCCAGCTTGCCCAGCCAGCGCCATGCTACCGGCACGCTGGCCACGCTGCACGCCACCTTGCAAAGCGAGCGTCTGGGCAGCCCCAGCGTGATCGTGGTGGGCCATGTGCTGCAAGGGCTTCTGGCGGTCGACGCAGGAGACGCTGAAAAATCTTCAGATGCACCAACCAGGCCAGCTGTGACTCGACCGTTCGCGCAACGGTTGGAGCCCACTGTGGCTCATCGAAGCTGAGGTTGAAAAGTTGCTGCAAATCGCCCGGAACCAGTGGATCCGGTATCTTTGTGATTGGAGAAGAGTTGGCCGCCGGGGTCATTAAAGTGGGTGTACAAACGCCTGCATTTTTTGGAGCCCGCACTGGATGCGGCACACTTTTGTGCGCCAGGCGCTGTTGGACGACACGCCCATTGCGGTGGCCCGCGAACTTGCAGGACACGCCAGCATCGACACCACGTCCATCTACAGCACGCAGCAGCTGGCCCGAAAGATCAAGGCGGTGCAGGGGATGAGGGCACGGGACTTGGAATGGTACCCTCGGACAGTGCTGCGTGTGGGTTGACGCCAGGACGTCGGGCAGTTTCCCGCGCTGGCTGCTTGGTTTGAGCACGTCAAAAACCGCCCAGCGACCGAGCGGGCCTATGCGCTCACCAAATCTGTCAATACGACGCCGACCGTGGACCAAACCGCCAAGACCGTCGCCTGACACCCATTGAAGGAATTGAAATGAAGATCAAAGCAGTTGTTTTTGATGCCTACGGCACTTTGTTTGATGTGTACTCAGTCCAGTTGCTGGCTGAAAAGTTGTACCCCGGCAACGGCGCAGATATCGCAGTGAAGTGGCGCGACAAGCAAATTGACTATACCCGCCTGATTACCCAGTCCGATCCCCACAATGCATCCGGAAGCCAATTCTTCCGTCCGTTTTGGGAGTTGACGCGCTTGTCTTTGGAATACACCTTGGACCGATTAAAACTAGCGCGTGCGGCAGGGCAAGTCGATGCATTGATGCAGCAATACGCACACCTCACGCCCTTTCCTGAAAATTTGGCAGTACTTCAAAAGATCAAGGCTATGGGCCTAACGACCGCCATTCTTTCCAACGGCAGCGTGGACATGCTGAATTCGGCCGTGAAAAGCGCGGGCATGGAGGGTGTGCTGGACCACCTCATTTCTGTGGACCCGATTCGCCTTTTTAAGACTTCGCCAGAGAGTTACGGGCTGGTCCAACAATCCATCCCGGTCGCGAAAGACGAAGTGTTGTTCGTGTCCAGCAATGCCTGGGACGCGCTGGGCGCCACATGGTTTGGCTTCACAACCTACTGGGTCAATCGGCAAGGCTTGCCTTTTGAGGCCTTAGGGCCTCGGCCGCATTTTTCAGGCGCTGACCTCGATTCGGTTTTGGCTTCGATCAGCTCGCTTGATTAAGACGATGCGTTTTTGAGACTCGAGAACGTATCTGTAAAAATTGTAATTTTGAAACCTTGAATTGGAATCTAACCATGCCAAAAGCGTACTTCATCAGCACGTACCACGAAGTCAATAACCAAGATGCGCTTGCAGCGTATTCAAAGCTTGCTGTGCCTGCACTTAGTGCTGCCGGTGCCAAATTTTTAGCGCGAGGAATACCGGCCGCGGCAAAAGAGTCTGGCAAGTTACAGCGCACGGTGCTGATTGAGTTCGAGAGCCTGCAGGCCGCGCTCGATGCCTACGACAGTGAGGCCTATCAATTAGCAATGAAAGAGCTGGAGGGTAACGCTGTTGTTCGTGATATTCGATTTGTCGAAGGCGTTTAGCTAAATCGGAAATTTGTACATTGGAGGCAACGTTTGCTTGGCATGCGAATGCCAAGGCAAACCTGGACCAGAAACTGGCATACGTATGTGTCTGCTTTGGGGGGCGTCCATCGGGTCGCCGATCAGCAGCCCTTCAACGTGGAGGTGAGTAATCAATACACTATGGGTAAGTTTAAGGAGGGATCTTTATGCAAGGCCCAATAAGCATCGACGAATTTTCGGGTAACAGCGCCTACCTCGCCATTGCCAATTGCATTCCCGTCTACACGGGTTACAGGTAACACACCTCCACCTGAGGAGGAAATAAATACCTCGTTTGCCGATCTAAATTCTTCGGCCAGAACAGCCCGAACCTGAACCGGCATTTCAAGTGACTGTGCAATTTCAATCACCGTCTTGCGCGTAACCCCTTCGAGCATTCCATGGTCCGGAGTGATTATGGTTCCGTCTCGCACGCAGAATGCATTGAAGCCAGGCCCTTCTACTATGTGCCCCTGGTCGTTGGTAAGAACGACACTGTCTGCGCCTGCGTCCAATGCACCTAAAAGGCCCATGGTGAGGTCGTTCCAGTGGTAGTTTTTAATTGTTGGGTCAACGGATGATGCCGGAATACGCTGAACATCACTGATTTTGAGATGAAGCCCTTCCGCGCGTTGACTTTCATTTGCAAGCCAGACAAATGGAACAGCAAATGCATAAAACTGGTTAACCGCTTGTCGCGGATCTCGCGACCCCCAAGGGGTCTGACCGCGGGTGCAAATCATTTCAACATACGATGCACGCAAGCCGCTAAGGCGAACACATTGACGCAGGATTTCTGTAATGTCTTGGTCCGTCACACCCGGGTCTAGTCTCCAGTGCGCACAGCTGCGTTTAAATCGCTCCAAATGCGCGTCTAATCTGAAAAATGCTCCGTCCCAGACGGTGACGACATCGTATGTCGCATCAGAATGCAAAAAACCCAAGTCGGTAATTGGAATACTAGCCTGCGCGATGGGAACATACTGGCCTCGCACGAAAGCGCAGCCTTTTGAGAAATCAAAATTTTCAAAACCTGCCATTGAGCACCTCGACATTGGGGAATGAGCAACCTAGGTCCAATATAGCGCAAGCGTGGGTCTTCAATACGGGGGACTTTTGAAACACAGCCGTGCCGACTTCGTCGAGGCCTTGCGACATAGAGGAGCTTCGACACAAATGTCAGGAGTGGGCGATCCATTTCATGCGTTGGATTCAAATTTGGATGGAAATAATCGCCTCCAAGGGGTCAACTCTGGCTGGCATTCAACAAAATCCGATCGCCATGGCAAATATCCCGCACCCGGCGTTGTAAAGGGTCGCAAGAGCGCGGCTTACTTTCAGACCGTCGCTGCATAAGCGCCATTCAATACGACGCTGTGCCCGCCCGCGCAGCGTATAGGCATCGTCGCTTCGGTCGCCCACAGCCTAAGGCTCATCCCATGGGCAACACCACCCGCACCACCAAGCCCTGCGGCAGCGCCGCGTGCGCCTGCACGCTGCCGCCATGGCGCTGGGCGATTTCGGCGACGATGGCCAGGCCCAGGCCGCAGCCGCCGGGGAGTTCGCTGGCGCGCCAGAAGCGCTCGAACAGGTGGGACCGGTCGGTGGCTTGCACGCCGGGGCCGTTGTCTTCTACTTCCAGCACGCACTGACCCGCGCCTGTGGTGCGCACCCGCAGGGTGACGCTGGCGCCGCGCGGGCAGTAGCGCAGGGCGTTGTCGATCAGGTTGCTCAGGGCTTCGCGCAGCAGCACGCGGTCGGCGCGCACTTGCAGGTGGTCTTCGCCTTCAAAGCCCAGGTCGATGCCCGCCGCCAGCGCGCGCGGCGTCCATTCGCGCGCTACTTCGCGCGCCAGCGCGGCCACGTCCACGGGCAGGAGCGCCACTTCGGCCTCGGTGCGGGCCAAACTGAGCAACTGGTTTACCAGGTGGGCGCTGCGCTGCGCGCCTTTGTGCACCTTGGTCAGGCGCGCGTGCAGGGCTTGCGGGTCGGTCTCGGTCAGGGCCAGCTCGGTCTGGCTGATCAGGCCGGCCAAGGGGGTGCGCAGCTGGTGGGCGGCGTCGTTCAAAAAGCGCTTTTCCTGGCTCATGCTGCGCCGCAGGGTGGTGAGCAATTGGTTGAGCGCTTGTGCCAGCGAATGCACCTCTTGCGGCGCTTGCGTGAGTTCGATGGCTTGCAGGGACGCCGCGTTGCGGTGGGCGATTTGAGCTTCGAGCCGTGCCAGCGGCGCCAGGCCACGGCGCATGCCGGCGTACATCAGCACGCCCAGCACCGCGCCCAAGAGCAGCAGCGGCACCAGCACGTCGCGCACCAGTTCGTTGGCAATGGCCTGTTGCACCGCCAGGCTTTTGGCCACCTGCACGCGCAGGCGCTGTGTGGTAGGGGCGTCGCCAAAGGGCAGCTCCATGGACGCAACGCGCATGGCCTTGCCGTCGAAGGCAATGTCGTAGAGCACCGGCACGTCGTCGGGCTGCAGCACACCGCTGCCCCCGGGGCCGGGCAGCTGGGAGTTGCCCAGTAAAAAGCTGCCAGGCGGCGAGGACACCATATAGGCCAGTCGGTCCTGCGGGTCTTGCTCCAGCACCGCCTGCGCCGCCTTGGGAAAGTCCACCAGCAGGCCTGAGCCCAGCGGTTTGACCTGGCGCGCCAGCGCGCGCACCGACTGGGTGAGCGACTCGTCAATGCCTTTTTCGGCATAAGTGAGCGCCACCCGGTAGGCCAACATGCCGCCCATAGCCCACAGCACCAGCTGGGGCAGCAAGAGCCACAGCAGCAGTTGCCGCTTGAGCGACAAGCCCGCGCCGCGTGCGTCCGCACTGCTCACGGCGTTTGCAACTCCAGCATGTAGCCCAGCCCGCGTACGTTGCGGATGTTCAGGCCGCTGCCTTGCAGTTTGCGCCGCAACCGGTGCACATACACCTCCAGCGCGTTGGAGCCAGCCCCTGCGCCGCCCAGTCCACCTTCTGGCGCCTGCGTCTGCCACACCGCCAGCACGTCTTCACGCCCCACCACCTGGCCGATTTGCCGGAGCAGCAGGCCCAGGAGTGACCATTCGCGGTGTGTGAGTTCCATGGCCTCTTCCCCCAGCCAGCCCATGGGCAACTGCGGGTCCAGCCGCAGGCGGTGTGCGCTTGGGGTGTCGCCGGGCAGTGTGCCGTCAAAGGCCGGCATGCGTGCGCGGCGCAGCATCGCGGCCAGGCGCGCCAGCAGTTCGGCCAGGTCAAAGGGTTTGGTCAGGTAGTCGTCGGCGCCCGCATTGAGGCCTGCCACGCGGTCGTCAATGTCGTCGCGCGCGGTCAATACCAGCACCGGCAGGTGCGGCAGGCGCTGGCGTATCCAGCGCAGCACCATGATGCCGTCCATGGCCACACCTTGCACCGGCGGCAGGCCCAGGTCCAGCACCACGCCATCCAGGCGCGTGGACTCCAGCAATGCCTGCGCCTGGGCGCCGTCGCCCGCCGCGTCCACGCTGTGGCCAGCGTGCATGAGTTGGGCGCACAGACCGTCGCGCAGCAGTTCGTCGTCTTCTACCAAGAGCAAATGGGCCATGACCTAGTGTGCCTCCATGGCGGCTACCGCCTGCGTACGGGCCTGGGCCACAGCGCGGCCAATGTCCGGGCCGCGTGCGCCTGCCTGCATTGCCGCGCTAGCCACGGCGTCGGTATACACACTTTGCGCTTGCTGCAATGCGCGCAATAGTCGTGCGCCTTGCGGGTAGGGCGCCTGCGCGTAGCCCAGGCGCCCGCGCGCATCGCACTCGCAGGCCTGCACCACTTGCGCAAAGCGCTCGGGCTTGCGAAAGGCGTCGCAGCGTTCCAGCAGGCGCACGGTAGCGGCGGCGTCCAGGCCAGCGCTGCGGTGGATGTTGCCGTGCTCGCGGGCCACCACTTCGGCCAGCGCCGTGCAGGCGTGGGGCAGGCGCAGGCGCTGGGCCAGGCCTTGGATCAGCCGCACGCTGCGCGCCTCGTGGGCAATGTGGCGCGGCCACTCGGCGGGTGGCGTGGTGGCCTTGCCCAGGTCGTGCACCAGGCAGGCAAAGCGCACTTCCAACGGCGCGCGCATTTGGGCTGCGCAGTCCAGCACCATCATCACGTGCACGCCGGTGTCGATTTCGGGGTGGTGTTCGGGTGGCTGGGGCACGCCCCACAGGGCGTCCACCTCGGGCAGCACCACGGCCAGCGCGCCGCAGTCGCGCAGCACCGCAAACATGCGCGCGGGCTGGTCTTCCATCAGGCCCTTGGCCAGTTCTTGCCACACCCGCTCGGCCACCAGATGCGCGGCCTCGCCCGCCTGCACCATGGCGCGCAGCAGGGCCAGCGTCTCGTCCGCCACGGTGAACTGCGCAAAGCGCGCCGCAAAACGCGCCAGCCGCAAGATGCGCACCGGGTCTTCGGCAAACGCCGGGCTGGCGTGGCGCAGCACTTTGGCTGCCACATCGCGCTGGCCACCGCAGGGGTCCACCAGGGTGGTGATGTCGGGCGTATTGCTGCCGTCGGGCAGCACGCCTGCGGCCATGGCGTTGATGCTCAGGTCGCGCCGGGCGAGGTCATCTTCGAGGGTGACGCTGGGGTCGGCGTGCACCACAAAGCCCCGGTAGCCGGGGCCGCTTTTGCGCTCGGTGCGGGCCAGGGCGTATTCCTCGTGCGTTTGCGGGTGCAAAAACACCGGAAAGTCCCGCCCCACCGGCACAAAGCCCTGCGCCACCATCTGCTCTGGCGTGGCGCCCACCACCACCCAGTCGCGGTCTTGCACCGGCAAGCCGAGCAAGTGGTCGCGCACCGCGCCGCCAACGAGGTAGGTTTGCATGCGGGCCTGTGGCGCCAATCAGCGGTGCAGCCGGAAAGGCTCTTCAAAGTCCAGAAAATCGTGCTCGGCCAGCGCACCGTCGATCCAGGCCTTCACGCCGGGCAGGGCGCACACCCGGTCCACATAGGCGTGGATGGCGTCTGGGATCGGCAGGGCGTAGGTTTTGATGCGCATGCACACCGGCGCGAAATAGGCGTCGGCAATGCTGAACTCGCCAAACAGCAGCGGGCCACCATGGGCCTGCAGCAGGTCGCGCCACATGTGTACCAGGCGTGCTACGTCGGCGCGCACGGCGGGTTTGTCACGCCAGATCAGCGCGCCCTGCTCGGGCAAATGGGCTTCGATGTTCATCGGGCAGTTGGCGCGCAGGTCCATAAAGCCGGAGTGCATCTCAGCGCAAATGCTGCGTGCGTGGGCCCGGGCCGCTGGGTCGCGCGGCCACAGGTGCTTGTCGGGAAACATCTCAGCCAGGGTTTCGGCAATGGCCAGCGTGTCCCACACGGCGAGCGCGCCGCTTTGCAGCACCGGCACCTTGCCCGCCGGGCTGATTTGGCCCAGCGTGTGCTTGAACTGCGACTCCGGCGTGAAGGCGTCAAAGCGCACCATGACCTCTTCAAACGCAATGCCTGCCTGCGTCATCAGCACCCAGGGGCGCATGGACCAGGACGAGTAATTTTTGTTTCCAATAAAGAGCTTGAGCATGGGTTCTCCTCGTAAATGCGTAAGGCCGCCGTTCAGGGTAAATCGAGGCCAATTTCCGGCACCGCAGCGTCCACCGGGCCCACCTGGCCCAGACGCGCTTTGATGGACTGGGGCTGGCCGCTGAGCACCGCCGCATACAGCGTGGCGTTAGACAGCACTTTTTTCACGTAATCGCGCGTCTCGTGGAAGGGGATATTTTCGGCCCAGATGGCCGCTTCCAGGGTTGGCGCGCCGCTGGCGCCGCGCCACGCTCGGGCGCGGCTCGGGCCTGCGTTGTAGGCCGCCGCCGCCAGGGGCATCGATCCGCCAAAGCTGTCCAGTACCAGCTTGAGGTAGCCGGTACCGATGGCGATGTTGGTGTCGCGTTCATTGAGCTTGGCCGGGGTGAAGTCACCCATGCCGATCTTCTTGGCCGTCCACTTGGCCGTGGCGGGCATCACCTGCATCAAGCCAGCCGCGCCCACGCCCGATTTTGCGTCCATGATGAAGCGGCTTTCCTGGCGAATCAGGCCGTACACATAGGCAGGATCGAGTCCAATGCTGTGCGCGCGTGCAGTGACAGCGGCTTTGAACGGCATGGGAAAGCGCTGTTCCATGTCAATCACACCCTTGGTGCGCTCGCTGGTATTGATGCAGCGGTCCCACACCTCGGCGCGGCAGGCCAGGTCTGCGGCGGCGAGCAGGCTGCGGTCGTCCATGCCGCCTTTGGTGTGCAGGTTGGTGCTGTAGTTCCACTCGCGTACGCCCTCAGTGCGCAGCCCCAGTGCAATGGCGTGCAGCGCGCGTTGCAGGCCTGGGTTTTGGCGAGCGGCTTCTTTTTCCTCTGCGCTGAGGCTGGCAGGGCGCGGCGGCGCGACACTGCGTTGGCCCAGTTCTTCCAATGCCAGCTGTTCGTAGAAGCCGCGCACACCGGCAATACTTTGCAATGCGGCCAGGGCTTGGCCGCGCACAGTCTCATTGGCGCGCTGCGACAACACGGCGCGCGCATGCCAGTACAGCCAGGCCGGCTCGTTGCGCAGCGCAGCGGGCAGCGATGCAATTGCTTCTTGCACCTGGGCCCATTGGCCCGCCCGCAGCGCGGCACGTGCGGCCCACAGCACGTGGTCTTCGTGCATCTGGTCAAAGCGCCCCTTGGCATAAAACCCGAGCGCTGTGTCTAGTCCTTTTTGTGCCGCGCGTTTGCCAATCACACCCCAAATCCAGCTGCGCTCTTCGGCCGTCAGCTGGGCGCGCCAGCGCAGTTTCTCTACCTCAACCGCGGCATCTTGCGGTTCCAGGTAGGCTTGGCGGATCAGCGCAAGGGACACAAATTCGCGCGTCTGCGGCCGCAGCGCCGTGAGCTTATCGCCCAGGTATTTTCCGGGGTTGAGGTAAATCGCGTTGACGGTCTTGACCCACTTTTCATTGAGCGCGCCCACGGCTTGCGTTGCCACTTTCAGCCGGTCGTTTTCCATGCCCAGGCGCGCGCGCACCCAAGCCACCTGGGATGGCATTTTTTTGGCCTTGATCAGCTCTTCGGCCAACCCTGCGCAAGCTTCATCCGCTTCGCGCTGGGCCAACCAGAGGTCTTGTGCTTGCCCGGCGACGTTGGCGCCATTGGCCAGCCATTCGCTCCACAGGCCGTAACAGGCAATGGCGCGGTCGTCGCCCATGCGGTACTGCGGATATTGCTGGCGCAAAGTGGACCATTCGCGGTTGCGCCCGAGTTGCATCATCCAGTCAGCGCGCAGTCGGTCCTCTTGGTAGCTGCCGGCCCAGCGCGACAAAAAGCCTTCGATTTCAACTTTGCTTGCGGTGTCCAGTCGGGACGACAACTCCCAGTACGCCGCCCAGGGCTCCAAATCCGAGCCTTTGGCGGCGGGCAGCAGGCTGCTTAGGCGTTTGACGTCGTGTTGCTTGTAGGCCTGGGCCATGTCGAGCACGGCCTCGTCGCTGCGGTTGGTGTCCGTTGATTGCGCTGTGGCAATGCCTGCGGGCAGGGCCAGCGCGGTGCCCATGGCCAAAGCTGCCAAAATAGATCGGTAAAACTGCATGGGCTCATTATGGACAACTCAAGGGATAACGGCGGCTTGGACAAAAAGGCCTTGCGCAAAGTCTTGCTGCAGCAGCGCCAGGACTTGCCCGACCGGCTCCACCGCGCTGAGTTGCTGCTGCGGGTGATGCGCATCTGGCTGGTGGGGCGCAGCGACACCACCATTGGTGCGTATTGGCCTATCAAGGGCGAATTTGACCCACTACCCGCCTTGCACCGCTGGAAAGAGGACGGCGAACTCAACGACGCCCCCCAGCGCCGTCGCATTGCCTTGCCGGTGATTAACAAGCAGCACAAAACCATGACCTTCCACACCTGGTACCCCGGCTGCCCCATGGAAGAAGACGCCTACGGCATCCCCAAACCCAAAGACACGGAGATGGTGGCGCCAAGCTTGCTGTTCGTGCCTTGCGTGGGCTACAGCGCAGGTGGCTACCGTCTGGGCTATGGCGGCGGCTTTTACGACCGCATGCTGGGGAGTCTGGAGCCCAAGCCCTTTACCGTAGGGCTGGCGTTTGGTGCCAGCTTTGTGCCCGATTTCGAGCCCGAGGCGCACGATGTGCCGCTGGACGCGGTGCTTACCGACTTTGGCGTGGCCTGGCCGCTGGGGCCTTCGGCGCGCGACCTGCGCTAAGCGGCGTCCGCTAGGGTGATTGCGCCATGAGCGCTTGCACATCCTGCCCATAGGCCTGCAGCTTGCGCAACAGGTTGTTGCGCTGCTGCGGCGTGGCACTGGCGTGCAATTGCGCCATCGCCTCGCAGGTTTGCGCCACCGAACGTTCCCGGTAGGCGCGGTAGGCGGGCTCGGGCGAATGAAAGTAATCAAACATCAACTGGCTTAACGCGGCCTGTGCCGTGTTGACACTGGCGCCGCGCAGTCCATCGAGGGTGCGCAAGGTTTGCTGTTGGCGGCGCAGCAGCTCGCGGTAGTGCAGCGGCTCATCCAGGCCAGAAGCTTCCATGCGCTGCTGCAACTGGCGCAACTGGCCCGGGCTTAGAGGCCCGTAAAAGTCTTCCAGCCGCTCCCTGATTTTCTGCGTGCGCCGCTCCAGGCTGTCGGTGTCAGCGGTCAGCCACTCGTCTCGCCACTTACGGTTGGTTTTTTCATACTTTGCCGCCAGGGTCTTAAGTTGGCTGGGTTGCAGCGTGGTCGCCAGCACGGCGGCCCCGGGCAGCGCCTGCGCTACCAGCGACTGCATGCGCAAATTGCTGCGTTCGTACAGGGCGCAAATCTGGCTGGCCGCCGGCTGGGTCTGGGCCAGCGCCTGGGCGCTTTCCAGTAGTTCTGCCAGCAAGGGCAGTTCTTCCCGGCGGTGCCAGCGCGCCAAGTCGGCCAAGTCGGTGCGCACGCGCTGGCTCTGGGCCCGGTCGAAATCGACATAATCGTCCAGCCACCAGAAGGCCAGTGTCCCGGCGTTGTTGTAGCTCAGCCGCAAGGCCGTGCATCCACTGAGCGCGAGCAGGGTGCCGAACATCAGCGCACCGATAATCAAGCACCGCCGCCATTGGCCCAGCGCGGGCAAACCATTTTGCAAATAAGGCATGTCTGTGAGTCTATTTCACCCCCCCTCCAAGCCCACTAACGAGCCGTTTGCCCCCCCGGTGGACGTGGTCATCATGGCCGCTGGCAAGGGCACGCGCATGAAAAGCCGCTTGCCAAAAGTCTTGCAGCGCCTGGCCCACGTGCCGCTGGTGCAGCACGTGCTGGCCACCGCGCAGCAACTGCAAGCGCGCTCGGCCGTGGTAATTACCGGCCACGGCGCTGAGCAGGTGGAGGCGGCGCTGGCGCCATTGGCAGGCACGTTAGCGCTGAAATTTGTGCGCCAGGAGCCGCAACTCGGCACCGGCCACGCGGTGCAACAGGCCGTGCCGGTGCTGGGCGACGACGGCGTGGTGGTGGTGCTCTCAGGCGACGTGCCGCTCACCCAGGCTGACACCTTGCAGGCGCTGATCGCCCTGTGCGCCGGGCAGCACCTGGCGCTGCTGACGATTGACCTGCCCGACCCGACGGGCTATGGCCGCGTGGTGCGCGCCGGTGACGCAGTGACCGCCATCGTGGAGCACAAAGACGCCAACGCTGCCCAACGGGCGATTACCGAGATCTACAGCGGCATCATGGCCGTGCCCGCCGCGCTGCTCAAACGCTGGCTGGCGCGCCTGGACAACCAGAACGCCCAGGGCGAGTACTACCTGACCGACATCGTGAAATTCGCCGTGCAAGACGGCGTGACCGTGCTGGCGCAAAAAACCGACGACCCGGTGCAAGTGGCCGGCATCAACAGTCCGGTGCAACTCGCCGAACTGGAGCGCGCCTACC
Organism: Comamonadaceae bacterium; assembly: GCA_947450895.1. Classification (GTDB taxonomy): domain Bacteria; phylum Pseudomonadota; class Gammaproteobacteria; order Burkholderiales; family Burkholderiaceae_C; genus Allorhodoferax. Next base: position 25,665 of record CANFWT010000009.1, on the reverse strand, counting down.
AGCGCCGCCAGGCGCTGGCGCTGATGGAGGCCGGTGTGCGCCTGGCCGACCCAGCGCGCCTGGACGTTCGCGGGCGCCTGACCTGCGGCATAGACGTGGAAATTGACGTGAATTGCATTTTTGAAGGCGTGGTGACCTTGGGCGACGGCGTGACCATTGGCGCGCATTGCGTGCTGGCCGATTGCACCATTGAGGCCGGAGCGGTCATCCACCCCTTCACCCACATTGACGGCGGCGTGCAGGGGGTGCGGGTGGGCGAGGGTGCGCTGATTGGCCCGTTTGCCCGCCTGCGCCCCGGTGCGCAACTGGGGGCGCAAGTGCACATTGGCAATTTTGTCGAGATCAAAAACTCTACATTGGCCGCAGGCGCCAAGGCCAACCACCTGGCCTATCTGGGCGACGCCACCGTGGGCGAGCGCGTCAACTTTGGCGCCGGCAGCATCACCGCCAACTACGACGGTGCCAACAAACACCGCACCACCATAGAAGCCGATGTGCATGTGGGCAGCAACTGCGTGCTGGTGGCGCCAGTCACCCTGGGTGCGGGCGCCACCGTGGGCGGCGGGTCCACCATTACCAAAGACGTGCCTGCGGGGGCGCTGAGCGTGGCGCGCGGCAAGCAAGTCAATATTGCCAACTGGGTGCGGCCGGCCAAGAAGGCAAAGTAGCAAAACCGGGCGGCGTCCACGCCTCGGGCTATGCTAGTATTTCTTACCACCAGTAAGGAATAGCCATGTCCACCACCACGGTTACCAGCAAAGGCCAAGTCACCATTCCGCTGGCGCTGCGCAAAGCGCTGGGCCTGCACGCGGGCAGCCGCCTGGATTTTGTGCAAGACGGCGCGGGCATGCGGGTCACCGCGCTGCAAGACAGCAGCGGCGCGCTCAAGGGCCGGTTCGCAGGCCGGGTACGCAAGCCCGTGAGCCTGGCTGCCATGGACCAGGCCATTGCACAAGAGGCGGCAGCGCGGCTGAACCACACAAAAACATGATCGGCATTGACACCAACGTCTTGGTGCGTTACCTGACCCAAGACGACGCAGCGCAAGCCGCGCGGGCCACGCGCTTCATGGAGGCCGAGCTAGGCCCGGCGCAGCAGGGCTTTATCAGCGTGGTGGTCTTGGTGGAGTTGTGCTGGGTGTTGCAAAGCCTGTACCGCGTCACGACCCTGGAGTTGCTGGATTTGATCGAAGACCTGCTGCGCAGCCGCCATTTGCAGCTGGAACACCGAGCGGCGGTGCAAGCGGCGGCGCTCGCCCTGCGCCAAAACCCCAAAGCCAGCGCAGGCCTGGCCGACGTGCTCATCACCCACATCGGGCAGGCCCTGGGCTGCAGCCATACGGTCAGCTTTGACAAAGGCGCGGTGCGTTGGGCGGGGATGACGCTGCTGGACCTTGATTCGCCACAGGCATTGACCAAAACGCTCTAAACGAGCGAACCGTTCGATTCGTGCTAAATTCCCGCCATGCAAAGCATGAGCGCCAACGAGGCAAAAACCCAGTTCGGACACTTTATTGACCTGGCCCAGCGCGAGCCGGTGCGGGTTTTGCGCCGCGACCGGGTGGTGGGTGTGATGGTCTCAGCCCAGGATTACGAGGCCATGCGGGCTTTTTATGCCAACCGACTGCAGCACACCTTGGTCGATACGGCGGACCAAGCGCAGCGCGCGGGCCTGACGCCTGAACTGCTGGACGAGTTGCTGCAAGACGAGTCTTGAGTGGCGCCGCTGCGCCTGGTCATCGACACCAATGTGCTGATCAGCGCGGCCTTGTCAGCCCAGGGCGCACCGGCCCAACTGTTGCACACCGTGCTGTCCGAGCACCAACTGGTGTTTTCACAAGTTACTTTCGAAGAACTGCGCACGCGCATTTACCGACCCAAGTTTGACCGCTACATCAGCCTGGAGAACCGGCAGCGCTTGCTGCACGACTTGAGCGCATGCGCGCATTGGGTAGACGGTTTGCCCTCAGGCACCAGCCCGCCCGCCTTTTGCCGCGACCCGGATGACGACTTTTTTATCGCCACAGCGCTTGAGGCGCAAGCACCCTTGCTGGTCAGCGGTGACCGCGATTTGCTGGGTGCAGTCCCCGTTCCCGGTTTGTTGGTCCTGGCGCCCGCGCCCGCCTTGGTCTGGTTGCAGACCTCGCGCGCTTAGCCCGAAATTCCCATCGGCCAAGTGCTGGTGAACTTGGCCCGCTTGAGGCTAAAAAACGCCTTCACGTTGCGCACATTGGCGTCTTGGGTGAGCAGGCGCTGGGTGGTGGCCAGGTAGTCGGGCATGTCGCGCGCCTGGATGACGAGCACAAAGTCTGGCCCCGGCGACACGCGCCAGCACTGTTGTACCGCCGCGTCTGCCACGGCGCGGGCCTCAAAAGCGTCCAGGTGCTCGGCGCCCTGGCGGTCCAGCGTTACTTCTACCAGCGCGCTCAAACCAAGACCTTGCAGCGTGGCCAGCCGGTCGGCATTCAGCACCGCCACTTGGCGCTCAATCCAGCCTTCGTCTTGCAAGCGTTTGACGCGGCGCAGGCAGGTGGGCGGCGAAATGTGCAACAGTGCCGCCAGCGCCAGGTTGCTGCGCGAGGCGTCGTGCTGCAAGGCGTCGAGCAACTTCAGGTCGGTGGCATCCAAGAAATTTTGTTCCATAAATTAAACGTATAAGAACTTAAATTCTGAATTGAGAATTTGATGAAATTTTACGACTATAAAAGTATTATTTTTATCGAATAATTTTTCAACGCCCTGCCTATGATGCGCCCCATCACCCTGCAAGGAGCTTTTTATGTGTGGCATCGTCGGCGCCGTTTCTACCCGCAACATCGTTCCCATCCTGGTCCAGGGCCTGCAGCGGCTGGAATACCGGGGCTATGACTCTTGCGGCGTGGCGGTGCACGCCGCCAGCCTGGGCCAGCCCCAAGTCGGCCTGCGCCGCGCGCGCAGCACGGCCCGCGTGTCGGAGCTGATGGAGCAGGTGCAAACCGACCATATTGAAGGCGGCACTGGCATCGCCCACACCCGCTGGGCCACGCACGGCGCGCCGGCGGTACGCAACGCCCACCCGCACTTCAGCCACGGCCCCGGCGCGGCGGCAGATGCCAGCAGCGTGGCCCGCGTGGCGCTGGTGCACAACGGCATCATCGAAAACCACGACGCCCTGCGCGCCGCCTTGCAGGCCAAGGGCTATGTGTTTACCAGCCAGACCGACACCGAAGTCATCGCCCACTTGGTCGACAGCCTGTACCAAGGCGATCTGTTTGACGCCGTCAAGGGCGCGCTGGCGCAGCTGCATGGGGCCTATGCGGTGGCGGTGTTCCACAAAGACGAGCCGCACCGCGTGGTGGGCGCGCGCGCCGGTTCACCCCTGATTTTGGGCGTGGGCAAAGACTTCAGCGAGACATTTTTGGCCAGCGACGCCATGGCCTTAGCCGGGGTGACCGACCAAATCGTCTACCTGGAAGAGGGCGACGCGGTAGATATTCAGCTCGGCAAATACTGGATTGAAGACCGCGCCCGCCGCCCGGTAACGCGAGCGGTGCAAACCGTGCAAGCCCACAGCGGCGCAGCCGAACTCGGCCCCTACCGCCACTACATGCAAAAAGAGATTTTTGAGCAGCCGCGCGCCGTGGCCGACACCTTAGAAGGCGTGGAAGGCATCACGCCCGAGCTGTTTGGCGACGGCGCCTACAGCGTGTTCAAGGCCATTGACCGGGTGCTGATCTTGGCCTGTGGCACCAGCTACTACAGCGGCTGCGTGGCCAAGTACTGGATAGAGGCCGTCGCCAAGCTGCCCTGCCAGGTAGAAATAGCCAGCGAATACCGCTACCGCGACTCGGTGCCCGACCCCCGCACGCTGGTGGTCACGCTGAGCCAGTCGGGCGAGACCGCCGACACCTTGGCCGCGCTGCGCCACGCCCAGGGCCTGGGTATGGCGCACACGCTGACTATTTGCAATGTAGCCACCTCGGCCATGGTGCGCGAGTGCAAGCTGGCCTACGTCACCCGTGCGGGCACCGAGATCGGCGTGGCGTCCACCAAAGCATTTACCACCCAGCTCGCAGCCCTGTTTTTGCTCACTCTGGCGCTGGCGCAAACCAAGGGCTTGCTCAGCGACGCGCAAGAGGCAGAGCACCTCAAAGCCATGCGCCACCTGCCCGCCGCCTTGCAAGCGGTGCTGGCGCTGGAGCCCCAAGTCATCGCCTGGGCACAAGAGTTTGCGTCCAAAGAAAACGCGCTGTTTTTAGGCCGGGGCACGCACTACCCCATTGCCCAAGAAGGCGCGCTCAAGCTCAAGGAAATCACCTATATCCACGCCGAGGCCTATGCGGCGGGCGAACTCAAGCACGGTCCGCTGGCGCTGGTGACCAGCGCCATGCCGGTGGTCACCGTGGCGCCCAACGACGCGCTCTTGGAAAAGCTCAAAAGCAATATGCACGAGGTGCGCGCGCGTGGCGGCGTGCTCTATGTGCTGGCCGACGCCGACACCCGCATCGACAGCAGCGAAGGCATCCACGTCATCCGCATGCCCGAACACTACGGCGTGCTTTCGCCCATTCTGCACGTGGTGCCGCTGCAACTGCTGGCATACCACACGGCCTGTGCGCGGGGCACGGATGTGGACAAACCCAGGAACTTGGCCAAGTCTGTCACGGTGGAGTAAGTTCGCTTTTCTCTTGTTGACGTGCGAAACTTGGCCGGCTTTAGGGCTAATGTATTGCGCCTAATTTGGCCAGAGCGCTCACCTGTGCGCCTGGTAGCGGCAATTGACAGCACTGTTGGATTTATGAAACCCAAAAAACGCAAACCACTTAGCGACGGCGACGTGGCCGCTCTGATTCAAATGGCTTGGGAAGACCGAACTACGTTTGAAACCATCCAGGAGCGCCTGGGAGTCTGTGAGGCCGAGGTAATACAGGCGATGCGCGCTGCGCTTACACCGGGCTCGTTCAAAAGATGGCGCATGCGCGTCAAAGGCCGGGCCACCAAGCACCGCGCGCTCAGAAACCCGCTGATGAAATTTAGCGACCATGCCGTCGCAGACCATCGCCGTGCGAATTGTTAAAGCCTTGCCGTCCCGGGACGACGAATGACCCAGGCACCGCAAAATCACAACCCGTACGGGTGCGCGTTCACCCTAGGCCGGGTGTGACGCGCAGGCTTTTGTGTGCTGCCGCACCTTTCATTTTCCGTGGTCAGACCATACTGCGTTCACCCATTCACAAGGAGCATCCAACATGCAACTGCGCCATCAGTGCCTGAACGGCGCGAGCAAACCAGCGAACCGGCGCTTGAGTCTCGCTCTCGGGGCTGTGTGGTGCGGTTTTGTCATGTATGCATTTCCAATGACCAGCCACGCCACCGAAGAACCCGACTACCAGGTCGTCCAAAAACTCGGCGATATTGAGGTTCGCCAATACCAAGCCTACGCCGTGGCCGAGGTTGTTGTCACCGGACCTGCCTCCGAGGCGGGTAGCGCTGCTTTTCCGATCTTGGCGGGCTACATCTTTGGCAAGAACAAGGGCGAAAGAAAGCTCTCTATGACCGCACCGGTAACGCAAATGGCCGAACCGGTAAAGATGGAGATGACTGCGCCCGTAACACAGGCTGTGGCGCCCGGTGGGTTTCGGGTGCAGTTTGTGCTGCCCAAAGGCGTGACCACGGCAAACGCGCCAGAGCCTCTGGACCCCCGCATTACGCTGCGCGATATAGCGCCAAGCCGGGTTGCGGTCATACGTTACTCCGGGTTTTGGTCGGATGCCAATTACCAGAACCACCTGGAAAAGCTCCAGGTCGCTGTTGGCGCAGCCGGTTTCAGCGCGGTGGGCGAGCCGGTGTACTCCCGCTACAACGCGCCTTTTACCCCCTGGTTTTTGCGGCGCAACGAGATTTGGCTGCATCTGGCGAATACGCCGTAGCTCGGTGCTGCTTCCAATGTGCGTTTAAATGCCAGCGGCCGGTTTCGAACGCAGGATTGGCCGCAACTCCTGCGTGCCGCGGTAGAAATGTGTTGGCAAATGGGTCCGTATATTGCGCTGCGATGGGCCAGTGGCGCGGCCTGGTTGATTTACCCAGGCGCGATGTCAAAGAAAATTGTTTTGCATGAAACAGCAATGGATGAATTCCCGCCGCACCGCCAGCGCAATGCGCCGCCTGTGGGTCAGCGGCGCGTGGTGCGCGTTCGGGTGTCTGGTGGCGACCCCCAGTTGGGCTTGGAACCCTTTCGAGGCCGGTCCCCGCTTCAAGGAGCCCGAACTCAGCGCTGCCGAGTGGCGCCAGGTCGACCTGAAAGCCGGATGGGCTAGCGATGCGGACACCACACTCCTCATTGAGATCAACAACAAACTCCCCGGCCCCTTGGCCTGCCATGGGGCGGTTGTGAGTATGCAAAACGGATCGGACGTGAAAAAAGCCTTTTCACCGTACCTCTATGTGCCCGCCGGCGCGAGCCGGCAAGCAGGCCTTAACGGGGTTAAAAAAGGACAAATGAAGGGGTTTACGGTGCGCTGCAATTGCTGGAAGCGTGAAACAGACACGCGCTGTAGCGACCCTAAAAAGTCACCTTAGCGCGCTGTCGGCCATCCGCTCAGGTGCCTGGGGCTTGCCGTCACAGCGCGAGTTTGGTCAGGCGCCACCACTTCGCGAAGCTCTCACAGTAGGGCTCCACCGGCGTAAACAGTGCGCGCTCGGTGGTGGCGCTTACCCTGGGATGGGGGTCGCCAGACGCAAGCTGCGCCCGTAAATTGTCTAACACCGCATTTGCAGGGGCTTGAGGCTGCCAACCCACAGATCGTGCACCCTGCAAGGCCTGAGCGATCGCCTCCAAGCCTCCCCACCATAGCGTAGGAGTCCGAGCCAACAGGCCTTCGGTCACAAAATTCCACCGCCGTGCGCTCCAGGGCGCCTGCCTATGCATTTCAGAGAACCCCACACCAATGAACAGTGCGTCGGTATTCACGGGCTGTGAGAACGCCCCCAGAGACCATGGGTGCAGCAAGCAGACGTCCCGACCTGCAGCCAGGGCGGCGTCGGGTGCCAACCATCGTGCATCTGGTGGTGCATGCATCAAAGGCGGCTGCGCCATACCTCCACCCGCAAACCGCCCATCCATGCGGTGGTCGACCGCCGTAACGCTGCGCGCAAGGCGGTCCAATGCGTCGTAGCTGGTATCGATCACCGTTGCGGGGCTGTGCCAGGGCGCAGGCGCGTACTTGGCAACGTTGTCGGCATTGAACACATACGGTTTCACACTCCCCGTGCCCGCCACCCACTGCCAGCTCAGGTGGTTGCTCGCAACATCACCGTCCAAGAGATGCCCCAGCATCCATTGCGCTCCCGCGTGCCAGTGCACTTTGCGAAGGTGGACCACATAGCTGGCAAGCCACATGCGCGCATGGTTGTGCAGGTAGCCGAAGCTGTAGAGTTCGCGCACTGCCATGTCAATGGCGGCCACGCCGGTGCGCGCCTCCAAGACATCGGTGGGCATTTCGGTCTGGTACGCATCGTCGGGCAGCACCCCCGTATGCAAGGACTGGTGGAGGCCATCTCCAATGTGCGCCCCTACATGGTGGTAGTAGGCGCGCCAACCCAACTCAAAAACCAGCTTGTGCTTCGCATCCAAAGGGTGGCGGGCGTTCAGGTAATCGTAGATATCCCGCAAACCCAGCAGCCCGTGGCTGATGTAGGGCGACAACCTGGTAACAGCACCCTCAATTGCATTTCGGGTTCGCGCATAGGTATCGGGTTGCACCGCGGCCAGGCGAGCCCAGGCAGCTGCTGTGGTCGGTTCAAAGTTGTGCATGGGGGTGCGCAGTGTTGTGGGCTATGAGGGATTCACGCTCCGCGGCATAGAGCCACGCCGTATTGTGCAGACGCAGCGCCAGCGCCGTGCGCTGGCGCTGGCGCCGCCGAGCGGGGGTCGCATCATAAAGTTACTACCTACGGCGCAGGGGTTTGCAGCGCGGGCGGTGCGGCTTTCATCTGCCCACGGACCTGGTAGCAGGCCCACCTGCAACATCGTGTAGGCTCTGAGTTTGACCATCTGAGAAAGCGACCGTATGTCTGACGCAAGCCCCTACACCCCGCCCAAGGTCTGGACCTGGAACAAGGCCAACGGCGGGCGTTTTGCCAACATCAACCGGCCGGTGGCGGGTGCCACGCATGACAAGGAGCTTCCCCGCGGCAAGCATCCGCTGCAGCTGTACTCGCTGGGCACGCCCAATGGGGTGAAGGTCACGGTAATGTTGGAGGAGTTGCTGGCCTTGGGCCACACGGGCGCCGAATACGACGCCTGGCTGGTGCGTATCAATGAGGGCGAGCAGTTCTCCAGCGGCTTTGTGGCGGCCAATCCGAACTCCAAAATTCCGGCGCTGCTGGACTACAGCGGCGGCGCTACCCCCCAGCGTGTGTTTGAATCGGGCGCGATTTTGTTGTACTTGGCAGAAAAATTTGGCGCCTTCTTGCCTACCGACTTGGCGACGCGCACCGAGTGTCTGTCTTGGCTGTTTTGGCAAATGGGCAGCGCACCCTACCTGGGCGGCGGCTTTGGCCACTTTTACGCCTATGCGCCCTTCAAGATTGAGTATGCGATTGACCGCTTCGCGATGGAAGTCAAGCGTGAGCTCGATGTGCTCAACCGCCGCCTGGCCGAGAGCCGATTTATCGCCGGGGACGATTACACCGTGGCCGACATCGCCATCTGGCCCTGGTACGGCGGCATGGCCAAGGGCCAGTTGTACGAGGGCGGGGAGTTTTTGCAGGTGCAGGAATATACCCACGTCATCCGCTGGGCCGACGAGATCGCCAAACGCCCCGCCGTGCGCCGCGGGCGCATGGTTAACCGTGTCATGGGGCCCCTGGAAAACCAGCTTCACGAGCGCCACGACGCCAGCGACTTCGACACCCGGACACAAGACAAATTGCAAGCGCCCAAGGCCTGAGCCGCAGCGGCCCTGGCTTGGGCTTTGGGGGACGCCAGGGCTCAGGTCATGCGCTGGGCCGTGTCTTCGTCTTGGAGCACCCCAGCCAGGTAGTCCATCAGCACGCCCACCCGGTGTGGGATATAGCGGTTGCTCGGCAGCACCGCGTAAATGCCCAGCGGTGGCGACGCGAAGTCCGTCAGGATTTCGCCCACCTCCTGGCGCGCAACGAAGGGCGCAGCAAGAAAATCCGGTTGCAGCGCAATCCCCATGCCTTGGGCAGTGGCCTGCATCAGTGCCAGACCGTTATTGGCTGTGAGGCGCCCGCGCACCGCAAACTGTTGCACTGCGTCGACCAAGCCTTCTGCCACCCGGTAGGGCCAGGTCGCAGTGTTGCTGCTCATGGAATACACCAGGCACTCGTGGTGCTGCAACTGCGCTGGGTGCGTGGGACACCCGTGCAGGGCTAAGTAGGCGGGCGCGGCCACGGTGAGCAAACGGCATGACCCCAATTGGCGCAGGATGTCGCCGGGCTGCAGGTCGGCGGTGATGCGGATGGCCAGGTCAATACCTTCTTCAATCAGGTTGGAGCGCTGGTCTGAGAAATTGAGCAGCAGCTCAACATGCGGCTGCACCTTGGCAAAGTCCAGCAAAGCGGGCATCAGGCGTTGCAAGCCGAAGCTCAGCGGCAAGGCCAGGCGGATGCGGCCGCGGGGCACGGCGTTCTCCTCCGTCAGGCTGGACTCGGCGGCATCTACCATGTTCAGGATGACGCGGCACTTTTCCAGGTAGGCCGATCCTGCGGCGGTGAGGGTAAGGTTGCGCGTGCTGCGGGTGATCAGCTTGGCCGCCAGGTGCTTCTCCAGCGCGGCGATCTGGCGGGTAACGACCGAGCGGGCCACCTGCAGCTGGTCGGCCACGGCGGTAAAGCTTCCTGCCTGTGCTACACGCACAAAAGTTTGCATGGCGTCGAGTTTGTCCATTGTTGCTGATTGTGCAACAAGTATTTGTTGATTAGCATCTTTTTCTTTTGGTTTGTCTGCCCTACAGTCCAACCCATCGAAAGACCCGCCCTATGCAAACCCAACGCAACGTCCTTTTTGTGCCCCACGGTGCGCCCACTTTTGCACTGCAACCCGGCGCGGCGGGCGCGGCCATGGCAACTTTGGCACAGACTTTTGCTACGCCACGCGCCATCGTGGTAGTCAGCCCGCATTGGGACACTGCTGTGCCTACGGTAGGTACGGCCACTCAGTTAGAGACCATCCATGACTTTGGTGGCTTTGATCCCCGCCTGTACGACCTGCGTTACCCTGCCACCGGTTGCCCCGAGGCGGCCTTGCAAGTGGCCGCTGCCCTACAAGCCCATGGGTTTACGGTGCAACAAGATGCGCACCACGGCCTGGACCACGGCGCCTGGATTCCTTTGCGCCAGATGTTTCCAGATGCCGACATTCCGGTCGTGCCTCTGTCGGTGCAGAGCCACGCCGGTCCCGAGCACGCGTACCGCATCGGGCAGGCGCTGGCCGCGCTGGCAGAAGACAAGTTTTTGATCATTGCCTCGGGCAACATTACCCACAACCTGCGCGACTACCAGACCGTGCGCATGGGCGGGGGGCAAACCCCGGCCTATGTGCAAGACTTTGCCGACTGGGTCCACCGGCACCTGGTGGCCAAAGACACCGCTGCGCTGCTCAATTACCGCCAGGCCAGCGCAAGCGGTGCGCGCGCCCACCCCAGCGAAGACCATCTCTTGCCTTTGTTCACCGCGCTGGGCGCTGCCGGCCCGCAGGCGCAGCCTGCGCCTTTTTACCGTGGCATCAGCGACTACGTGATCGCCATGGACGGCTATTCATTTCACTGAGCCCCTTTTGTTATGACCACCCACTACACCACCACCGCCAAAGGCTTGCACTGGCTCATGGCGCTTCTGATTTTTGGCCTGTTGGCCTTGGGCTTCTATATGGCGGATTTGCCGCTCTCGCCCGAGAAGCTGCAGTTCTATTCCTGGCACAAATGGGCGGGGGTGAGCGTGTTTGTGCTGGTGTGGCTGCGCTTGTTTTGGCGCCTCACGCACCGGCCACCGGCTTTTGCCGCAAGCCTGTCGGCCACGCAGCAAACGCTGGCGCATCTCGGCCACCTGGCGCTTTACTTGCTGATGATCGCCATTCCTGTGAGCGGCTGGTTGATGAGCTCGGCCAAAGGCGTGCAAACCGTCTGGTTTGGCGTGCTGCCCCTGCCCGACCTGCTGGGGCGCGACAAGGCGCTGGGCAAGCAACTGGAAGAACTGCATTCGGCGCTCAACATCGGCTTGCTGGTGCTGATTGGCGGCCACGTCGCAGCGGCCTTGTTCCACCACCTGGTGCACAAGGACGACACCTTGCGCCGCATGCTGCCCGCACGCACACCCTCCAACAGTTAAAGAAAGCACCATGTCCCACCTACTCAAGATCGTGATCCAGCCCGTCGTGGCCCTGGTCGCCACCCTGGCGCTAGCCGCCCCGGCACACGCCGTGCCCTACCAGGCAGTGCAGATGGACAAAAGCAGCGTCAGCTTTAGCTTCAAGCAAATGGGCGTGGCCATGGACGGGCACTTTGCCAAGTTCACCCCGCAAATCAGCTTTGACCCGGCCAAGCCCGAGCAAACCAAGGCCAGCATGGAGATTGACCTGGCCAGCGTCGACACCGGCTCAGGCGAGGCGGACCAGGAAGTGGTGGGCAAGTCCTGGTTCAACACCGGCGCCTTTCCCAAAGCACTGTTCGTGGCCAAACAGGTCAATCAAACCGCGCCCAATGTGTTTGAGGTGCTGGGCACGCTCACCATCAAAGGCCGTGCCCGCGACATCAAAGTCGCCATGAAGCACACGCCCCAGGGCAAACAGGGCTTGCTGAGTGGCAGCTTTACTTTGCAACGTGCCGACTACGCCATTGGCGAAGGCATGTGGTCCAAATTCGACGTCGTAGCCAACGACATCCAAGTCAGTTTCCAACTCACCGCCATCGCTGGCAAATAATTTTTCACTTTTTTCAACTGGAGTATTTTTATGATGACTTTCAAACAATTAAGCGCCGCTGTGGCCTTGGCTACCCTGGCTGCGGGCTCTGCCCTGGCTGCCCCCGTGAGCTACACCGTGGACAGCTCGCACACTTTCCCGCGTTTCTCGTACTCGCATTTCGGCTACTCCACCCAGCTCAGCAGCTTTGGCAAGACCACCGGCACCGTGGTGTTTGACGCCCAGGCCAAGACGGGTTCGGTCGACATCGTGATTGACACCACCACCGTGAACACCGGCTTTGCCGACTTTAACGGCCACATCCAGGGCGAAGACTTTTTGGACACCGCCAAGTTCCCCAAGGCTACTTTCAAGTCCACCAAAGTGGTGTTTGAAGGCGACAAGCCTTCCGCCATCGAAGGCCAGCTGACCATCAAAGGTGTGACCAAGCCCGTGACGCTGACGGTCACTGCCTTTCAGGCCATGCCCCACCCGATGATGAAGGTGCCTGCTCTGGGTGCCAACGCCTTTGTCGCCATCAAGCGCAGTGAATTCAATGCGGGCAAATACGCCCCCTTCGTGGGTGACGATGTGCGCATCGACATCGCCATCGAAGCCCAGGCCAAGTAAGCCGCTGCGCCAAGCACAAAAAAGGGCCCGTCAAGGGCCCTTTTTTGTTGATGAGCGCGCGCTCAGGCGAAGGCTGGCGCGGTCGCAAGGCTTTGGACTGCCCGGCTGGCCGCTGCAGGAGGCGCCGTCAGGCCTACTGCCTGTGCCGCAATATCCAGCGAGCGCAAGCGCTTTGGCGTGTCAAACACGTCGCAAACGAGCATCAACTCATCGGCCCCGGTGGCATCTGCGAGCTGCTGCAAGCCTTCGCGCACCGTGTCGGGCCCACCCACCACAGCTGCACCCAAAAAGTCAGCAATCGCTGCGCGCTCTTGGGGGCTGCACTGGGACATGAAATGGGCGGTGGGGGGCTGCATGCGACGCCGGTCGCCGCGCAATATGCCCAGCACCCGCTGGTAAATGCTGCTAGCCAGAAACTCGGCTTCCTCGTCCGTGGGCGCGGCCACCAGAGGCACGCCGATCGCCACATACGGCTTGGCCAAATGCGCAGACGGTTGAAACAACTGGCGGTACAGGTCCACCGCCTGCATCAAGAGGCGCGGCGCAAAGTGCGAGGCAAATGCATAGGGCAGGCCGCGCTGCGCCGCTAGCTGTGCCGAATACAGGCTAGACCCCAGCAGCCAGATGGGCACCTGCGTTCCCGCGCCGGGCATGGCGACGATGCGCTGGCCACTCTGCGCGGGTGCAAGCAAGCGCTGCAACTCGGCCACGTCGCGCGGAAAGTCGGCCTCGGTCTCTGGGCGGTCGCGGCGCAGGGCGCGCATGGTGGGCTGGTCGGTACCGGGCGCGCGGCCCAGGCCCAGGTCAATGCGGTTGGGGTACAGCTCGGCCAGCGTGCCAAATGCCTCGGCCACCACCAGCGGCGCGTGGTTGGGCAGCATGATGCCGCCCGACCCCACGCGGATGCGCTGCGTGCCCCCGGCCAGATAGCCCACTAGCACGGCGGTGGCCGAGCTGGCAATGCCCTGCATATTGTGGTGTTCAGCGACCCAGTAGCGCTTAAAGCCCAGCGCCTCCGCATGCTGCGCGGTAGACAGGGCGTTGGCCAATGCCTGGCCCACGCTGGCATCCTCGCGTACGGCCACCAGGTCGAGCATGGACAGGGAGAACGTCGGTTGTTGTGGGGTCATGGTGGGGGCGAAGTGGGCAATGCGGCTGCAGTGGTAGCCCATTATGCGCAAGCTTGCGCTCGGGCCATGTGACCGCCCACAGGCGCTCGGTAGGGGGCTTTACACAAGTGCAGCCTGCGGTGGTCACAATCACCCGATCCCTTGTTGATTGGAAATGCCATGTCTGCAGCCGCCTCTCGCCCCACCGAAAACGCCTTGCCTCCATCGCCCAGCGATGCTGCTGCCATTGCGGCGGCCAAAGTTGACCGCGCCCAACTGGCTTTGCTGCGGGCCCATCGCCGCGCCCACCGCCATCGGGCCGACGCCGCCTTGCCGCTGCCCAAACTGGTGGCCCAGCACCTAGAGGCTCCTCCCCTGACCCGGGGCCAGCGCCTGGCCGATGGCGTAGCCTCCACCATAGGCTCCTGGCGCTTCATCGTGATTCAGAGCACAGCCATCGTGGTGTGGATTACCGGCAATGTGCTCGCAGGCAGCAGCGCCTGGGACCCTTATCCCTTCATCTTGCTCAATCTGCTCTTGTCGTTTCAAGCGGCGTACACGGCGCCTGCCATCATGATGAGCCAGAACCGCCAGTCCGAGCTGGACCGCCGCCACGCGCAAAGCGACTACGAGATCAACGTCAAGGCCGAGCTGGAAATCGAGCTGCTGCACGAAAAAATCGACATCCTTAAAGAACAGGAGCTATTGGCACTCACGCAGGCTGTACGCCAGCTCTCGGCCCAGTTGGAAAGCCTGTCCAAGCGCATGCCCTGAACCATTTGGAGCAAGCCCTAAGATCGCCCCATGCACACCACTGCCCTTGTTTTGTTCTCCGGAGGCCAGGACTCCACCACCTGCTTGGCCTATGCGCTGTCCAAGTACCAGCGCGTTGAAACGGTGGCATTTGACTACGGCCAGCGCCACCACATTGAGTTGGACGCTCGCCTCAACGTGCTGCGCGAGCTGCGCGCACGCTTTCCGGCCTGGTCCGCAAAACTGGGAGAGGACCATTTGCTCGACCTGGCGGTGCTGGGCGAGGTGAGCGACACGTCCTTGACCCGAGACACCGCCATGGCCATGGAGGCCAGCGGCCTGCCCAACAGCTTTGTGCCCGGGCGCAACCTGTTGTTTTTGACCCTGGCCGCCGCGCTGGCCTACCGCCGGGGCCTGCAGGTCATCGTCACCGGCGTGTGCGAGACCGACTTTTCCGGCTACCCCGACTGCCGCGACGACACCATGAAGGCCATGCAACTGGCCTTGTCCCTGGGCATGGACCGGCGCTTTTTGATCGAAACCCCGCTCATGTGGATCGACAAAGCCGCCACCTGGCGCATGGCCCACGACCTGGGCGCGCAGGCCGACGTGCAGGGCGGCGGGCATGCCCTGGTCGATCTCATCGTGGAACACACCCACACCTGTTACCTGGGTGAGCGCAGCCAGCGGCACGACTGGGGTTACGGATGCGGTAGATGCCCGGCTTGTGAGCTGCGGGCAAAAGGTTTTGTGGCGTACTGCGAGTAAGTGCCTGTTGCAGGGCATGCGAGTGCGCTATTGCTTTTGAATCCCTGCCGGGTGGGTGGGGTTTGCCCACTCTCCCCCAACCCCTCTCGCCCAGCGGGCGAGAGGGGGGCCAACCGCCACATTTGATTTTGTCGCTCCGGCTAGGCTTCTACTGGCCATGCACCTGTGGGTAGGCCAGCAGTATCTAGGAACGGCGCCGTCGCCGCGACGGCTTTCGGGGTTTGGGTGAAGTTCGCCCACTCTCCCCCAACCCCTCTCGCCCAGCGGGCGAGAGGGGGGCCAAAGTCCGAATTTGGTTTCTGCGCTTCGGCTACGCTGCTACCGGCCTTGCACCTGTGGGTAGGCCTGCAACATTTACACGCGGCGCCGTCGCCGCGACGGCTTTTACGGGTTTGGGCGCTGCGGACTTCGAGCCGGGCGCCGCATCTAACTAGCGGGCAGCCCCCAGTGGTGCCCGCCTACTAAAGGCGGCAGAGGTAAGTAGCGGAGGCGCCGAAGAGCGAATTTCCCAGAAGGCTGCCGCGCCCAAACCCCGAAAGCCGTCGCGGCGACGGCGCCGTTCCTAGGTACTGCTGGTCTACCAACAGGTGCAAGGCCAGTAGAAGCCTAGCCGGAGCGAAAAAACCAAATGTGGCTGTTGGCTCCCCCTTTCTACCCCGCCGGGGTGGAAAGGGGGGTGGGGGGATAGGGGGGGGAAGGCAGTTAAATTTAAAGTGAAAGCACCTTCTCCACCACCTCAAACCGCGCATCTGCGCCGCCAGCCGCAGGTTCCATCACCCAAACCTTGGTATGAAACGCCGCCACCCCCGGCCGGTGCGCGATCGACACCAGGCCGCCACCGCGCGCCGCCAGCATGTCCACCAGGCGCTGGTAAAGCGTGGCCTCGGTGGGTGCGTCCAGCGCACTGGTGGCCTCGTCGGCAAACACCCATTGCGGTTGCTTCAAGAACACCCGCGCCAGCGCCAGGCGTTGTTGTTCGCCGCCCGAGAGTTTTTGGCCCCAGGTGTTCCATTGGTCTAGTTGGTCGGCCAGTTCGGGCAGCAGCGCGTCCGCTAGCGCTTGGCGCATCTGCGCTTCGCTGTAGCGCGTGGGCAATTCGGGGTAGGCCAGCGCGTCGCGCAGCGGCCCGTTGGGAAAGTAGGGGCGCTGGGGGATGAACATTGCGTCCGTCGGGCGTGCCACTTGGCCGCTGGCAAAAGGCCAGATGCCTGCCAGTGCCCTAAACAGTGTGCTCTTGCCCGCGCCCGAGGGGCCTTGCAGCAGCACGCGTTCCCCGGCGTGCGCGTGCAGCGCGGTGTGCGCCAGCAGCGTCACGCCGCTGGGCAGGGCGACTTGCAGGTTCTGGGTACGTAGCGCGTTGGGCGCTGGGGCGCTGGCACCGGCGCCATCCTCCGCGATCACCGGGCTGGTCGGTGTTTGCAATTGGGCCAGGGAGGCTTCAAAGCTGGTCAGCCGGTCGGTAGTGGCGCGCCAGGTGGCCAGGTTGGGGTAGCTGTCGACAAACCAACTCAGCGCCCCTTGCACCTTGTCAAAGGCGCCGGCGATTTGCATCAACTCACCGAGCTGAATGGCGCCGCTGAAAAAGCGCGGCGCCGCCACTACAAACGGAAACACCACCGCAGCCTGACCAAAAAAGCTGGTGAACCAGACCAAGTTCTTCTGCGCCTTGATAAGCCGCAGGTAGTTGTCCAGCACCGCGCCAAAGCGGCTTTCGAGCTGCGCGCGCTCCACGCCTTCGCCGCGGTCTAGGGCAATCGATTCGCTGTACTCGCGCACCCGGACCATGTGGTGGCGAAAGTCGGCCTCCACCCGTTGCTGCGCAAAGTTCAGCGGAATTTGTGGTCGGCCAATGCGCTGGGTGATCCAGCTGCCCGCCGCGCAGTACAACACCGCCATCCAGACCATGAAGCCAGGAATGTTGTATTCGCTGCCCCCCAGCGTGAACGCAAAACCGCCCGAGAGCGCCCACAAAATGCCGATAAAGCTGGCCAAGGTCACCACCGAGTTCAGCAGGCCCATGCTCAAGGACAGGTTGAGCGATGTGAACTGGTTGATGTCTTCGGCAATGCGCTGGTCCGGGTTGTCGGGCGTGCCGCCCAGCGCCGGGTCGCTGCCGCCAAAGCGGCCTAGCTCCATCCGGTAAAACGCCTGGTGCGACAGCCAGCGCTGCAAGGTAGTGCGCGTCATCCAGCTGCGCCAGCGCATCTCCAGCAGTTGCGTCAGGTAAAACTTGTAGACCGCAATCACGATAAAGGCAAAGGCCAGGTAGCTAAAGCGCCCGAGTTGCGTCCAAAACACCGCCTGGTTTTTGTCTTGCAAGGCGTCATAGAACAGCCGGTTCCAGTCGTTAAACAGCACCGTCATATAGACCAGTGCCAGGTTCAGCGCCACGATGGCTGCCAGCAAACCGCGTGCAGCCCATTTTTCGTCCGAGAAGTAATAGGGCTTGGACAGCGCCCAGACGCGCTGCACCTGTTGCGCGGCGCGGCTCCAGGTGCCGGTGTTGGGGGAGGTGGGTGGTGGTGTTTGCATTAGCTTCTCATCATTGCGTCCAGCGCCGGGTCCCAGGCCATGCCAGGAAACAGCGCGTCCAAATCTTTGCCGCTCAGCCCTTGGGTGCGTCTAAGCACCTGGGCCACTACGGCGCGGTAGTCGTGGTGCACCGGCAGGTCGCGCCCCTCGTGCAAATTGCCGCTTGCCAAGCCACTCCATTGGCCGTGCCATCGCCCGCCTTGCACCCGCTTGCCCATGAGCCACATCGCGTTACCGTGGCCGTGGTCGGTACCACGGGTGCCGTTTTCGGCGCAGGTGCGGCCAAACTCGCTACAGACCAGCACCACGTCATTGGGCTGGTCAAAGTCCTTGCGCAACTGCAGCAGCGTGCGGGCCAGATTGCCCAGGTTATTGGCCAACTGCCCGGTGGCAGCGCCTTGGTTGGCATGCGTGTCCCAGTTGCCCACCGACAAAAACCCCAGCCGCAGGCTGCGGTCTTGGCGCATCAATTTGCCCAGGTACTGGGCGTCGAGCAGCAGTCCCTGGGCCGGTGGCGCTCCGTTGTTCGCAGCGGCCATTTCCTGCCGGTCGCTTGCCATGGGCGAGAGATCGGGCGTTTCCTCGCTCAGGCCCTGCGCCGTCTGCATGCGGCTGTCTATGCCTGCCCTGAAAGTGCGGGACATGTCGTCAAGCCCTGCATACATGGCGAGCAGGGCGTAGCGCGTACCTTCATCGGCCAGCACGCCGGGTTTGGCAGCACTGCCACCGCGCGGCACCAAGCGGGTGGGTGCGGCGCCCGACAGGACAAAGGGGTTGGCCTCGCCCACGCCCATGGCCGTGGCGCGGCCCAGCCCCCGCGCCGTGCTGGGTGGGAGGGCGGCCAGGCGGTTCAGCCAGCCTTGGCTGCCACTGGTTTTGCCGGGTATGCCCAGCTCCCACTGGTGTTGGGCGTCAAAGTGCGACCGGGTCGGGTCGCTCAGTCCGGCTGCGGGCACCACCGCCAGCGCGCCTTGCTGCCACACAGCGTGCAGGCTGGCCAGCGCCGGGTGCAGGCCAAACTGCCCGTCCAGCGCAATGGTGGTCTGCGCGCTGCCGTCCGGCGCGGCAATGGCGATGCGCGGGCGCAGCGCGTAATAGTCGGGGTCCGCGTAGGGCACCAAGGCGGAGAGCCCATCGTAGGCACCGCGCAAGAAAAGCACGACCAGGCGTCCGTCGGCATCGGCACCATTTTTGGACTGCGCCCAGGCCCCACGCGCGGCCCAGACGCTGCTGCCCGCCAAAAGGCCACCAAGAAGGGCGCGCCGGCGCAGGCCGCCAAGCGCGGGGGTATCGATAGGGGCGGTTATTGCGCTCATCTCGGTTTGGGCCTCTTCATTTGCGCATGAATTCCGGGCTGGCCAGCAGCAGGCCGTTGCGCACCGGAACGCGCGCCCGCAGCACGGCGGCTTGCGTCGCGCTGCTGAAAAACGGCACCAGCAAGTCCGGCAAACGCGACGTGTCACCCGACTGCTGCGCCAAGCGGATGGCGAAATCTGCCCTGCGGGTAAACGCCTCGGGCACCATCCAGGTGGCGGCGTCGGTGGCATAGCCATCCGGGGTTTGCCAGCCGTGCAAGGGCTGGCCCGCGCCGCTTAAAAAACCGTTGCTGAGTTGCAGATTGCGCATGTCAGTCACAGAGCCGGTTGCCGTCAGGGCGGAGCAGGCAAAGTCCAAGGGCGTTTTGAAGAGCTGATTGCTGGGGTTCCCAAAGTCGCTGGACTGCAGCAGCACGCGCAGCACGGCGCGCATATCGCCCTCGCTTGCCAAAAAAGTCTGGCGCAAGCGCTCTACCAAGGCCGGGGCCGGGCGGTCGCTTACAAAAAACTGTGCCAGCCGGGTGCACACGCGCCGCGCGGTGCTGGGGTGGCGCGCCAGCATGCGCAGGGCGTCTATGCCCTCGCTCTCACCATAGGTCGGGGCCCGCGCGCCAAAGTTCAGCCCCAGCAAGACCTTGGCCCCGCCTTCGTGTGAGCGCGGCGCAAAGCGAAAACCGTCTGGCGCCTCTGGCGCTACCGTCCATCCGCTCAAAATCATCGCCAGCGCACGCACATCGTCTTGGTTGTATCCGCCATCCACGCCCAGGGTGTGCAGCTCCATTAGCTCGCGCGCATAGTTTTCATTCAGGCCGCGCTGCCCTCCTTTGGCGTCCGCCGAACCGGGCCCCACGCTTTGGTGCTGGTCCAGGTAATACAGCATCGCCGGGTGGCGCGCACTGGCCAGCAGCAAGTCTTCGAAGCGGCCCAAGGCGTGCTTGCGCGCCACATGAAGGAGGTAGTGCCCCACAAAAACGCCCACCTCGCCTTTGCCCGATGACACATTGAGGTGGTTGAACCAAAACTCGGTCATGCGCGCCAGCAGCGGGTTTTCTTCCGTCGGTTGGCTGCAGGCACGCAAGTGCCAGGCAATCGCTTTTTGTACCTGCTGGCGTTTGAATTCCAGTGGCCCGGCATCGGTCGAAAAATCAAAAGCCGCCGGTGCTGCCACAGGCTGTGGTGCTGCAGCAGGCCCGGCCATCGCGGGCGCGCTGGCCGGTGCCATGGCGGCCGCTGCATTGGCTGCAGCACGGGCTTCGCGCTCGCGCTTCCAATTTGCAAACAGTTGCGGCAGCGGTGCGTTGATCGCCTGCACGTCGGGCGTCAATGCCGGGAGGGTTTGGCTCGCGGCATAGGCGAGGTCAATTTGTGCCAGTGCCCATTCCTGCGGGTGCTTGGCGGCGCGCACCTCGGCCAGCAGCAGCTCGCTGGGGCCGTAGCCGATGCGCGACACCGCGCGCCACTGCTGCGCCAATACTGCGTCATCCAGGCCAGGCGCCGGTTCAGCCGCCTGGGTGCGCGCCACAAAAGGCGCAACGCTGGCCGCCATCGCCCACCTGCCGGTGTGTGCCAAAAGGGTTCGTCTGCGCATCAGGGTTGCGTCAATTGCGCACGCCGCTGGCCACATGGCCCGAGGGCACGTGGCGGGCGGCGGACTCGATGTGGCCGGTCTGGTCGTCAAAAAAGAAGTCGGGCTCAAACTCGCGCAAAAACGCGCCCTTGTCCAGCCCGCCCAAAAACATGGCCTCGTCCACCTCGATGTTCCAATCCATCAGGGTGCGAATGGCGCGTTCGTGCGCCGGGGCGCTGCGCGCGGTGACCAGCGCGGTGCGCACGCGCATCTGCGGCTGCGCGGCCTGCTGCAAGGCGTGCAGCGCCACCAGCAGTGGCTTAAACGGGCCATCGGGCAAGGGCAGGGCGGCTTTGTCCTGTTCGTGCTGCTGAAAGGCATTCAGGCCCTGGTCTTGGTAGACGCGCTCAGCCTCGTCACTGAACAGCACCGCGTCGCCGTCAAAGGCAATGCGCACTTCAGCCGGGTGCGCGCTGCTGGCGTGGGCTGACTGCGGATACACCTGCGCGGCGGGCACGCCGGCGTCCAGCGCGCTGCGCACGTCGCTCAGGTGCGTGCTTAAAAACAGATTGGCCTTGAGCGGTTTGAGGTAGCGCCACGGTGCCTCGCCGCGCGTGAACGTGCAGCGGATGATGGGCAGCGCATAGTGCGCCGCCGAGCGCATCACACGCAGGCCGCTCACCGGGTCGTTGCGCGACAGAATCACCACCTCCACCCGCTGCGAGGCCTCGGTGTTAAAGGCCAGCAGCTTTTTCACCAGCGAAAACGCCACGCCCGATTTGGCTGGGATTTCCAAGCGCTCTAGCTGCAAACGCATATAGGCGCGGTCGTCGCCTTGCTCGAAGAGCTGGTTTTCTTCCTCAAAGTCAAACAGCGCGCGGCTCGATATTGCCACCACCAGTTTGCCGTCCAGGGTTACAGCCATAGCGCTTTAGCGTTTGACGCTTTTGGGCACGGCCAGTACGGCGGGCGCCGGGTTTTGCAAGAACAGGCGGTACACCGGGTTGTCGGTCTCTTCCACGTAGGGGTAGCCCAGATCCAGCAAAAACTGGGCAAAGGCCTTGTTGTCCGCCGGCGGCACCTGCAATCCCACCAAAATGCGGCCATAGTCCGCACCCTGGTTGCGGTAGTGGAACAGGCTGATGTTCCAGCCCGGGCGCATCAGGCTCAAAAACTTCATCAGCGCACCGGGCCGCTCCGGAAAGACAAAGCGCAAGATGCGCTCGTCCTGCGCCAGGCTGGAGTGGCCGCCCACCATGTGGCGGATGTGCTCTTTGGCCAGTTCGTCGTGCGTCAGGTCCAGGCTGGTAAAGCCGTGTTTGCCAAAGCTTTTGGCAATCCGTGCCGACTCGCCTTTGCCCTGCGTGGTCAGGCCGACAAACACATGGGCTTGGGCGGCGTCGCGCATGCGGTAGTTGAACTCGGTCACATTGCGCGGCCCACCCGGCAGCTCGCCAATCAGTGCACAAAAGCGCTTGAAGCTGCCACGTTCTTCGGGAATCGTCACTGCAAACAGCGCCTCGCGCTCCTCGCCCACCTCGGCGCGCTCGGCCACAAAGCGCAGGCGGTCAAAGTTCATATTGGCGCCGCACAAAATGGCAGCATAGGTCTGGCCTTTGGCTTTGTGCGTGGCCGCGTACTGCTTGATGGCCGCCACCGCCAGCGCGCCTGCGGGCTCGACGATGGAGCGCGTGTCGACAAAAATGTCTTTGATGGCCGCGCACACCGCGTCGGTGTCCACCGTCATGAATTCATCCACCAGGCCCCTGGCCACGCGAAAGGTTTCTTCGCCCACCAGTTTCACCGCCGTGCCGTCCGAGAACAGGCCCACGTCTGCCAATGTCAGGCGTTTTTTGGCGGCCACCGACTGCATCATGGCGTCGGAGTCGTTCATTTGCACGCCAATCACCTTCACCTCGGGGCGCACCGCCTTGATGTAATTGGCCACACCGCTGACCAAGCCGCCCCCGCCAATGGCCACAAACACCGCGTCCAGGCGCCCGGGGTGCTGGCGCAAGATCTCCATCGCCACCGTGCCCTGGCCGGCAATCACGTCCGGGTCGTCAAACGGGTGCACAAAAGTCAGGCCCTGCTTTTTCTCTAGGGTGAGCGCGTGGTTGTAAGCGTCGGTGTAGCTGTCGCCAAACAGCACCACCTCGCCGCCAAAGCCGCGCACCGCGTCCACCTTGAGCTGCGGCGTGGTGGTGGGCATGACGATCAGCGCGCGCGCGCCCAGGCGCCGGGCGCTCAGCGCCACGCCCTGCGCGTGGTTGCCAGCGGACGCGCAAATCACGCCTTTTTTCAGCTGCGCTGCGCTCAACTGCGCCATCTTGTTGTACGCCCCGCGCAGCTTGAAACTGCGCACCGGTTGCTGGTCCTCGCGCTTGAGCAGCACGGTGTTGTGAATCCGCTGGCTCAAATTTGCCGCCAACTCCAGCGCCGACTCATTGGCCACGTCGTAGACCTTGGCGTTGAGGATCTTGATCAGGTAGTCGGCGGGGGTCAAGGCCGGGGTTTGAGGGGCGGGCGGAGCGGGTTTGTTAGTAGCCATGAGAGATTCAGAAAAATTCAGTCCGTGCGTGTTGCTTACTGTGTTTTACAGGCGCTTCATTGCAGCGCCATAGACCTGGTTTTTGTCGCGTTTGCCCGTTGCAATCACGGTGACCAACACCTCTTGGTCGTCCACGCGGTACACCAAACGGTAGCCCAGGCTGTGCAGCTTGATTTTGTAGCAGTCTGGCATGCCGTGCAGCGCAGCGGCAGGCACGCGGGGGTCGTCCAGTCGCTCGGCCAACTTTTTCTTGAGCGGCTCGCGCACACTGTTGTCCAGCACGCGCCACTCCCTGAGCGCCAGCACGTTGAAGCGCAGCCTATAGGTCATCCAGCACCACGTCCACAAAAGGCCCAAGCGCCCGCTCGTGCGCCAGCTTGGCGTCTTCCAGGTCTTCCAGGCGCGCCATGAGCTGCTCGTAGTGCTCGGCAGGCAGCAAATAGGCTTCGGGCCGGTTGTGGTTGAGCACGGCCACCGGGCCTTGGTCGGCCCGCTTCAAAATGCCGGCGTAGTTGCGCTTGAGCTCGGTCACACTCACAGTAAAGTGGGAAAGTACGGTGTCCATGCTGGGCTTTCTTGAATCAGGCAGCGAGGGGTTGGGCAAAAAAACATCAAATTCAATGTCTATTAAAGCATTTTAGCGGCCTGTCAAAATGCACTCCGAACGCACCACGTCAACCTTAATCACCCATCGCAAGGATCATTTCCATGGAATGCACAGTCAGTTGGACCGGTAACAGCGGCACCCGCTCGGGCATGGGCTTTGTGGCCGAAACCGGCAGCGGCCACGCCGTGCTGATGGACGGCGCGCCCGACCCCGCCAAGCCCGAAAACGGCGGCCAAAACCTCGCGCCCCGGCCCATGGAACTGGTGCTGGCCGGCACCGGCGGCTGCACCGCTTATGACGTGGTGCTCATCCTCAAACGCGGCCGTCACGCGGTGCAGGGCTGCAGCGTCCAACTCACGTCCGAGCGCTCCGACACCGACCCCAAGGTGTTCACCAAAATCCACATGCATTTCACCGTCACCGGCAAAGGCATTCCCCCCAGTGCCGTAGAGCGCGCCATCGCCATGAGCCACGACAAATACTGCTCCGCCAGCATCATGCTGGGCAAGACGGCGGAAATTACGACGGGGTTTGAGTTGGTGGAGGGCTGATTGCGCGGGCGGCGCAAACGAGCTCTTGGAGCTACGCCGCTTGCACCGTGGTGAATTAGTGCATCCACGACCGCGTTCGCTAATTACAGCTCACGTTTCCTCTGCGGGCTCTTGTCACAAGCGACCTGGTCGGCAAGTCATGGCGCGGTTCTGTTTGTTTGTAGCTGCGAATGTAGATACAATTTCCCTATGAAACTTGAATGGGATGCCAGTAAGGCCGCAACTAACCTTCAAAAGCATGGCGTCTCGTTCGACGACGCTGCACTGGTTTTCTACGACCAAGGTCGCATCGAAACCTATGACGGGCGCGAGGACCATGGTGAAGACCGTTGGGCCACCATCGGGCGTGTGGCTTGGTCGCTGCTGTATGTGGTCTACACGGTTCGAGAAGAGGAAACCATCCGAATTATTTCAGCACGAAAGGCAGTGACTTATGAGCAAAAACAATACCGTAAAGCGAACCCTTGACCTCAATAATCCGCCGCCTCTGGGTGGAGAACAGAAAGTTCGATTGGCCGCTTTGGCAGCCCTTCCAGACCATCAAATCGACACCAGTGACGCACCGTTTCGACCAGGCGCTGTGTGGGTAAAGGCGGTGGATTTTCCGCATGCAAAAAAACTGATCTCGCTGCGCATTGACGAGGACGTGATTGAATTTTTCAAGCAGGCTGGTGCCCGCTACCAAACGCGCATCAATGCGGTTCTTCGCTCCTACGTCAACTCCCAGCAGCAGCCAAAGTAAGCCGCCTCACGCTTTAGGGGCCAGTGGTTTGGACATGAACGCCGTCGTCATAGTCCGCCCCATTCAGCCGCCGTAGAGCGCGCCGTCGCCATGAGCCACGACAAATACTGCTCGGCCAGCATCATGCTGGGCAAGACGGCGCAGATTACGAAGGGGGTTGAGTTGGTGGAGGGCTGAGCGATCGGCGATCGCTCGACTTTGCGCACCCAACGACGCGGATGCTCGGAGATAAATCAAAAGCCCCGCTACGTTGCCGTAGCGGGGCTTTTTTACTTGCCAATTCTCAAGCTAGCATCAAGCCAGCGAGAAAATTAGAAGTTGTAGCGAACGCCAGCACCGGTCTTGTTGACGGTGTCAACAGACTGAACGCCCACATAGGCAACAGCTGCCTTGCTGAGCGACTTGATGTACTGAGCACCCCATGCGCCAATGGTTTTGTCTACGCCGCCAACAGCATTCTTGTTCGAGGCATAGCCGATAGAAACAGAGTGAATCGCCCCGGGTATCAAGGAGGCCCGTTGGTTTAAGTCATTCCGTTGTGGCGGTTTGACTGGCAAGTTGCCGATAGTAATTGTCTTCAGCTTCGGCAGGTGGAATATACCCAATCGGCCCAAGAAGTCTGTGGTGGTTAAACCAAG
>CANFWT010000008.1 GCA_947450895.1 Comamonadaceae bacterium | reverse complement strand
CCGCAGCGTCCTGACCGGGACCCCCGGTGTTGGCGGGTAGGTAGCACCGAGCTCTTGGGTGACCAAGGGCCCAGATTAATGGTGGTCACGTGCGGGGGCAACCCCGCATGCACAGAATCCGGCGTAACGGTGGGCTTCACACTTTTTCCACCCTGGCCCTCAGGCGGCCAAGCGCAACGGGGTTGGCGCCAGCAAGGGTCCCAGGTGCGCCAGCATGTCCTGCACCATCGCGTCCAGCCCAAAGCGCGCCCGCCAGCCCCAGTCGGCCTGGGCCGCGCTGTCGTCTATGGACTGGGGCCAGCTCGCGGCGATCGGTTGGCGAAAGTCCGGGGCATAGTCCACCGTAAATCCCGGCACCAGGTGCGCAATGGCCTGGCCGATCTGCGCGGGGGTGAAGCTCATACCCGCCACGTTGTAAGCGCCGCGCTGGCGGATGCGCTGGGGCGGCGCTTCCATCAGTTCCAGCGTGGCGCGAATGGCGTCGGGCATGTACATCATGGGCAGCGCGGTGTCGGCGGCCAAAAAGCTGGTGTAGCGCCCGCTTTGCAGCGCGGCGTGAAAAATTTCCACCGCATAGTCCGTGGTGCCGCCCCCGGGTGCGGTTTTCCAGCTCACCAGGCCGGGGTAGCGCAGGCTGCGCACGTCCACGCCGTGGTTGCGGTGGTACCAGGCGCACCAGCCTTCCCCAGCGAGTTTGGAGATGCCGTAGACGCTGGTGGGGTCCATGGCGGTGGTTTGCGGCGTCATCACCTTGGGGCTGCTGGGGCCAAAGGCCGCAATCGAGCTGGGCCAGAACACGCGCAGGTGGTGGCTGCGCGCCAGTTCCAGCACGTTCAAGAGGCTCTTCATGTTCAGGTCCCAGGCCCAGGCCGGGTGCTGTTCGGCACGCGCCGACAGGGCAGCGGCCAGCAGGTAGATGTGCGTGACCGTAAAGCGTTCCACCACTGCTTGCAGCGCGTGGGCGTCGGTGGCGTCCAGCGCAACGTGGCGCACGCCCAGTTGCACGGTCTCTGGCCGGGCTTGGGCGGCAATGTCACTGGAGATGACGGCCTGCGCGCCGTGGCGCTGCGCCAGCGCCTCGATCAATTCTGTGCCAATCTGGCCGTTGGCGCCGATGACCAAAATGCAAGTGAGGCTCATGCTGCGCTCCTTGGGGCAATCAAGCCCAGCTCGCGCCCGGCTTGGGCGAAAGCGGCCACCGCAAACGCGAGGTCCGCGCGGCTGTGGGCGGCGCTGAGTTGCACCCGCACCCGCGCCTGGCCCTGGGGCACGACGGGAAAGAAAAAGCCCACCACGTAGACGCCCAGTTCCAGCAGACGCGCGGCCAGCCGCTGCGCCAGCTGCGCGTCAAACACCATGATGGGCACGATGGGGTGCTCGCCCGGCGCAATCGCAAACCCGGCTTGCCCCATCGCCTCCCGGAAATAGCGCGTGTTGTCGGCCAGCCGGTCGCGCAGGGCGGTGGACGCTTCGAGCAAGTCCAGCACCGCAATGGAAGCGCCCACAATCACCGGCGCCACGGTGTTGGAAAACAGATAGGGCCGCGAGCGCTGGCGCAGCAGCTCGATCACTTCACGCCGTCCGCTGGTAAAGCCGCCGGAGGCGCCGCCTAACGCCTTGCCCAGCGTGCCGGTGATGATGTCCACCCGCCCCAGCACGCCCCGGTGTTCGTGCGTGCCGCGTCCGGTGGCGCCCATGAAGCCGGTGGCGTGGCACTCGTCCACACCCAGCAACGCGCCATGGCTGTCACACAGGCGGCGCATGGCATCGAGCTGCGCCACCGTTCCGTCCATGGAAAACACGCCGTCGGTAAACACCAGGGTGAAACGGGCGCCGTCCGCGCGCGCCTGCGTCAGGCAGCGTTCCAGATCGACCATGTCGTTGTGCTGGTAACGGTAGCGCTTGGCCTTGCACAGGCGAATGCCGTCAATGATGGAGGCGTGGTTGAGCGCGTCGCTGATGACCGCGTCTTCTTCACCCAGCAGCGGCTCGAACAGGCCACCGTTGGCGTCAAAGGCCGCCGCATAAAGAATGGTGTCCTCGGTGCCCAAAAAGCGCGAGAGGCGCGCCTCCAGGGTTTTGTGCAGGTCTTGCGTACCGCAAATAAAGCGCACCGAACTCAGGCCGTAGCCGTGGGTGCGCAGCGCCTCATGCGCCGCGTCCACCACCGCTGGGTGCGAGGACAAGCCCAGGTAATTGTTGGCGCACAGGTTGAGCACCTCGCGTTCGCTGCCGTCGGCAGCCCGGGTGCGGATGTGGGCGCCTTGCGCGCTGGTGATGACGCGTTCGGCTTTGGAAAGACCCGCTGCGTGCAGCGCCTCCAGTTCGCGTTTGATGTGCGCGTAAAACGGGGTGCTGGCGTCAGCGGGCGCAATGGTATGGCGGGCGATGTCTGGCATGGGGAACCTCTGTAAAAAGCGGGAGCACAATCGTGGAATTCGCTTGTACATCAAAAACCTGTTTTGTTCTATATATCGAACAAACGACACTATAAAGGATATTTTGTGGCCGCACGTCCTGTTGCATCACTTTCTGCTGCCCCCAAAGTGGCCACTCAGACCGCGCCTGGCACCGAGCCGCCGCGCGTCGGTGTGGCGCTGGCGACCTTGCGCCAAAGCCGGGCGCTGTCGCTCGACGAGCTGTCGCGCCTGGCGGGGGTGTCCAAATCCATGCTGTCGCAAATTGAGCGCGCACAGGCCAACCCGACGGTGGCCGTGGTGTGGCGACTGGCCAATGCGCTGGGTGTGCCGCTGGCCGAGTTGCTGGGCGGCTCCGCGCCTGCCGCCGCACCGGCCATGGACTTTGTGCCAGCCCATGGCGTGCCCTCGCTGCGCAGCCCTGATGGTTTGTGCGAGCTGCGCATCCTTGGTCCCATCGCGCTGGCCGGACAGTTTGAGTGGTACGCCCTCACGGTGCAGCCTGGCGGTGCCTTGGAGTCCAGCGCCCATGAAGACGGCACGCGCGAGCACCTGACGGTGCAAGCCGGTGTGCTTGAGGTATCCGCGGGCGACGAGACCCAAGCCCTCAAAGTCGGCGAGACGGCGCGCTACGCGGCCGACCGCCCCCACGCCATTCGCAACCCCACACAGGCCATCGCCAGTGGCTGGCTGGTGGTGGTGCATCCGGGCTGAGCGACCGTCGCCGAGCCGACATATATTCTTCACCGACGAGTCACAGAGGGCCTCTACATTGGGCTTTTGTTCAATGAAAGGTACCCATGACCACGAACCCCAGTAGCCGCCGCGACTTCATCATCAAACTTGCCTCGGTGTCTGGCGCATTGGGTGCGGGTGCCCTGTTGTCTGCCTGCGGCGGTAGCGACGGTCCCATGGTTCAGTTCAACTACGGCGTGGCCAGCGGCGACCCACTGGCAGACCGTGTCATGCTTTGGACCCATGCCAAGTACGATGGATTTGCCGATACCGTGCCACTGACCTACCAGGTTGCCACGGACTCTGGCTTCGCCACCATCGTCAGCTCTGGCACGGTCATCGCTAGCGCGCTTACCGGTTTCACCGCCAAAGTCGACGCCACCGGCCTGAGCGCCGGGCGCGATTACTACTACCGCTTTGTGTCGGGTCGTTGGATTTCACCGGTGGGCCTCACCCGCACCTTGCCCGCGGCTAATGTGGCGAGTGTGAAATTTGCGGTCTTCTCTTGCACGCTGTATTCGGCCGGTTACTTCAATGCCTATGACGCAGCGACCAAGTCCGGGGCCCAGTACGCAGTGCATTTGGGCGACTACATTTACGAATACGGTTCTGACCCGGCCAAGTTCGGCAATGCTGACGCAGTCGCCTTGGGCCGGGTCACGGCACCAGCCACTGAAATCGTCAGCCTTGACGATTACCGTACCCGTTATGCGCGTTACCGCAGTGACCCAAACCTCAAAGCACTGCATGCGACCATGCCCTGGATTACGGTGTGGGACGACCATGAGTTTGCCAACAATGCCTGGGTGGATGGTGCGGAAAACCACAACAGCGCCACCCAGGGCGCGTGGAGCGCACGCAAGGCTATTGCAGCCCAGGCCTACCACGAGTGGATGCCTATCCGGGCGCAAGACCCTGCCAACCTTTTGAAAATTTACCGCCGCTTTGACTTTGGCACCATCTTTACCCTGCACATGGTGGACACACGGATTGAAGGCCGCGCCAAACAATACGATGCCTATGGTGACCCGGATGGGGGGATTGGGCGCTACGTCGCTGCGCTGACCAGCGTTCCACCGTCCGACGCCAGCCATCTGATGATGAGCACTACCCAGCAAAACTGGTTGACCAGCGGCATGGCGGCCTCCAAGGCCACGTGGCAAATCATGGGCAACCAGGACATCATGGCGCGCATGTGGTTTCCCGCCTCGGTGCTTCAGGTCGCGGCCAAGGGTGGGGACCCAACTGCCGCAGTGACCGCCTACTTGGTTGCCAAGATTACGCCCGCTGCTTCTCGGACACCTGCGCAAGTAGACTTGGTCAGTGCGTTGAAAAACCCTCGTCTGCCCTACAACCTCGACGCGTGGGACGGCTATCCGATCCAGCGCGAGACGATTCTCCAAACCATCAAGTCGCAGGGGAATAAATTCATCACGCTTTCGGGCGATTCGCACAACGCCTGGTTCACAAACCTGACAACGCTTGCTGGCGACAAAGTGGGCGTGGAGTTTGCCGGTAGCTCGGTGACATCGCCGGGTTTTGAGAGCGCTGGTCTGGGCGGCCTGGCGGGCGCCATGGACGGCACCGCCGTCGTGCCCGGCGCCTACGGAGCGGGCTTGGGACTGGTCGACGACCTTAACTACGCTGACACCATCCGCCGCGGCTACTTGTTGATGACAGCGACGGCTGCTTCGGTCAAAGGCGAATATGTGTTTGTGGACACCATCAAGTCCACCAATTACGTCGCGAGCGTGGGCAAGACCATGACCGTCAGCGCCGCAGACCTGTCGGTCACCTACGCCTAGTTGGACAGAGCTGCAAGAGCACTTGCAGCCTGCTGATGCATC
This sequence comes from Comamonadaceae bacterium, assembly GCA_947450895.1. Lineage (GTDB taxonomy): Bacteria > Pseudomonadota > Gammaproteobacteria > Burkholderiales > Burkholderiaceae_C > Allorhodoferax. The sequence continues at coordinate 62,277 of CANFWT010000008.1, read as the reverse complement.
GCACCGCTGGGTCAGCCCGGCGGGCAATGGGCGCTTAAAACCGCTCGTGCGCCCCCAGGTAGCGCCACTGTCCCGGCGACACGTCGCCCAGACCCACGCGCCCCAGCCGAATGCGGCGCAGGGCTACCAGTTGCAGCCCGGCGATCTCACACAGGTGCGCGGCCAAGCCGGGGTGGGCGCCTTTGACCGCCAGGCGTAGCTTGCTGCCCTGCGGCCCCGAGCTGCCCACGCTCACCTTGGCGTGCGGCAGGCGTTGGCGCTCGTCTCGCAGCGCGCGCTCTATGGGAATCAGCGCCTCGGGCAGCACTTCGCCTTGCACTTCTAGCATCAGCTCGTGCTCCATCACCGCCAGGTCTTCGATCAGCTTGCGCTGGGTGCGCCAGTCTTGGGTGAAAACCACTAGGCCGCTGGCGCCGGTCTCTAGCGCCACGCTGGCCTCTAAGGCATTGAAGTGGCGTTTGAGTACGCGCGTGTCGCTCGCGTCAGCCGGGTTGCGGTGCGCGGGCGTGAGCAGTTCGCGCGCCGTGTGCACCTTGGGCTTTTTGCCCTTGTAGTGCGGGCTGGGAATCGGCGCCTCGGTCAGGCCGTCCAGCCAGCCCGGCGGCTTGTTCAGCACCAGGGTGATGGCGCTCAGGTTGAGCAAACTGGCCTCAGGGTCTACCGTGACGGCCTGTTGTAGCACGCGAAACGGCGGGTCTTCCACCACCACGCCGTCCACGCGGACAAAGCCGCCTTCGATGTACTGCTCGGCCTCGCTGCGCGAGCAGCCCAGCAGCTGCGCTACGCGCTTGGCCAGGCGTTCGCCCGGCAACTCTTGGGGCTTGGTGCTCATGCGGTGCGCCCGTTCGATTGCAGCCACTGAATGTGCTCCACGTGCGCCAAGAGCGAGCGCTTGGCCACCGGCCACAGGCGCGGGTTGACGTCGTCATAGGCCAGGGGCAGCCACTGGTCAGGGTCGCCGTTGGGGTTGGCCTGCATCACCGCAGCAATCTTGGCTTCGCGCGCCAGGCGGTGGGCTTTCAGGTGCGCAATCGCGCCCAGCGCGTCGGGCATGGCGTGGCCGTGGGCGGGCAGGATGAACTGCACGCCGTGCGCGGTGCAGGCCTGGTGCAGCAGGTCCAGCGAATCCAGGTAATGGCCCATATTGCCGTCGGGCGGGTCGATCACCGTGGTGCTGCCGTTCAAGATGTGGTCGCCCGAAAAAAGCAGGCCGTCTTCTTCAAGCAGCAGGCACACGTGGTTGGCGGCGTGGCCGGGGGTGTGGATGGCTTGCAGCGTGTGGCTGTCTTGCCCGCTGGGCCTCAACAAAGTCAGGCGCTGGCCATGCGCCAGCGCGGCGTCCGGCACGAAGTGGCTGTTGGCGCGCGCCGTGGGCGCGGAGGCCAAGCCCAGAATTGGCACCTTCACGCCTGCCTGCGCGCACAGCGCTTGCAAGGGCGCCGCACCGGGCGAATGGTCCAAGTGCGAGTGGGTACACACAATCAGGCGCAGATTGCCGCCGCTGCCGTCAGGGTGGGTGGCCGCAGCCCACAGGCGGGCCACATGGTCTGCGTCGGCCGGGCCAGGGTCTATGGCGATAAAGCCGGTGTCGGCGTCGCCCACCAGATAGCTGTTGGTGCCGGGGCCGGTCATGAAGCCGGGGTTGGGCGCGGTCAGGCGCAGCACATTGCGCAAGAGCGCCACCGGTTCGAGCGTTTGCCAGTCGGTGGGGGCGGGCAGGGGCCCGGCGGCGGAATCAAGGATTTGGGAGTGGCGTGGCATGCGGGCATTTTGCAGCCAAACGCGGGACTGCAGTTGCCCCGCGCAGTGGGCGTGTCAGTGGGCGCTGCATAGGTCGATAATTGGCACCTATGCGCATCCCGTTTACCAAAATGCAAGGCGCCGGCAACGACTTCGTGGTGCTGGACGAAACCCGTGGCCCCTTGGGCCTGACCCCGGCGCACTATCGCTTTTTAGGCGACCGCCATTTTGGTGTGGGCGCCGACCAAATCCTCACCGTGCGCCCCTCGCCCGGCCCCGGCATCGACTTTGAATACATCATCCACAACGCCGACGGCGCCGAGGTGGAACAGTGCGGCAACGGTGCGCGCTGCTTTGCCCGCTTTGTGCGTGACCAGGGCCTGAGCCCCAAAGACCGCCTGCGCGTCAAAACCATGAAGGGCGTGATTGAGCCCGAACTCACGCCCGACGGCCGGGTGACGGTGGATATGGGCGCGCCCGTGTTTGAACCCGTGCAACTGCCGTTTGACACCCAGGGCCTCACGCCGCAGGCCGACGGCAGCTGGCAAAGCTGGCCGTTGGCATTGGGGGAGAGCGGCAGCATCGTCTGGGTTGCTCCCATCTCCATGGGTAATCCGCATGCGGTGCAGCGCGTGGCCGATGTCGATACCGCACCCGTCGAATCCCAAGGTCCTCTGGTGCAGCAGCACCCGCGCTTTGCGCGCCATGTCAACGCCGGGTTTATGCAAATTGTCAGCCGCAGCCAGATTCGCCTGCGCGTTTACGAGCGCGGCGTGGGCGAGACCCTGGCCTGCGGCAGCGGCGCCTGCGCGGCGGTGGTGGCCGGTATTCGCTGGGGCCTGCTCGACGCGCGCGTGGACGTGCACACGCGCGGCGGCGTGCTCACCATCGCCTGGGCGGGCGGCGCCGCGCCGGTGCTGATGACCGGCCCCGCAGTAACTGTTTTTACCGGCGAGATCGAATTCCCCGCCTCCCTATGATTGTTCAACCCCTATTGCAAGCACCATGACCCAGCTCACCGACCAAAGCCTGAACAACCCGATCACCGAAGACGATATTGCCTATTACCTGGCCAATACACCGGACTTTTTTCTGCGTCACTCTGAGCTTCTCGCGGCGGTGCAACTGACCAGCCCCCACAGCCACCGCGCAGTCAGCCTGCAAGAGCGCCAGGCGGAGATGCTGCGCGAAAAGATCAAGCTCCTGGAAGTGCGCATCATGGACATGATTCGCCACGGCAATGACAACGTGCTGCTGTCCGACAAAATTTTGCGCTGGGCGCGCGGTCTGCTGCTGGTGCCCCAGGCGCATACCCTGCCGGGCCTGATCGCCCAAGACATCAAGGAACAGTTTGCCGTGCCGCAGGTCAGTATGCGCCTGTGGGGTCTGGCCAGCGAATATGCTGACGCGGACTTTGTGCAAGGTGTGACCGACGAGGCCAAGCTGTTTGCCTCGTCTTTGGCCGAACCGTTTTGCGGTTTGAATACCGGTTTTGAAGTGGCAGCCTGGCTGGAGAAACCTGCCGCGGCGAGTTCGCTGGCGCTGATTCCCCTGCGCAGCGGGGACGCAGGCAGCACCGCACCGGCCTTTGGCATGCTGGTGCTGGCATCCATGGACGCGCAGCGCTTTCACAGCGCCATGGGCACCGACTTTTTGTCACGCATCGGCGAGGTGGCCAGCGCCGCCTTAAGCCGCCTGCGCTGACATTGTTCAGCGCTTGCCCGTGCACACCGACAGCGCGCTGATTGAGGCCTATCTAGAGCACGTGCGGGTGGAAAAGCGCCTGGCCGCGCGCACCGTGGAGCTGTATGCGTTGGACCTGGCCAAGCTGCAAAATTTTGCGGCGGCGGCCTCCAGCCCCGCTGGCATGAGCGTGGCGGGAAAAGGTCTTGCGCTACTGGACGTCAAAAACCACCACATCCGACGCTGGGTCGCCGCCATGCACAGCGGCGGGCGCAGTGGGCGCGGCATCGCCTTGATCTTGAGCGGCTGGCGCGGCTTCTACGCCTGGCTGGGCCGCCAGGGCTTGGTGGACAGCAACCCAGTGCAAGACGTGCGCTCGCCCAAGGCGCCCAAGCCCCTGCCCAAAGCTTTGGGCGTGGACGATGCGGTGCAGTTTGCCGACTTTGCCAGCGACGACACCGCCTGGCTGGAGGCGCGCGACTGCGCCATGGTGGAGCTGCTCTACGGCAGCGGCTTGCGCGTGGGCGAAATGGTGGGCCTGGACGTGGTGGCCAGCCCGCAGGCCAGGGGCTGGATCGACATGCACGCCGCCGAGGCCCATGTGCTGGGCAAGGGGTCCAAGCGGCGCAGCGTGCCCGTGGGTGCCACCGCCTTGCGCGCGTTGGAGCGCTGGCTGGCCCTGCGCGGCCCCGGTGCGCCGCTGGCCTCCCCAGGACTTACGGCAGCGCAGGCGCGCAGTGCCGACGCATCCGCCGCGCTGTTTCAGGGGCGCCATGGCACGCGCTTGACAGCGCAGTCGGTCTGGCAGCGCCTGCAACGGCGCAGCCTGCAAGCCGGCATGGCCACGCCGGTGCACCCGCACATGCTGCGCCACTCCTTTGCCAGCCACGTGCTGCAGTCCAGCAGCGATCTGCGCGGCGTGCAAGAGCTGTTGGGCCACGCCAACATCAGCACCACCCAGGTCTACACGCGCCTCGATTTCCAGCACCTGGCCAAAGCCTATGACGCTGCGCATCCCCGGGCGAAAATGAAGAGGGGTGGCGATTGACCGGAACCTAAGGCCGGGGAACGGGCGCAGCGATTTGAACCCCAGAAACAGACCCGCCAGCCGTTTGACGGGCTGGCGGTGTGGCGGGAATCCCATGCCAAGGGGTCAGCTCGGCACGTCTGAGGGACGTTCCCATCCTTGTCCTGGTGTCGAACACCGGAACTCGGTTGAAGCATCAACCCCCTCAGCTCGTGTGCCTTTTCGGTCCGGCTTTGCCATTCCTCCAAGACACGCCTTGACTGTAGGACGGGCGGGCGTAAAGAAATTGACGCTGCTCACAGACTATGCTGCCGGTGCAAAGCGCTGTGCGGGCATGCTGCTCGCACGGCCTGCCCTTCAGCGTGGCACTGCCGCCGTGCAAGCATGGATGCGAATGGACCTTGTTTTGATCCAAGTCCGGGTCCGAGGGCGTGCCGATGCCTAGGATGCGCTGATGACAAGCAGCGCGGTCCCCGCGACCATCCAAACCAGCCATCTCACGCGGCGCTTTGGCGATTTCACGGCTCTGAAGGATCTCAATTTGACGGTGGAGCGCGGGCAGGTCTTCGGACTGCTCGGCCCCAACGGCGCGGGCAAGAGCACGGCCATCAAAATTCTCACCACCCTACTAGACGCCACTTCGGGGTCGGCGACGGTGGCAGGCTTTGACGTGGCCACGCACGCGCTGGAGGTGCGTAGGCGCATTGGCTACGTGCCGCAGTTGCTATCGGCCGACGGTGCTCTGACAGCGCGAGAAAACTTGGAGTTGTCCGCGCGCCTTTATGGCCTGCGCGGTGGCTTGCGCACGCGCCGCGTGCAAGAGGCGCTGGCCTTGGCGGGTATTGAAACGATGGCGACGCATTTGGTGCGCACACTGTCTGGCGGCATGGTGCGACGCCTGGAAATTGCGCAGGCCACCTTGCATTACCCCGAAGTGCTGTTTCTGGATGAGCCCACCATTGGCCTGGACCCGATGGCCCGGCGCACCGTGTGGGAGCGGCTGTTGCAATTGCGCCAAGCCATGGGCGTGACCATTCTGCTCAGCACCCACGACATGGAAGAGGCGGACTATTTGTGCGACGCGCTGGCCATTTTGCACCGGGGGCAACTGGCCTCGGTAGGGCCGCCCGCGCAACTCAAGGCGCAGGTGGGTGCAGACGCCAGCCTCAATGAGGTGTTTGCCCATTTCAGCGGTGCGGTATTGGAGCAAACCGGGCATTACCGCGATGTGCGCGACAGCCGGTACGCGGCCATGCGCCGGGGTTAAGGGCAGACGCAAACGGATGGTTGCTTTTTTTTACGAGACCGTCGCCGTGGCCCAAGCCGAGCTGCGCAAACTGCTGCGCGACCCCGCCGATCTGCTGTCGCGCGCGGTGCAGCCGGTGCTGTGGCTGGCGGTGTTCGGGCAGGTGTTTAGCCAGGTGCGCGGCGTGCCGACTGGCGACTTGCGTTACCTGGATTACATGGCGCCAGGCATCCTGGCGCAGAGCGTGCTCTTTAGCGCCATTTTTTATGGCATCGCCATCATTTGGGAACGCGACTTCGGCATCGTGCACAAGCTGTTGGTGACTCCTGCCCACCGCAGCGCGCTGGTGCTGGGCAAGGCTGTTACCGCCGGGCTGCGCGGGCTGGTACAAGCGGTCGTGGTGTACCTGGTGGCCATTGCGCTCAAGGTAGGCATTCGATGGGAACTGTTACCCATTCTTACGGTGGCAGCAGGCGTTTTTTTGGGCTCGTGCATTTTTTCCACCTTCTCGCTGGTCATTGCCTGTGTAGTGAAGACGCGCGAGCGCTTTATGGGCATTGGCCAGGTCCTGACCATGCCCTTGTTTTTTGCCTCCAACGCGCTTTACCCGCTCGAACTCATGCCCGACTGGCTCCAGTCCATCGCCGCGCTCAACCCGCTGACCTATTTGGTCGATGTGCTGCGTGGCGCCATGGTGGTGGGCGGCCACCACGGCTACGACATGCAACTGAGCTTTGCCATCATGCTTGCGGTTTTTGCAGTGCTGCTGGCGCTTGCGTCAAAACTGTACCCGGCGCTGGCACGCTGAGCGCCCAGCCAAATCCAACCCAGGTCGACGCCATCGTGTTGAAGGTGTGGGTAGTACACGCCTTATTTCGGTACCCGGTACAAACCGCAAATCTTGTTGCCATCGGGGTCGCGCAGATAGGCCAGGTAGAGGCTGCCTGTCGGGCCTTCGCGCAAACCCGGGGGGTCTTCGCAGGTGGTGCCGCCGTTGGCAATGCCCGCAGCATGGAATGCTTCGCACTCCTGGACAGACTGCATGGCAAAGCCGATGGTGCTGCCGTTGCCGTGGCTTGCGGGCTCGCCATTGATAGGCGTTGTGATCGCAAACGTACCGCTGGGGCTGCGGTAGAAAAACCGGTTTTTGTTGGCCACCCCGGGTCCCACACCCAGGGTGCCCAAGAGCGCGTCGTAAAACCTCTGCGACCGAGCCAAATCGCTAACACCCAGCATGATGTGACTGAACATGTTTTGTTTCCTTTGAAGCCCTGTAGGGGCGTGTTGAAGTGGGGCTTGATCGTAACGAGCTTCCCCGACCGGCCCGCTCGCGCTGGTTGTGCGGCCGGCAGATAACATGGGGCTGCTCGCAATTGGGTGCGAATGAAAGAAAAGGCAGGCGATGGGACGTTGGACAAGAGGGTGTGGCGCAGTGGTTTGCAGTGCGAAATATCGGCGCAAGCTGGTGAAGGTTGCCCCGTGAAGTGGCTTTTTTGCCGCAGCGCTGCAAGCGCAGTCACCGCGCGCATGGCCGCATGGCCGCTGGCCATTTTTTGGGTACTGGCGGCGGTGGCGTGCAGCCCGGCGCTCAATTGGCGCAGCGTCACCCTGGGCGAGCACAGCGTTACCTTGCCCTGCAAGCCAGACCGCGGACAGCGCACGGTGCCGCTGGGCGCGTACTCGGTAGCGATGGAAATGGTGGGTTGCGAAGCCGATGGCGCGCTTTTCGCTGTGAGCCTGGTGCGGGTGCCTGATGGCGTGGACGCGGGGGTACTGCAAGCGCAGTGGCAAGCGGCCAGTTTGCAGCAAATGCGCTCGCAGCCTGGCCTGCAGCAGCCACTGGCCATAGCCGGGGCCCCAAATTCTGCGATGCGCGCCATCAGCGCCCAAGGCCAGGGTGCGGATGGTCGCCCGGTGCAGGCGCGCCTGGCATGGCTGACCACGGGCGGTGAATTGGTGCAGCTGGCGGTCTACGCGCCGCGCCTGACCCAAGAATTGACGGAACCTTTTTTCGCCGGAGTCCGCCTCCCATGAGCCCAACCCCTTTTGTGCCGCTGTCGCGCCGCCGCGCTGTGGTGCTGTTTCTGGCGTTTGCGTTGGCCTATTTTTTGTCAACGCTGATTCGGGCCGTGACCGCCACGCTGGCGCCCACGCTGGTGCGGGAGTTTGCCCTGAGCGCCGCGGATTTGGGGCTGTTGGCGGGGGGGTATTTTTTTGGTTTCGCGCTGACCCAGTTGCCGCTGGGCACGTGGTTGGACCGGCTGGGCCCCAAGCGTGTGCTGCTGGGTTTTTTGACGGTGGCGGTGCTGGCTTGCATTGCCTTCGCGCAGGCCACAGGGTTTGCCGAACTGCTGATCGGCCGCATGTTGTGTGGCGTGGGCGTCAGTGCCTGCCTGATGGCGCCCTTGACAAGCTACCGTCGTTGGTATGCCCCCGGGGCGCAAATGCGTGCGAGTTCCTGGATGCTGATGACGGGCGCACTGGGCATGGTCGCATCGACTTTGCCGGTACAGTGGCTGCTGCCTCTCCTTGGCTGGCGCGGCCTGTTTCTGTTGTTGGGCGTGTTGCTGGCGGTGTCTATGGTTTTGATTGGCTGGCAGGTGCCTGGCGAAGCCCCATTGCCGCAAGCTGTAGCGCAGCCGGGCACGGGAGCGGTGTCGACATCCATGCGCCCGGTGCTTGCAAATCCGCAGCCATCGTTGGCAACGGGCGCGGCCAGCAGCGGTTACGGCGCGGTGTGGCGTGACCCGTTTTTTCGCAGCCTGGCGCCCTTTGGGTTTGTCGGCTATGGCGGTATGGTGGCCATTCAGACCTTGTGGGCCGCACCATGGATGGTCAACGTAGCGGGCTTTTCTGCGGAGGCTGCATCCAATGTCATGTTCTGGCTCAACGTGGCGATGATGGTGGCTTTTTTGCTCTGGGGTTGGGTCAACCCGTGGTTGGCACGTCAGGGCTGGCGTGCACAGCGGCTGATGGCCTGGGGTTTGCCAGTCCACCTTGCGTTGCTGGCGCTGATGGCATGCGCCGGCAGCCGTGTGGGCGCCTACACGGGGCTGGTCTGGGCGCTGTTTTGTGTCACGGGCACCGTCGGTACGCTCGCGCAGCCGGCTGTTGGAATGGCTTTTCCCCCGGCCTTGGCGGGTCGCGCCCTGTCGGCTTTTAACCTGCTTATTTTCAGCGGGGTGTTTGCTGTGCAGTGGGGCATTGGCTTGATGATTGATGGCCTGCGTGCCCTGGGCTGGCCGACGGGCGCGAGCTACCAGGGTGCCGTTGGTGTCTACGCCCTGTGCGCACTGGCGGCTTACCTGCATTTGCTGCGGGCAAACAGCCATAATCCAGCCCACCCTGCACCCGCCGCGCCATGACCATCGCTATTCTTATCATCGCCCATGCACCGCTGGCCAGTGCGCTGCGCGCCTGCGTGTTGCATGTGTTTCCTGAAGTGGAGCACAGCCTGCGTGCGCTGGACGTCCAAGCCAATGAGCCACCCGACAGCACGTTGGCTGTGGCCACGACCATGGTGGCTCAAATGGATGCACCGGCGGTGCTGGTGCTGACCGACGTATTTGGTGCTACCCCCTGCAACGTGGCGCAAAAGTTGGTTGATGGTGTGCGTTCCAAGCTGGTAGCGGGCGTGAACCTGCCCATGTTGCTGCGCACCGTCAACTACCGGCACGAGTCCTTGGATTTGCTGGTAGCGCGCGCCTTGGCCGGCGGCACACAATGCATCATGCAAGTGGCGGTGTCGGCGCCACTCAACCAAACCAAAAAACCCCATGATCCAAGCCACCACGACCATCATCAATAGACTGGGTCTGCATGCGCGGGCCTCCGCCAAACTGACCAAGCTCGCGGGCAGCCTCCCCTGCGACGTATGGATCACCAAGGGAGAGCGCAGGGTCAATGCCAAAAGCATCATGGGCGTGATGATGCTCGCCGCCGGCGTGGGTTCCGAGGTGCTGCTTGAAACCGACGGCGAAAACGCCCAAGAGGCGATGAATGCGCTGTTGGCGCTGTTCGCAGACCGCTTCGGCGAAGGCGAATAAGCCCTTACCGAGCCACACCATGACCATCTCCATTCACGGACTGGCAGTTTCGCGTGGCGTGGCCATTGGCCGTGCGGTGTTGGTCGCGTCCAGCCCGATGGACGTGGCACATTACTTTATTCAGCCCCACGAGGTGCCCGAGGAGATAGAGCGCTTGCGTACAGGGCGCAATGCGGTCATCGACGAGCTCTACCGGCTCCAGGAAAGTATCACCCACATGGGCCCTAAAGAGGCGCCGCATGAACTATGTGCCTTGCTGGACGTGCATCTGATGCTGCTGCAGGACGTGGAGCTCATCAGCGGTGTCAAGGGCTGGATCGTTGACCGCCTGTACAACGCCGAATGGGCGCTGACCACCCAGCTTGAAGTTATCTGCCGCCAGTTCGACGAGATGGAAGACGCTTACTTTCGTGAACGCAAAGCCGACATGGAGCAGATTGTTGAGCGCGTGCTGCGCGCCATGCGCGGCGTGGCCTCGCCCATCGTCGTGCCCACCGCACGCAGCGGGCGCCGGCAATCGCAACAAGACCTGTTGCTGGGCGACACCGTGGATGTGCCGCTGGTGCTGGTGGCCCAAGACTTGTCGCCTGCCGACATGCTGCACTTCAAACAAAGCGTATTCGCTGGTTTCGTGACCGATGTGGGTGGCAAGACTTCGCACACCGCCATTGTGGCGCGCAGCATGGATATTCCCGCCGTGGTGGGCGCGCGCACTTGCAGCCAACTGGTGCGCCAGGACGACTGGATCATCGTCGATGGCGACGCAGGCGTGGTGATCATCGATCCCTCGCCCATTATCCTGGCCGAGTACGGGTTTAAAAAGCGCCAGCTCGAGCTTGAGCGTGGCCGCCTATCGCGCCTGCGCCACACCCCAGCCGTCACCTTGGACGGTGAAAAAGTTCAGCTCTTGGCCAATATCGAGATGCCAGAGGACGCACAAAGTGCGTTGCAGGCGGGCGCGCTGGGGGTGGGGTTGTTCCGCAGCGAGTTCCTTTTCATGGGCCGACGCGGCCAATTGCCCGATGAGGAGGAGCAGTTCCAGGCCTACAAGCGCGCCGTCGAGGGTATGCAGGGCTTACCGGTGACGATCCGTACGGTCGACGTAGGCGCCGACAAACCGCTGGACCACGGCACGCACGAAGCTGCGCACCTGAACCCGGCCTTGGGCTTGCGCGCGATCCGCTGGAGTCTGGCAGATCCGGCGATGTTTCTCACCCAGCTGCGCGCCATTTTGCGCGCCGCTGCATTTGGTCAGGTGCATCTGCTAGTGCCCATGCTGGCGCATGCCAGCGAAATTCACCAAACCCTGGGTCATATTGCGCAGGCGCGTGCCACCCTGGACAAACGCGGCCAAGCCTATGGCGCGGTGCAAATTGGCGCGATGATCGAGATACCGGCGGCGGCCTTGACACTCAAATTGTTTTTGAAGCACTTTGACTTCTTGTCCATTGGCACGAATGACCTGATCCAGTACACCTTGGCCATTGACCGTGCCGACGAATCGGTAGCGCACCTGTATGACCCCTTGCATCCGGCGGTGTTGCAGTTGGTAGCCGCCACCATTGCCGAGTGCCGCAGTCAGGGCAAAGGAGTCAGCGTGTGTGGCGAAATGGCCGGTGATGTCGGTCTGACCCGCCTGCTGCTGGGCATGGGCTTGCGCAGTTTTTCCATGCATCCGGCGCAGATTTTGGCGGTAAAGCAAGAGGTCTTGCGCGCCGACACGACACGCCTCGCGCCGTGGGCGCAGGGGGTACTGCAAGCCGAAAACCCAGCCCTGGCGATGGCGGCGCGCTGATGCGCGCAGTCAGGCCGGACGCTGGTCCGTACTGGGGCGCTGCCACAGGTTGATGCCGCCGTCCACCGCTTGCTGGTCAATGGCTGCTAGTTCGGAGTCGGTGAACGCCAGATTCTTCATGGCCCCCGCCAGATCGACGATCTGCGCAGGCTGGCTGGCACCAATCAGCGCCGAAGTCACCCGCGCATCGCGCAGCACCCAGGCCACCGCCATTTGCGCCAGCGTTTGGCCGCGCGCCTGGGCGATGTCGTTGAGCGCAGCCACGTGGCGCAGGTTGTGCGCGCTCAGGTGTTCGGGTGTGAAAGAGCCGCCGCCCGGTCGGTTGATGCGGGCGTCCGCAGGCACGCCGTGCAGGTATTTGTCGCTCAGCAGGCCCTGGGCCAGTGCGCTAAACGCAATGCAGCCCATGCCGGTGTCCGACAAGGCGTCGAGCAAGTCTTCTTCAATCCAACGGTTCATCAGGCTGTAGGACGGCTGGTGAATCAGCGCCTGCACGCCCATGCTTTTGAGGATGGCGTGGGCCTCGCGCGTCTTGAGCGCCGAATAGCTGCTCACGCCCACATACAGCGCCTTGCCCTGCTGGACTGCGCTGGCCAGCGCGCCCATGGTTTCTTCCAGCGGCGTGTCGGGGTCAAAGCGGTGGCTGTAAAAAATGTCCACATAGTCCAGGCCCATGCGCTGCAAGCTCTGGTCCAGGCTGGCCAGCACATACTTGCGCGAGCCACCGCCTTGGCCGTAGGGGCCGGGCCACATGTCCCAACCGGCTTTGCTGGAGATGATAAGTTCGTCGCGGTAGGGCCGGAAGTCGCGCTTGAGGTGCTCCCCAAAATTGCGCTCCGCGCTGCCGTAGGGCGGCCCGTAGTTGTTGGCCAGGTCAAAGTGGGTGATGCCCAGATCAAACGCGGTGCACAGCATCTCGCGCTGGGTTTGCATGGGTGTGGCGTCGCCAAAGTTGTGCCACAGCCCCAGCGATAAGGCGGGCAGTTGCAGGCCGCTTTGGCCGCAGCGGCGGTAGGGCATGGCGCCGCGGTAGCGGTCGGCGTGGGCTTGGTAGGTCATGGGCGGGTGGGGCAAGAAAAAAATGGCGGATACATGCCCGCTCTTTTTGGCGTTTTGGCAGCGGCTGTCTGAGGTATCCAAGTGTACGCAGGGCCGCAGCGCTGGGTTAGCATGGACGAGTCTGGCCGATGGCACTGTGCCGCCAGCCCCAATCCCCAAACTCCCAAAGCCTGACCGTGACCGTGACCGTGACCGAAGAAACCCCGAAGATCCAAGAACCCCGCCTCTGGAGCGCTGACGGCTGGACGGCGCGCGTCGTCAAAAACGAGGACGACGACGGCTGGGCCGTGGCCATGACCAAAGACGGCGCCTCCGAGCCCGCGCTGATCGGCCCCTGGACCATGGGCCGGGACAAGAAAAATCCCAAGCCGCTGGACGGCAATGCGTTTAGCACCCTGGTGAAAACCGCGCACGAATTTGTACGCCGCAGCGAGCAGCAACTGCACGCGTCCCTGCACCAAAGCATTGCGGTGGCGGTGGGCGAGCGCCGTGTCACCGTCTGTCTGGACATCGTGCCCGATGACGAAAACCCATCCGCCACCCTGAGCGCGCAGGACGAAGGCGGCGACTTGCTTGCACAGGCGCGCGTGCCACCCTCGTTCAAACTCAACCGCGCCAGCGCCCTGGCCTGGGCTGAAGCCGGGTTTGCCAAACCGGCCAGCCGCTAGGTAGCCCGCGCCAGATGTCAGACTATAGGAAGCTCGTCGGCCGTTGCGCCCAGTGCATGGCCCGCCTGCTGGTCGGCGTGGTAGCTCGACCGCACCATGGCGCCCACAGCCGCGTGCTTGAAGCCCATTTCATAGGCACGGGCCTCAAACATCTTGAAAGTGTCCGGGTGCACGTAGCGGCGTACCGGTAGGTGGCTGGTGCTGGGCGCGAGATACTGGCCAATGGTCAGCATCTCAATATCGTGGGCGCGCATGTCACGCATCACTTCCAGAATTTCGTCATCGGTTTCGCCCAGGCCCACCATCAGGCCGCTTTTGGTAGGCACGTTTGGAAACAGCGCCTTGAACTTCTTCAAAAGGTTCAGGCTGAATTGGTAGTCCGAGCCCGGCCGCGCTTCTTTGTACAGGCGGGGAATGGTTTCCAGGTTGTGGTTCATCACATCGGGCGGCGCGGCTTTGAGAATTTCCAGCGCCCGGTCGTCGCGGCCACGAAAGTCGGGCACCAGCACCTCAATCTGCGTGTGGGGCGACAGCGTCCGCGTCTTACGGATGCATTCCACAAAGTGGCTGGCACCGCCGTCGCGCAGGTCATCGCGGTCTACGCTGGTGATCACCACGTACTTAAGTTGGAGCTGGGCGATGGTTTTGGCCAGGTTGTCCGGCTCGTTGGCGTCCAGCGGGTCGGGCCTGCCATGGCCCACATCGCAAAACGGGCAACGCCGCGTGCATTTGTCGCCCATGATCATGAAGGTGGCCGTGCCCTTGCCAAAGCACTCGCCGATATTGGGGCAACTCGCTTCTTCGCACACCGTTACCAGCTTGTTGGCGCGCAGCACGTCCTTGATTTCATAAAACCGCGTGCTGGGTGAGGCGGCCTTGACGCGAATCCAATCCGGCTTTTTGAGCACCTCTGCCGCCTGGACCTTGACCGGAATGCGCGAGAGCTTGGCCCCGGCCTTTTGCTTGGCCAAGGGGTTGTAGTCGTGCTGCGACTGCGACTCCCGGACGGTGGGGTGGCTGGGAGGGACGTGAGTGTCTGTGGTCATGGTAAGGGCGCACCGGCTGACGCGCTAAATGTTGGGCGGACCCCCAACTCAGGGGGCTAAGTGGGTGGTCAGTTTGTTGGCCAGCATGTCGGCCACATCGCAGGGGCTAACATCGACACCGATTGTAGAAAGGTCCACCGTTTGCAATGCCGCATAACCGCAGGGGTTGATGCAGGAAAACGGCGCGAGGTCCATGGCGACGTTCAGCGCAGCGCCATGGTAGGTGCAATTGCGGCTGACCTTGATGCCCAATGCGGCGATTTTCCCGAGTCCATTGAAATCAGGCATGGCTTTTCCGACTGCTCCATGACGGGGTGCTTGCCTTAGCCGGGCATGGCCAAAGGGCTTGTCCAAGTCCACATAAATGCCCGGCGCACCGGCAACCCGGTGACCGGTCACGCCAAAGTGCAGCAGGGTGCGTATCAGTGCTTCCTCCAGGCGGTAGACGTATTCCTTGACGAAGTAACCGGCGCGTTTAAGGTCCATGAGCGGGTAGGCCACGACCTGGCCCGGGCCGTGGAAGGTGACTTGGCCCCCCCGGTCGGTTTGAACCACCGGAATGCTTTCCACGTGCAACAGATGTTCGGACTTGCCGGCCAAGCCTTGGGTGAATACGGCGGCGTGCTCGCACATCCACAGCGCGTCTGGCGTGGCGCCTGCATCCGGGGCGCTGCGCCGGCGGGTGAAGTCCTGCATCGCTGCCAGCGTCGCAGCGTAGTCCACCCGTCCCAAGTCAACCCTATCCATGGCGCAGCCAGCGGTTCAAAGCACTACTTTGACCATCGGGTGCGTGCTTAGCGTGCGGTACAACTCGTCAAGCTGTTCGCGGCTGGTGGCGGTCACGGTGATGGTGACGCCCAAATAGTTGCCACCCTTGCTTTCGCGCAACTCAATGGTGGAGGCATCAAACATGGGGTCAAAGGCGTGGGCAATTGCGCTGATGGCGTGCACTAATCCGTCGACCTTGTTTCCCATTACTTTGATGGGGAACTGGGAGGGGTAGACGATCAAAGACGGCGTCGCCTCATCGCTCTTCGTCTCGCCAGCGTCAAAAGGTGGCAGTGCCATATGTACACCTGCGGTTAAAGATACTCAGTCTAACGTTTCCCGCTTGGGTTGAGCCCGAGATTGGCCCGAACTTCCTGCGTATAATCAGAGGCTGCACAGAGACCGCATGTAAATTGCCTGTAATCTTGGGTTCGGATAATGCGCTTTCAGGAAAATACGGAAGATCCAGAGGAAAGCGGCTTCGAGCCATTGACTTCGGAGCAGGCGCGTTCCTTTCGGCAGGCGCACCCAACTCTTTCCCCTTGGTGGGTTGTGGTGGGGCAAGTCGCTGTGGGTTTGGTGCTTTTTGTGCTTACGTGGGCGGTAACACGGAGTCGCGACATTGCTGTGTCGGCAGGATGCGGTTCCTTGGCAGTGATTGTGCCTGCGTCCTTGTTTGCGCGCGGGTTGATGGGGCGGTTTGCGTCCCTGAATCCTGCAAACGCGGTGACCAGCTTTTTTGTCTGGGAGCTGGTGAAGATTTTGGTGACGGTGGCGGTCTTGTTGGCGGCGCATCGTTGGGTAAGTGGTCTGAGTTGGCCTGCTATGTTGGTGGGGCTTGTGGTCACGATGAAGGTGTATTGGTTGGCGCTGCTTTTCAAGGGTAAGCGGCATCCGGTAAAAGATTAACAAACGCTTAACGGCAAAAGTAACTGACAAGAGTAACTGATGGCTGCTGAAGAACACGCTGCGCAAGGGCTCACCGCCGGTGAGTACATTGGCCACCACCTGACGCACTTGCAGTCCCACAAGCAGGCTGGGGTAATTGACTTCTCGGTTTTTAACCTGGACTCAATTTTTTGGTCGGTTTTGCTGGGTGTGGTTGGCATGTTTGTGATGTGGCGTGTTGCGCGCAACGTCACTTCGGGTGCACCCGGCAGAGTTCAGGCTGCGGTCGAAATCCTATTGGAAATGGTTGATACCCAAGCCAAGGGCATCATCCACAATGCAGAATCTCGGAAGTTCGTTGGCCCGTTGGCATTGACGGTGTTTGTCTGGGTATTCTTGATGAATTCCATGGATTTTTTGCCGGTTGATTTGATCCCGTTGATCTGGGAGGCTATCTACGGTGCCGCGGGAGGCGATGCGCACCATGCTTACATGCGTGTGGTCCCAACTGCCGACTTGTCCATGACTTTGGGTATGTCGTGTGCTGTATTGTTGGTTTGTCTTTACTACAACATCAAGATAAAAGGTGCGGCAGGGTGGGCGCATGAGTTGGTAACCGCGCCCTTTGGTACCAGCAAGAACCCCTTGTTTGCACTGATTCTTGGTGTGTTAAACCTCGCCATGCAACTGATCGAATTTACCGCGAAGACAGTGTCACACGGGATGCGGTTGTTTGGAAATATGTATGCCGGCGAGCTGGTGTTCATGTTGATCGCGCTGATGGGTGCGGTCGGTTTTGGTTCGGCCACGGGCATTGCGTTGTGGTTTGGTCATGTGATTGCGGGTACTGGCTGGGCGATATTTCACATTTTGATCGTCGCCTTGCAAGCCTTCATTTTCATGATGTTGACGCTGGTGTACGTGGGTCAAGCCCACGACCACCACTGATTTCCCTTTTCTTTTTTTTATTTCAATCCACAGGAGCTCTTCATGGAACATGTACTAGGTTTCGTCGCTTTGGCCGCAGGCCTGATCATTGGTTTGGGTGCCGTTGGCGCTTGTATCGGTATCGGCATCATGGGTAGCAAGTATTTGGAATCTGCAGCCCGTCAGCCAGAGTTGATGAATGAATTGCAAACCAAAATGTTCTTGCTCGCTGGTCTGATTGACGCTGCGTTCCTGATTGGTGTTGGTATCGCCATGATGTTCGCATTCGCCAACCCCTTCGTGCTGAAATAAACTTTTTCGCCTCATTCAATACAGAGAGGTGGTGTTGTGAGTATTAACGCAACATTTTTTGCCCAGCTGACAGTGTTTTTCCTGTTGGTGGTTTTCACGATGAAGCTCGTGTGGCCGCCGATTGCAAAAGCGCTAGACGACCGTTCGGCAAAAATTTCGCACGGACTGGCAGCGGCCGAACACGCCAAAATCGAACTGACCAATGCCCACAAGGAAGTTGAAATCAAGCTGGCTGCAACGCGCAGTGAGTCGGCGTCTTTGTTGGCTGATGCAGAGCGGCGCGCCCAGCACCTGATCGACGAGGCCAAGGGTCGCGCGACCGAAGAAGCCAACCGCATTGTCTCAGCCGCGCGCGTCGAAGCAACGCAAGAGGCGGTCAAGGCGCGCGAAGCGCTCCGGGAACAGGTCGCTCTATTGGCTGTCAAGGGTGCTGAGCAAATTCTCCGCAAGGAAGTCGATGCCCACGTGCATGCTGACTTGCTGGGTCGTTTGAAGACAGAGCTGTAAGGGTGCGCCATGGCTGAACTTGCCACTATCGCCCGTCCTTATGCGGACGCACTGTTCAAGGCTTCCCAGGCAGACTTGCAAGGTACCAGTGTTTGGTTGGACAGGCTCGCTGCGGTGACCGGAGACGCGCAGCTGCTTGAGTTCGCCGATCGGCCCAAGTCTACGTCCGAGCAAGTCTTTGGATTGATCAAAGATGTGGTGGGGATGGCGCTGCCGCAAGCGGCCCAAAACTTCCTTCATGCGGTGATTGATAACAACCGTTTGAGTGCGCTGCCGGAGATGGCTGCCCAATTCCGTGCCCATGTCAATGCGCAAAGCGGCGCCTCAGATGCATTGGTGTATAGCGCTTTTGAGATCTCTGCGCCAGCACTTGCAGAAGTGACGCAGTCATTGGAAAAGCGGTTTGGCCGCAAGCTCAATGTGGTTGTAGAAATGCAGCCGGACTTGATCGGCGGTATCCGTGTCGTGGTGGGTGACGAGGTGCTCGACACTTCGGTCAAAGCCCGTTTGGAACAAATGAAAGTGGCGCTGTCTGCCTGAGCCGCCGGTTCACCAGCAGACAGTCCTAACAAGAAAGAAGGAAAGAGTAATGCAACTCAATCCAGCAGAAATTTCTGAGCTCATTAAGAGCCGTATCGAAGGTCTGGCAGCCACTGCCGATGTTCGCAACCAAGGCACCGTCATCTCCGTGACCGACGGAATCGTGCGCGTGCACGGACTGTCCGATGTGATGCAGGGCGAGATGTTGGAGTTTCCCAACAACACCTTCGGTCTTGCCCTTAATCTGGAACGTGATTCCGTTGGCGCTGTGATCTTGGGAGACTACGAACACATTTCCGAGGGTGACACCGTGAAGTGCACGGGCCGAATTTTGGAAGTACCCGTGGGACCCGAGCTCATTGGCCGCGTGGTCAACGCGCTGGGCCAACCTATCGACGGAAAAGGCCCGATTAATGCAAAAATGACAGACGTGATTGAAAAAGTCGCGCCTGGCGTCATTGCGCGTGAGTCGGTTAGCCAGCCTATGCAAACCGGCTTGAAGTCAATTGACTCCATGGTTCCGGTGGGTCGCGGACAACGCGAGCTGATCATCGGCGACCGCCAGACCGGTAAGACGGCAGTGGCAATCGACGCGATCATTAACCAAAAAGGTCAAAATATGACCTGCGTTTATGTCGCGATTGGCCAAAAAGCCTCGTCGATCAAAAACGTGGTTCGGGCGCTGGAGCAGGCTGGCGCGATGCAATACACCATTGTGGTTGCTGCTTCGGCTTCTGAGTCCGCGGCCATGCAATATGTTTCGGCCTATTCAGGTTGCACCATGGGTGAATATTTCCGCGACCGTGGGCAAGATGCATTGATCGTCTATGACGACCTCTCCAAGCAAGCGGTTGCCTACCGGCAGGTGTCTTTGCTGCTGCGCCGCCCGCCAGGCCGTGAAGCCTACCCCGGCGATGTGTTTTATCTCCACAGTCGTCTTCTTGAGCGCGCAGCCCGCGTGAACGCCAACTATGTCGAAGCCTTCACCAAAGGTGAAGTCAAAGGCAAAACCGGTTCCCTCACAGCGTTGCCGATTATCGAAACCCAGGCAGGTGACGTGTCGGCCTTCGTTCCTACGAACGTGATTTCGATCACGGACGGCCAGATCTTCCTGGAAACTTCGTTGTTCAACGCGGGTATCCGACCTGCGATCAACGCCGGCATTTCGGTGTCACGCGTTGGTGGTGCCGCCCAAACGAAGCTGGTGAAAAACCTGTCGGGCGGTATCCGTACCGATCTGGCGCAATACCGTGAATTGGCCGCGTTTGCGCAGTTTGCCTCAGATTTGGACGAAGCAACCCGTAAGCAGCTCGACCGTGGTGCACGGGTGACAGAGTTGCTCAAGCAAGCGCAGTACAGCCCGCAATCCATCAGCTTGATGGGTGCCACACTGTTTGCGGTGAACAAGGGCTTTCTCGACAGCATTGAAGTCAAGCAAGTGTTGGCGTTCGAGGCGGGGCTTCATGCCTACCTCAAAGACAAGCACGCCGCGCTTCTGTCCAAGCTGGAAGCGGATAAGGCCATGGACAAAGATGCCGAAGCTGAATTGAACGCTGCCTTGGTGGCCTTCAAGAAAACCTTCGCCTGATGCCCGCTGAGCAACCAAGGAGCATTTGATGGCAGCAGGTAAGGAAATTCGCGGCAAGATCAAATCGGTCGAAAATACCAAAAAGATCACCAAAGCCATGGAGATGGTCGCTGCTTCCAAAATGCGCAAGGCGCAGGAGCGTATGCGTGCTGCGCGGCCGTACAGCGAAAAAATTCGCCAAGTGGCGGCGAACCTTGGCAAAGCCAACCCTGAGTATGTTCATCCCTTCATGGAGATCAACAAAGCAAAGGGTGTGGGTTATATCGTCGTCACCACAGACAAGGGGCTGTGTGGAGGCCTCAACACCAATGTTTTGCGCCTGTTAGCGCAAAAGCTGCGTGAGGCCCAAGCCCACGGCATGGCGCCCCAAGCGGTTGCCATTGGTAACAAGGGTTTGGGTTTTTTGAACCGCTCGGGCGTCAAGGTGGTTTCGCAGGCTACGCAGCTCGGTGACACGCCGCACGTAGAGTCCCTCATCGGACCGGTCAAAGTACTGCTGGATGCATACGTTAATGGGGAGATCAACGCGGTTTATCTCTGCTTTACACGTTTCATCAACACCATGAAGCAAGAGCCGGTGGTCGAGCAGCTGTTGCCTTTGTCGGCGGAACTGTTGCAGACCAACGAGGTTCACAGCAGCTGGGACTACATTTACGAACCGGATGCCCACATCGTCATCGACGATTTGCTGATTCGTTATGTAGAAGCGTTGGTGTACCAAGCAGTGGCTGAAAGCATGGCGTCCGAGCAGTCGGCACGCATGGTGGCAATGAAGTCGGCCACCGACAACGCTGGGAATGTGATCAACGAACTCAAACTGGTTTACAACAAGACGCGTCAAGCTGCGATCACGAAGGAACTCTCCGAGATCGTTGCGGGCGCTGCTGCTGTCTGATTTTATCTATTTGGAGCAAAGAGTATGGCTCATGAAAACACCCATATGAACGCAGGCGTTCAGGGCAAAATTGTTCAGTGTATTGGTGCGGTGGTGGACGTGGAATTCCCCCGTGACCATATGCCCAAGGTGTATGACGCCCTGAAGCTGGAGGGTACAGCCCTGACGCTGGAAGTGCAACAACAGTTGGGCGACGGTATTGTCCGTACGATTGCTTTGGGAACTTCCGATGGCTTGCGCCGTGGTTTGATGGTTACCAACACGGGCGCAGCGATTACCGTACCCGTGGGTAAAGCCACTTTGGGTCGGATCATGGATGTGCTGGGTTCGCCGATTGACGAACGCGGTCCCGTCGATCAGGCATTGACTGCCTCTATCCACCGAAAGGCGCCCGCATACGACGAGCTAAGCCCTTCGCAAGAACTGCTAGAGACTGGGATCAAGGTGATTGACCTGGTGTGTCCGTTCGCAAAAGGCGGAAAAGTCGGATTGTTCGGTGGCGCTGGCGTGGGCAAGACCGTGAACATGATGGAACTGATCAACAACATCGCCAAAGCGCACAGCGGCTTGTCTGTATTCGCCGGCGTGGGTGAGCGAACCCGTGAGGGGAACGACTTCTACCACGAGATGGCTGATTCCGGTGTGGTTAATCTTGAGCACCTTGAAGAATCAAAAGTCGCGATGGTGTATGGCCAGATGAATGAGCCACCAGGCAACCGTTTGCGCGTCGCTCTGACCGGTCTGACCATTGCTGAGTCTTTCCGCGACGAGGGCAAAGACGTTTTGTTCTTTGTGGACAACATCTACCGCTACACACTGGCCGGAACGGAAGTTTCCGCACTGCTGGGTCGCATGCCTTCCGCTGTGGGCTATCAACCCACTTTGGCCGAAGAAATGGGCCGCCTGCAAGAACGTATTACCTCCACGAAAGTGGGATCGATCACTTCCATTCAGGCCGTCTATGTGCCTGCGGATGACTTGACCGATCCATCGCCTGCAACCACCTTCGCCCACTTGGACTCGACCGTGGTGTTGTCGCGTGACATTGCATCCCTGGGTATCTATCCTGCGGTGGACCCGCTGGACTCGACCAGCCGCCAGCTCGATCCTCTGGTCGTGGGTGAAGAGCATTACGCCACTGCGCGCGCAGTCCAGGGTACCTTGCAACGCTACAAAGAGTTGCGTGACATTATTGCGATTTTGGGTATGGACGAGTTGGCACCGGAAGACAAGCTGACGGTGGCTCGGGCGCGCAAGATCCAGCGCTTCCTGTCCCAGCCTTTCCACGTTGCCGAAGTGTTTACCGGTTCGCCCGGCAAATACGTGACTCTGGCGGAGACGATCCGTGGTTTCAAAATGATTGTGGCCGGTGAATGTGACCATTTGCCAGAACAAGCTTTCTACATGGTGGGAACCATTGACGAAGCGTTCGAAAAAGCCAAGAAGATGTAAAGACCTTGTGGGGCAGAAGCAGGCCTTTGGGTCAACTCCTGCCTCCGACTGATTGGGAAATGTATGAACACCATCCACGTTGATGTGGTCAGCGCCGAGGAGTCGATCTTTTCGGGCGAGGCACGGTTTGTTGCGTTGCCCGGGGAGTCCGGTGAGCTGGGTATTTTCCCGCGCCACACACCGCTGATCACCCGTGTCAAGCCCGGTTCAGTTCGCATTGAGATGGCCGACGGCAGCGAGGAATTTGTTTTCGTCGCAGGCGGGATCATTGAGGTGCAGCCCCACGGTGTGACCGTGCTATCGGACACGGCCATCCGCGGGAAAGACCTGGACGAAGAAAAGGCGAATGCGGCCCGAGCGGTAGCGATTGAAGCGCAAAAGAACGCAAAGAGTGATGTAGACCTGGCTCTGGCGCAGGCGGAGCTTTCCATGTTGGCCGCGCAACTGGCGGCACTTCGTAAATTCCAGCAGAATCGGTAACTCTTTGTTGCCTCTGTCTTACAAGGCCGCCTTTGGGCGGCCTTGTGCTTTTAATTGCCATGAAATACACCGCACCCTGGTGGTTGCCTGGGGGCAACCTGCAAACCATTGTTGCTGCAAAACTCGGACGGCGTTATAGCTCGGTCGCTCCTGTTTATCGGCGCGAGCGTTGGGCCACGCCAGATCAAGACTTTATTGACTTGGACTGGCTCGATGCCGCAAGCGTTGTTGTGAGGCCCCTGTTGGTGCTTTTTCACGGATTGGAGGGCTCCTCTCGCAGTCATTATGCGGAGTCTTTTGCAGAGTTTGCGCAACGCCAAAACATGGCCTACGTCGTAGTCCATTTTCGGGGCTGTAGCGGTGAGCTCAATCACGCGCCACGGGCCTACCATTCTGGCGACCATGAAGAGATTGCTTGGATTCTTCAGCGGCTGCGCAGCTGTCATACAGGCCCCTTGCTTGCCGTGGGTATTTCATTGGGCGGGAATGCACTGCTGCGTTGGGCAGAGGAGGCGGGAAGCCTGGCCGGTAGCACCGTATCAGCGGTCGCTTCGGTCTGCGCGCCACTGGACCTCGCTGCCAGCGGCGCGTCTATCGGCCGTGGTTTTAACCGGCATGTCTATACCCGAATGTTCCTGCAGACCATGAAACCCAAGGCGCTGCGCAAGTTGGCGCAGTTCCCTGGTCTCTTTGACGCTGCGGCCTTGCGCAGCGCCAAGGACCTGTACGCGTTTGATAATGTGTTTACCGCACCGTTGCATGGCTTCAAAAACACGGACACCTACTGGCGCGAGGCATCTGCCTTGCGCCATTTACATCGCATACGCATTCCCGCGTTGGTGCTGAACGCAAAAAATGATCCCTTTGTGCCTGCCAATTCACTTCCCCGTGCGCAGGATGTTGGAGAATGGGTCAGGCTTTGGCAACCAGCGCATGGCGGCCATGTGGGGTTCCCCATCGGTGCACCACCGGGCGGTCTGTCGGCGCTACCCGAAGCGGTGGGGAGTTGGTTGCTGCAAAATCAATGACAGTAATCGTTTGCGCGGGACAACTTAGTAATGGATGAGCTCGTTCGACAGGCCATGGCCAAATGGCCTAATGTGCCCGACTGCTATGGTTGGCTGGGTCTTGATGCGCGCGGTAACTGGTTTATGCGTGACGATGGTGCGCAAGCGTGCGGTCGGTTCGCCAGCGGACGGCCTGGCGCAAAAGGTTCGAAGCTGCAGCACGCAAAACTGATCGAATTTATCCAGCGCAACTATGCTGTGGATGGCCGGGGCGCTTGGTTCTTCCAAAACGGGCCGCAGCGCGTCTACGTCGAGTTAGAAGCCACGCCGCATGTTTGGCGTATCGACGCCCTTGGCGAAGTCAGCTCTAACGCGGGAGACAAGGTCCATTTTCAGTCATGCTTCATGGATGAACATGGTTGGGCTTATCTGCAAACTTCCGGCGGCTTTGGCCTTGTTCATACCCAAGACGTAGGATCGCTCGCGCAAGCAATAGAACACGGGAATTGGCGCGTTGAGGACGTGCTGGTTGCTGATTTGCCTCGTCGATTCGCTTACAGAACGAGTCCGCAAGCCGACCACCAACCACCCGCACTGTGAGGCCGCAAACAAAAAAGCCGACATAAATGCCGGCTTTCTTGAATGCGGAAGAAAACGCTATTTGGACGCGTCTGCCGCTGGTTTTGCAGGCTCTGGAAACTTGGCACCACCGGCATTGGCCATATAAACCACCGCGCGTGCAACTTCGTAGTCCGTGAAATCCCCACCACCCTGCGCACCCATCGCATTTTTCCCTTTGAGGGCCGAATTCCAAAGTGCCTCAAATCCCGTCTTTATACGCGGTGCCCAGGCTTTGGCATCACCAAATTTGGGTGCGCCCGCTGCACCATTGGCGTGGCACAAAGAGCATTGCGCTTTAAACACCTCTTCTCCCGTTTTCATTTCGCGGTTGGCATCGCGGATCTCTACGTGGCCCACCTTTTGAATTCGCTCAGCCACGGACTTTTCCATGTTGACAGCACCTGCTGCTGGTTTGTTCTGCGCGGTGACGTAGTACACCAAGCCAATGATGATGAAAATTGGGATGACGAAGGAAAAGAAAACCGCCATCAGCAGCTGCTTCGGATTCTTGACAGGACCGGTATGTTCTTCTTCGTGCGCTGCGTCGTGGCTCTGGTCGCTCATGGTGTCCTCGGATAGGTCAGGGCTGATAAAACAACCTCGCATTATACGGCGGCGACCGCCTCAAACGCCCTACAATCAGCGCCGCAGCGTGCGGCTGTAGCTCAGTGGATAGAGTATTGGCCTCCGAAGCCAAGGGTCGTGGGTTCGATCCCCGCCAGCCGCACCACGAGTTGATTCCGATGCGGTGTGCTTAACGCTTCTACCCCGCGTCCCTAGCGTCCACTGATGACAGCTCGCGTCCGTATTCGCAGCCAAGTTACGCGCGGTTAAGCCCGGCTGGCTTGTATCGCCTTACGCACGCGCAGGTAAATATGCTGGTTTCACTCCTGGCAGACGGCACGCCTTGGTGTCCAACGCAAGTTGGCACGGGGTGCTCTCGAGTTAGGGGCGCAAGCTGGGGCAAAGGTCGTGAGCGGCCAACGTTTGGCCAAGGGTGCACAGGTCGTTGCGCTCGCTTTCGACGGTCATGAGCGGTGCGGGGTATCGCCTCAAGGTTGGCAGTGCGCCGCACCTCCCCGCGTTCAGAGTCTGGCCCCGGGCGCAGGAACGGCGTACACCGGCTCGACCGCTACTGTCGTGAAGTCCCTTGGCTAGGCGATTTCCAGTTATTCTCAGCCCAATTGCTGAAAACGCCCGGTTGTCGGGGCGAGTGTGGGAGATCTCGCGGGCGAATCCGTGCGCAGGACTTCAGACGTGGCGAGCCCCTTGGGGATTGGCAAACGTAAAAGCAAAATGCTGCAGCGCAATGGGCGGGTTTCGTTCCCACTTCTTGGGCGTTATTGGGGTGACAATCCGCGCACTTCCGATTGCTATTTACCTTGATTCACCATGCCCGAAATTACCCCACCCCCGCACGTGACGGTTACGCCTGAAATGCTCGACGAGATTGACAGCATCCTGGACGATTTGCGCAGCCGCAACGACGAAACACCCCAGTGGGAGTTTTGTGAAGGCGTCATGGCCGCACTCGTCTGTTGCCGACGCGCCATCGCGCCAGACGAGTATCTTGAACTCTTGCTTGGGGTGGCGCCTCCTCAGACGCCGCCGGATGCGGCCACCGACTATGAAGGCAGTTTTGCCGACGCCGCCCAGCGTGCGCGCTTCATGGAAATCTGGAACGCCCGCTGGAGCGAGATAGCTACTTCGCTGGCAGCTGAAACCAAGTCGCTGGACGAGGAAAGCGCCTACCAGCCTGAGGTGATGGACGTGCGCGGCGCTATTGCCGCGCTGCCCGAGGCCGAGCGCGCTGAAATTGGTGACGAAGCTATCCCGTCGTTTGGCCAAGTCTGGGCGCTAGGCTTTATGTTTGCGGTGGAAAATTGGCCTGAAGAATGGGCAGCGCCACGTGACAAAAAGGCCGCCAAGTGGCTCGACGCCGCACTGGAATCCATCGTAGCGCTGACCGAAGACGACACCGGCCCTGTCGAGGTGTCGCCTTTCAGCGACGACGCCCCTCCGAGCATGAGCCAAGCCCGGGTTGACGCCTTTGCCGACGCTGTCTGGGCGGTCTATGACTTGTTTGAAATCTGGCGCGGCATCGGTCCCCGGGTGGAAACCGTGCGCAAAGTGGCTGCCCCTGGCCGCAACGACGCTTGTTCGTGCGGCAGCGGTAAAAAGTTCAAGAAGTGTTGTGGGGCCTGAGGCGCCACCAATAGGCTGGGATAGTAGTGCAGGCCTAGAACTTCATTCCGAGGGAAATACCGTAGCTCACCGGGTCCAGCGTGATGTCCAGCGTCTGGCCGGTGGAGTAAGTGTTCTTGGTTTTCAGAGGTGTCTTGCTGTAAAAAACATCGATGAATACCTTGTCGTCTACGGCAAAAGTGGCCCCAATCTGCGCGCTGTAGGTGAGCTGCGAGTCTACTTTCAGTGACGTTGGGCTACCCCCCGGGTTGGTCATGGCCGTGAGCGCGCCGCTGCCCTTTTCGTTAAAGAAATAGGCATACGTCGGTCCAACACCTACGTAGGGTCGAAACGCAGCGCTCGGTTCCATGAATCGGTATTGGAAAAACACAGTCATAGGCAGGGCTTGTACTTCACCAATTTGCCCGGCGCTGGAGAGTGCGCCGGCGCCGTAAAGCTTGTGCGTGAACGGCAGCGCCACCGGCAGGTCGACTGAAAAATTATCGGTGTACATGTAGCTGATGCCGCCGCCGATTTGGCTGGCAGCACCCACGTCACCTTTGGTGTTGGGAAAGCTAGGCGCAGTCATGGTGCCACTGCTGACCTGGGGCGTAATGGTGGCACCACCCACGCGGGCCATCCAGGTACCCGCCGTTTGAGAGAGCGCTGCTTGCGCGGTAAGCGCGATGGTGGCTGCGGTGATGAACTTCAAAGTATTTTTCATGGTTTTCTCCGTGCAGTTCATAGGTTTACAGCCAACCGGCCAGGACCAACTCTTTGTTCACCAGTTGTGCCAGCAATTTGTGGCCATAAGGTGTCGGGTGGAAGCCGTCAGAGAAGGCATAGGTTTTCCACCAGTTCGCTCCACCCGTGGCGCCTGCGGGCGGTGTCATGGCAGACAAAGTAGCCGCGGTGCAGGTGGCAAAGTTGTAAGTGGCGTCCACCCCAGTTCCCGTAGCCGGGCAGGCAGGGGTGGTTACATTGGTCAGACCGTATTGCGCTGGATTTTTCACCTGGTTGTCCATTTCGGTGTTCAGGTCCACCACGATCACGGATTTGTTACCCGCAGCGCGCGTCTTCAACTGGGCATTAAAGACGGAAATCCAGTTCTTAATTTGGGTGTCGGCCGCCGCTCGCGCTGCAGGGCCGGTGCCGGGCTTTGCTCCCTCAGCTACCGAGGCCGCAAAATCCAAAGTGGCCAGGAAGCGCGGTGTCACCGTGATCCCCGGCAAATTGACGATCGCCACATGGCTTGCGCCTTTGTCCAACACACTGGCTTGGATAGAGTCGTAAAAATTGTTGGCCAATGCGGTCATGTAAACCGTCCCTTGCGTCGACATGTTGGCAGTTTTGTCCCGCGTGGGGACTAAGGTGTTCAGCAATGCATCAAAGCCGCCGGTGAGGCCAAAGGTCGCATACAAATATGCTTCGGCAAGGTCAGCTGCATCATTTCCGCCGCCGTCGATCAAAAACAAATCACGGGGGCCGTAGGTCGCCCCAACAGCGGCTTCTCTTAATTGTGTTCCTACTGCCGAGGGGCTGGCATTACGGTCGGGGAGCTTCAGTGCGTTATTGATCCGTGCCCCACCGATGGCGTAGTTGCTGCATCCGGCGGTCATATTTTTTGTGATGCCGGTTGGCGTGTCCGTGCCGGTGGCCGTGTAGTAGTTACAAAGCGTGTTCACTCCGTAAGAAGCAGCCACCAGTTCTGTCCAGATTTTGACATCACTGCCCTGAACCGAAAAAATGCGGCCAAAGCCGGATGCGTCGCTGAGGCTGTCAAAAGTGCCGCTGTCCGACAGGCTGTCGCCCATGACTCTCACCGAAGTAATGGACACTTTGGTGGACTGGTCCCCGTTACCCCCGCCCCCGCAAGCGACCAATAAAGCGGCGCTCAGGCCCAAGGCCAGAACTTTGAATGAATGCATGGGGAAAAGCTCCTGTAAAAAAGTACGACCGTGCTAATTGCGGGCAGGGTGTGGACTTTAGGGATATTTCCCACATCGGTGAATCGGGGTAAACCCGCCAGACTCTGGCGACGGGCTTAGCGGTAACGCAGCTTCATCACCAAAATACAAGTCGCCAGCGACACGGTAATCGCGTTGGCAATCACGATGGGCCAGGCGCCCAGCAGCAGGCCGTAGACCAGCCATAGGGCCACGCCCAGAGTAAACGCGCTGTACATGCCCAGCGAAATACCGCTCACGTCTTTGGTTCGCAGGGTGTGCAGCACCTGGGGCACAAAGCTGGCGGTGGTCAGGGTGGCGGCAAGGGTGCCTATCCAGTCGGCAATGGGCATCAATGGTCCTCAGAATCTTGGGCGGTCCAGTTCACCAGCGCGTCAAAAGCGGCGCGGGCGGCGTGGGCGTTGGGGTGGTTGGCCAGGGCGACCAGCACATAGCGTTTGCCGCTGGCGCCGTGCACAAAGCCAGCAATGGCGGTGACCTCATTGAGGCTGCCAGTTTTGAGGTGCGCGCTGCCGGGCTTGGCAAACTTGGCGCGCTTGAGCGTGCCGTCCACCCCGCTGATGGGCAGCGAGGCCATCAACTCGGGCATGAGCGGCGAACGGTAGGCGCTTTGCAGCAACTGGCCCAGGGCGCGCGCGCTGATGCGCTCTTGGCGCGAGAGGCCCGAGCCGTTGTCAAAGTTCAGCGGCTCCATGGAGGCGTTTGTAGAGGCGTCTGTGGCGGCCTCGGCTGCCGTGCCGGTTTTGTGGGCAATGCGCTCTTGCCACCAGCGCAGCAGCACCGCACGCGAGGCCGCCAGCGTGCCCACGCTGCCCGAGGCGTCACGCCCCAGCGTCAAAAACACCTGCTGCGCCATCACGTTGTTGCTGTATTTGTTGATGTCGCGAACGATTTCGGCCAGCGGTGCCGAGCGCACTTCCAGCGCCGGGGGCGCGGCCAACAGCGCGGCGGGCACCTGGCCGTAGCGCACCGTGCCGCTGAGCGCGCCGCCCATGCTGCGCCACAGGCCTTGCACCGCACGCGGCGCGTAGCTGGCCGGGTCGGCGTAGGCCAGGGGCCAGATCTTTTCGCCGCAGTCAGCCGGGTAGGCCCCGGCAAATGCAATACGCGCCGGGTCGGCCAGCGCGGCCTTGAGCGCCGCGCGGTAGTCGCCGCAGGGGCCGGATTGCAGCGCCACCGTATCTTGGGTTTGCACGCCCCACAAAGGCGGGTCAAACTGCACGTAGGCGATGCGGCGCGCGGCATCGGGCGTGAAGGTCATGAGCACCGACTTGTAGTTGATCAAGAGCGCGTCGGGATTAGCGTTGTAGGGGCGCAGCGGCTCACCGTCAAAGGCGCCAGGGTCGTTGGCCACCACCTCAAACGCGCTGTTGTCGAGCACGATGTCGCCCTGGATGCGCGCAATGCCAATGCCTTGCAAGCGGCGCAGCAGCAGCCACAGGCGCTCCAGCACCAGCTTGGGGTCGCCTTGGCCCTGGATGTAGACATTGCCCGAGAGCACCCCGGCACGCACCCTGCCTTCCACAAACACGGGCGTGGCCCAGGTGTAGGCGGGGCCCAGCAAGTCGAGGGCGGCGTAGGTGGTCACCAGCTTCATCACCGATGCGGCCTTCATGGGCATGCCCGCGCGGTGGGCCAGGCGGGGCGGGGCGCTGGGGTTGTTAGCGTCCAGCACCAGCAGGGACACGGCGTCTTGCGGCACCTTGGCGCGCGCCAGTTCGGCGTCTACCGCGGCTGGAATTTGTGCCTGCGCCCAGTTGCACGCACAGCACAAGGCGATCAGAAACAGGCGGCGCAAAAACATAGGCGCGATTATCGGCGCCACCCGTGGCGCAAAGTGCCGCAAAGGGCCGACAAGGCGGCTAAAGGCGTCGCCACCCCAGCGGGGGCCTGCGCCGATAATCCCCCGCATGTCTTTTCCCACCCCCGCAGCCTCTTCCGCGAGTGCCCCGCCCCGCCTGTCGCCCCAAGCCGTGGGCCTGCTGGCTGCGGTGGTGACGGTGGCGATCTGGACCTCCTTCATCGTCATCGCCCGCGCCACCGCCGACCCGGCGCGCGGCGGCACGTTGACGCCGTTTGACATCGTCTACGCCCGCCTGTGGGGCGCGGGCCTGGTGCTGCTGCCCTGGGGCTGGTGGCTCTCGCGCAAATCGCATTTGGCGGGCCAAGGCCGGGGTTCGCTGGGCGGTTTGTCGCCGCTGCCCCTTGCCATTACTGCGCGTATAGGAATTTTTGGTGGCTTGTTGTATGCCGGTCTGGCCTACAACGGCTTTGTGTTTGCCCCGGCAGCGCACGCCTCGGTGCTGTTGCCAGGCAGCTTGCCGCTGTGGACCACGCTGCTGGCTTTTCTGCTGCTGGGCGACCGCATCAGCTGGGGCCGGGCGCTGGGGCTGGCGCTGATTGTGGGTGGCGATGTGCTGGTGGGTGGCGCCAGCTTGCTGCACGCGTTTGACGGCAGTGGTGTGTGGCGCGGCGACCTGCTGTTTATCAGCGCGGCCATGGCCTGGTCGGTCTACAGCGTGCTGGTGCGCCGCTATTCGCTGGACGCGGTGCGCGCCACGATTGCCGTGACTGCGATGGCCTTTGCGGTTTACGTGCCGGTCTACACCGTGCTGGTGCTGGGCGGCTGGGTGGGTGGCCATGTGTTTGCCGCACCCTGGCGCGAGGTGCTGTTCCAGATGGGCTTTCAGGGCGTGGGCTCGGTGGTGGTGTCGGGCATTGGCTTTACCAAGATGATCCAGCACTTCGGGCCGGTGCGCTCGACCATGATCACCGCCGTGGTGCCGGGCTTGTCGGCGTTGTCGGCAGCGCTGTTTTTGGGCGAGCCCCTGCCCTGGAACGTGCTGGCGGGTCTGGCGCTGGTGAGCGCTGGCATTGTGTTTGGCGTGCGCAAGGTGGCGGCCCGCGCGGCCCCGGCCACCGCCTCGGCCTTGAAGGGCGCGAAGTGAACTTGCTGGCCTTTGACACCAGTACCGACGCGCTCTCGCTGGCCGTGTCACGCGGCGTGGGCGCGCAGCAGCTGGTGTGGCAGCACAGCGGCCCCGGCGGCGCGCAAGCGTCCAGCAGCCTGATCAACGCCATCATGGACTTGCTGCGCCAAGCCGACCTGCGCCTGGTCGATCTGGACGCAATTTGCTTTGGCAGCGGGCCGGGTTCGTTTACCGGCCTGCGCACCGCGTGTTCGGTGGCGCAAGGGCTGGCGTTTGGTGCCAATGTGCCGGTGTTGCCGGTGCCGTCTTTGCTGGCGCTGGCGCAGGCGGCGCGCAGCGATGCCGCCCCCGACGCCACCCAGGGCCGAGTTACCGCCCTGCTGGACGCCCGCATGGACGAAATTTACGCCGCCAGCTACGCCTTTGACGGCGCGCTGTGGACCCTGTTGCAGGCGCCGTGCTTGGTGGCGCCCGAAGACGTGGTGCACTGGTCGTGCCTGAGCGCAGCGCCCGCAGACGCGCCGGTGTGGCAGGCCTTTGCGGGCAATGTGGTTGGCGTCTACGGCGACCGTTTGCGCTTGGCGCCGGATGCGCCGTGTGTTTCAGCCCTGCCCACGGCGACGGCCATGCTGCAACTGGCCCCGGCCTTGCTGGCCGCAGGCCAAGCGGTGCCCGCCAGCCAGGCGCTGCCGCTGTATGTGCGCGACAAGGTGGCCAAAACCACGCTGGAGCGCGAGGCCGAGAAGGCCGAGAAGGCCCAACTGCTGGCCCGCCAGGCCAGCGCCGCCCCGCATGCCTAAAGCACCGCCCGCCGACAGCGCAGTCGAAGCGCGCTTTGAGCCCATGCGCCTGGAGCGTCTGGCGGCGGTCTTGGACGTGGAGCAACGCGCCTACGCCCACCCCTGGAGCCGCGCCAATTTTCAGGACGTGTTGCACAGCGGCTACTTGGCGCAAATTTTGATGGCCGACTCCACCATCCTGGGCTACTTTGTGGCCATGAAGGGCGTGGACGAAGTGCACCTGCTCAATATCACCGTGGCGCCCGAGCACCAGGGCCAGGGCTGGGCGCACCTGATGCTCGACGCACTGGACATTTGGGCGCGCGGGCAAAACGCCGAATGGCTCTGGCTGGAAGTGCGCGTGGGCAACACGCGTGCGCGCCAGGTCTATGAGCGCCACGGCTTTCGCCAAGTGGGCCAGCGCAAAAACTACTACGCGGCAGGCCACGGCCAGCGCGAGGACGCGCTGGTGATGAACCTGCGCCTGTAAAACTGCGCTCGCAAACCTGCGCCTTCCATAATCCCCCCATGCCTCTTGACCTCGACACCCGCCAGCGCGCCATGCTTTTGGAGATGGGCGTGCACGTCTGGCTGCCGGGTACCGACTTTGGCGTACAGGCCGCGCCAGCGGCAAGTGCGGTCACCCCGGCTGGCGCCGGTGCCCGCCCAGCGCCACCACCACGGGTCATCCCCGCCCCCGCGCCAGCCAGCGCCAGGCCTCCGGTCGGTGCGCTGGCCTCTCTGGCGGCTAACGCATCACCGGCGGTCGCTGCCCTGCAAAACGCCGGCGCTGCAAACGACCTGAGCCAAATACACACCCTGGGTTGGGCCGCGCTGCAGCAAACCGCAGCCGAATGCCAGGCCTGCGGCCTGTGCGCTGGGCGAAGCCACAGCACGCTGGGCGCTTTGGCCGAGGGGCAAACCGCCCACTGGCTGGTGGTGGGCGATCCGCCGGACGAAGACGAAGACGCTGCGGGCCACGCCTTTGCCGCAGACGCCGGCGTGCTGCTGGACAACATGCTCAAAGCCGTGGGTGCCGCCCGCGCCAGCGCAGACCAGCCGCTCGCGCCGGGCCTGGACGCCGCGCTGCTGGCCAACGCCACCGCCTGCCGCCCGCCCCATGGCCGCAACCCGCAGAGCGCCGAACTGGCCCAGTGCGCGGCCTACCTTCAACGCCAGATCGCCCTGGCCCAACCCCGCGTCATTCTGGCCATGGGCCGCTTTGCCACCCAATTGCTGCTGGCCGAACACCCCGATGCGCTGGCCCTGCCCCTGGGCAAACAGCGCGGCACGGTCTACCGCTACCGAGGCATCCCGGTGGTGGTGACCTACACGCCCAAGGCGCTGCTGCGCAACAGCCCGGACAAGGGCAAGGCCTGGGCGGATTTGTGTTTGGCGGTAGAGGCAATTGCGGGCGCTGCTTAGGGTTTAGCGGTAAACGTCGCGTCGGTTACCAATCCGCAACACGCGCACCACGATGCGCCCGTCCTGGATGTCGCAAATGATGCGCCAGTCGCCTACCCGGTACTTCCAATAGCTGCCCAAGCGCTGGCCCGAGAGCGCCTCGCCAATGGCGCGGGGATCGTCCAGTGCACCAACCCGGGAACGCAAAAAGCCCACCAGCCGGATCTGGATTGGCTTGTCGATCTTGCGCAGGTCTTTGAGTGCGTCGGGATCGAACTCAATCTGCCAGGCCAAGTTCGCGCTCCACATCTTCTAGAGAAATGGTCTTGCGGTTTTTGCGCGCTCGGGCTTGCGCCAGGTGCAAGTCTTCGAGGTCATCGATGTGGGCTTGAATGGCCTCGCGCGCCAGCGCGGTCTTGGTGATACCGGTTTCCTGGGCCAGCAGCCCCAGACGCGCCTCAAGGGCTTCGGGTAAACGGATGGCAAGCATAAAGACTCCTGAAAAGTGCTATACAAGTATAGCCAGCACGGTTTGGCCGCGCTCAGTTCAGGCGCGGCCCCTGGCGGCGCAGTTCTTCCATCAGCGCGTCCGGCGCGCCGCCATCGGCCAGATGGCGCTTGTACCAAACTGTCAGCACAGAGGTCACCACCGGCCCGGGGTTTTGCAACACCTTCTCAAAGTCCATGCCGTTGAGCGTGCACACTAATCTGAACAAATCCATGTCCAGGTCAATCTCGTCGGCCGCATAGCGGCGCAGCTTCAGGTCGGCAAAGGCGTAGCCTTCAGGGAGTTTGAGGGTGAGCAGGGAATCGGTGGTCATGGCTTTTGGAAGGGCTTTGGTCTGGCGAAGGTTGCAAAAGGTTGCCTTGAGTTACATAATGCGCCAACAAATTTTAACGGAGGCCCCTATGGCAGTTGCTCTCAAACTCTCAGACGCACTGGTGGAAGACGCCAAGGTGGTGGGCGCCGCCGAACACCGCTCGGTGCCCAAGCAAATCGAATACTGGGCGCGCATTGGCAAGGCCGTTTTGGAAAACCCGGACTTGCCCTTGCAAGTGATCCAGGACACCATGCTGTCGCTGGAAGAAGCCAAGGCGGGGCAACTGGCGCCTTATTCATTCGGCTAGCCTCATGGCCTTAGCCATTCTGGCCACGCCCTCGTTTGCGCGCATGGCCAAAAAGCTGCATCCCCTAGACAAAGCCGTGCTGGACGCCGCAGTCCAAGCCGTAGCCATTGACCCGGCGCTTGGCGAGGAAAAACGGGGCGACTTGAGCGGCGTGTTCGTCCACAAATTCAAGCTCAACAAGCAAGAGACTTTGCTGGCCTATCGGCTGCAGCCGAACAAGCTGGCGCCCGAGGCGCTGGTTTTGCTCGCGGTGGGGCCGCATGAAAACTTCTATGCGCAGCTCAAGCGCTAGCGCCTGAGCCTGACGCAAGCGCAGTTTGCGGCACGCTTCGGGTTCTCGCTGGCCACGCTGCGCCACTGGGAACGTGGCGACCGCGAGGCCAGCGGCACAACCCATCGATATCACCCATCGATATCCATTATTGATTTGATAAGATGAACCGGTCGGTTTCAAGCAAAACCGATGGACAAGAAAATTGAAGGGCAAACCCGGCGAAAGCCGGCGACGCAAAGCCACCGAACTAAAGCGCTGCCACTTGGCGCAACGTCAGCGGGGCCGCCAGATTCGACGGACAAGATTAGCTTGTTTGCTCTTTCCCGATGTTGCGAAATGCAATGAGGAAGTCGAAATGCGTCTGACATGTTCCCCTAACAATTTGGCGGATCAAGCATCCACTAATTACCCTGTCAAAAATCTATTCATGCTCCATCCAAAACTTACTGCAGTTCTAGTCGCCACGCTTGTTTCGCTAAGTGGTTGCCTTAGTTTTCTTGGACCGATATCTAATGACCATAAGATCCTCGGCCATCCTTTAGCCAACACACTTTTGGTTGTGGAGGAGGACTTTGTAGACGGATCAACAATAGTTCCGGCTGGAATCTATCGTCCCGATTCAGTCTTCTCGCGTGGCGTGGCAAACTATGTTGGAAGTCAACCGTTGTCAGTCAAGTTGATGGGTTTCCTAGATCGTAAGTGTTTCGGAGGTGTATCGACCGAGTTCGAGGCACCAATGTCAAAATACAAACTGTTCCTATACGACTGCGGTGGCGAGAAAGTTATTACCTACGCTATACCGAAGACCCTCAAGTTCCGCATCGTGCGTGGAGCGGATCTGCAGCCCTTGCATTGATCTGATTCACGGCTTCAGTCGTCCAGCTGTGGCAACGTTAAGCGCCGGATGTGACCTCCACAACACTTGCACAAAGACCTGGGGAAACGATTTACTCGGTGGGGCGCGATGCACGAATAAGTCTTGTTGGTGTTGTCTTGAAGAAAAAGCAGCGGATGCGCCCGCCGCTTGCTCCTACCCCCCCAACAACCTCCCCAAATACCTCCCCGTAAAACTCTCCGCACACGCCGCAATATCCTCCGGCGTGCCCACTGCCAGCACGGTGCCGCCGCCGGAGCCGCCCTCGGGGCCCATGTCGATCAGCCAGTCGGCGGTTTTGATGACGTCCAGGTTGTGTTCGATCACCACGATGGTATTGCCCGCGTCGCGCAGCTGGTGCAGCACCTTGAGCAAGAGCGCGATGTCGGCAAAGTGCAGGCCGGTGGTGGGTTCGTCCAAGATGTACAGGGTGCGGCCGGTGTCGCGCTTGGACAGTTCGAGCGCCAGCTTGACGCGCTGCGCCTCGCCGCCCGAGAGGGTGGTGGCGGCCTGGCCTAAGCGGATGTAGGACAGGCCCACGTCCAGCAGGGTTTGCAGCTTGCGCGCAATCGTGGGCACGGCTTTGAAGAAGTCAAACGCGGCCTCCACCGTCATGTCCAAAATCTGCGCGATGTTTTTGCCCTTGTACATCACCTCCAGCGTTTCGCGGTTGTAGCGCGCGCCCTGGCACACGTCGCAGGGCACGTAGACGTCGGGCAAAAAGTGCATTTCCACCTTCACCATGCCGTCGCCCTGGCAGGCTTCGCAGCGCCCGCCGCCGCTGCCTGCCGGCACGTTAAAGCTAAAGCGCCCGGCGCCGTAGCCGCGTTCGCGGGCGGTGTTCACTTCCACCATCAGCTCGCGAATCGGCGTGAACAGGCCGGTGTAGGTGGCCGGGTTGGAGCGCGGCGTGCGGCCAATAGGCGACTGGTCTACGTTAATCACCTTGTCGAAGTGCTCAATGCCCTCAATCGCCTCGTGCGGCGCCGGTTCTTCGTGGGCGCGGTGGATGGTGCGCGCCACGGCGGCGTACAGCGTGTCGTTTACCAGCGTGGATTTGCCCGAGCCCGACACGCCGGTCACGCAGGTGAACAGGCCCACGGGAAACTCCACGCTCACGTTTTTCAGGTTGTGGCCGGTGGCGCCAATCACGCGCAGGGCTTGCAAGTCGCCCAGGGTGGCGCGGTGGCGGGCTTCGCGCTCGGCGCGGCGCTCCGCCGCCGGGCTGGGGGCAAAGCGCCCAGGGTGCTTGGCCTGGTAAGCGGCGCGCTCCACCGTGTGCAGCCAGGCGGTGCGGTGCGCGGGCACTTCAATCTTCAGCGTGCCCGCCAGGTAGCGCCCGGTCAGTGAGTCGGGGTTGGCTTTGACCTGGTCAAAAGTGCCCTGCGCCATCACCCGCCCGCCATGCACGCCGGCGCCCGGCCCCATGTCGATCACGTGGTCGGCGGCGCGCATCATGTCTTCGTCGTGCTCCACCACCAGCACGCTGTTGCCGATGTCGCGCAGGTGTTTCAGGGTGTCAATCAGCCGGTCGTTGTCGCGCTGGTGCAGGCCGATGCTGGGTTCGTCCAGCACATACATCACGCCCGTCAGGCCCGAGCCAATTTGGCTGGCCAGGCGGATGCGCTGGCTCTCGCCGCCGCTCAGCGTCTCGGCGCTGCGGTCCAGGCTGAGGTAGTTCAGGCCCACGTCGTTCAAAAATTTCAGACGCAGGCCAATCTCGCGCACCACCTTGGCGGCTATCTCGCCCTTGGCGCCGTGCATGCTCAGGCTGCTGAAATAGGCATAGGCCTCGCGCAGCGTGCTGCGGCTGATCTCAAAAATCGCGCGTGCCTGCGCACCTTCGCCCACCTTGACGTGGCGCGCCTCAATGCGCAGGCGCGAACCGG
The DNA here is from genome assembly GCA_947450895.1 of Comamonadaceae bacterium. Taxonomy (GTDB): domain Bacteria; phylum Pseudomonadota; class Gammaproteobacteria; order Burkholderiales; family Burkholderiaceae_C; genus Allorhodoferax. The sequence continues at coordinate 24,553 of CANFWT010000008.1, read as the reverse complement.
CGCATTCCGCACAAGGCTGGGTGCTGCGCAGGCGCGCCAGGTCTTCGCGCACCAGGTTGGATTCGGTCTCCTGGTAGCGCCGCTGCATATTGGGGATGATGCCTTCAAAGGGGTGTTTTTTGCCCTGCTTTTTGCCGGCCGTGGTGCTGCCGTCCGCAGCGGGCTGGCCGGGGTCGAGCAGGTAGCTGAATTTGATTTCTTCACTGCCCGAGCCGTACAAAATCGCCTGGCGCACCGCCTCGGGCAAGGACTCGAAGGGCTGCTCCACGTCAAATTTGTAGTGCTTCGCCAGACTTTCCAGCATGGAAAAGTAATAGGCGTTGCGCCTATCCCAGCCCTTGATGGCGCCACTGGCCAGGCTCAGGCTGGGGAATGCCACCACGCGGGCCACGTCAAACAAGTCGTGCTGGCCCAGGCCGTCGCAGGCCGGGCAGGCGCCCACTGGCGAGTTAAACGAAAACAAGCGCGGTTCCAGCTCGCTAATCGAGTAGCTGCAACGCGGACAAGCAAATTTGGCGTTAAAGCCATGCTCGTGCGGCGCGCTGCCGTCGGCGGGGGTGTCCATGTCCAAGGCAATCGCGCGGCCACCCGCCAGGCGCAGCGCGGCTTCAAAGCTTTCGGCCAGGCGCTGCTTGAGGGCGTCATATTGCGCGCGCTCGGGGTCGGGCGTGCCTGGTTCGGCGTCCGCCGCAGGCAGGGGCGCGGCGCGCACCTTGATGCGGTCTATCACCACGTCGATGTCGTGTTTCTCGGTCTTTTTGAGCGCGGGCAGGTCGTCAAACTCCACCACCGTGCCGTTGATGCGAAAGCGCACGTAGCCCTGCGCCTGCATCTGCGCGAAAACGTCGGTGAACTCGCCTTTTTTCTCGCGCGCCACGGGCGCCAAAATCATCAGCCGCGTACCCTCGGGCAGGGCCAGCACCGCGTCCACCATCTGGCTCACGGTTTGCGACTGCAGGGCCTGGCCGTGTTCGGGGCAATACGGCGTGCCTGCGCGGGCAAACAACAGGCGCAGGTAGTCGTGGATCTCGGTCACCGTGCCCACGGTGGAGCGCGGGTTGTGGCTGGTGGCCTTTTGCTCGATGGATATCGCCGGTGACAGGCCTTCGATCAGGTCCACATCGGGCTTGTCCATCAGCTGCAAAAACTGGCGCGCGTAGGTGGACAGGCTTTCCACATAGCGGCGCTGGCCTTCGGCGTACAGCGTGTCAAACGCCAGGCTGGACTTGCCCGAGCCGCTCAGGCCGGTGATGACCACCAGCTGGTTGCGCGGAATGTCGAGGTCGATGTTTTTGAGGTTGTGGGTGCGCGCGCCGCGCACGCTGATCAGGTTTTGGCGCAGCGCAGCGCCTAAATAAGCGCCGGGCACCTCGTTCAAAGCGCCAGCCAGGTCAAAAGGGGTGTGGGGAGTGTTCAAAGCGTGCGCGCCGGGCCAAACTGCTGATTATCGCCACCGACAGGATTTGCCGCTGCGGCGCCCCAAGCGGGGTAATAATGTGCAGACTAATTTGGAGAAACCCCCATGGCATCCGTGAACAAAGTCATCCTGGTCGGCAACTGCGGTCGCGACCCCGAAATCCGCTACCTGCCCTCGGGCCAGGCCGTGGCCAACGTCAGCATCGCCACCAGCAGCCGCCGCAAGGACAAAAACACCGGCGAAACCGTGGAAGACACCCAGTGGCACCGCGTTACCTTTTACGACCGCTTGGCTGAAATCGCCGGTGAATACGTCAAAAAAGGCCGCCCTATCTACGTCGAAGGCCGCCTGAAATACGGCAAATACACCGACCAGGCCGGTATCGAGAAAAACACGGTAGACATCATCGCCACCGAGTTGCAACTGTTGGGCGGCCGTGAAGGCATGGGCGGCCCCAGCGACGGTGAAGACGGCGGCGGCGCCCCCGCACCCCGCCGCATGGCGCCTCCACCGGCCCGCGTACCCCAAGCCGCACCTGCGGCCCGTCAGGCTCCGGCGGCGCGGCCGGCCAGTGGGTTTGACGATATGGATGACGATATTCCGTTCTGATCTTTTTCTCGCCGTCGGGCGGGGCTTGCTTTTTCCCACACTCTCCCCCCAACCCCTCTCTCGCCCAGCGGGCGAGAGAGGGGGGCCAAACAGCCACATTTGATTTTGTCGCTTGGGCGAGGCTTCTACTGACGTGATACCTGTGGGTAGGCCTGCGACGTCTAGGCACGGCGCCGTCGCCGCGACGGCTTTCGGGGTTTGGGTGCTGCGGTCTTTGCGGAGGTTTGCGGCCAGGCGTCACTGTTACCAGCGACCGCCGCCTGTAGCCAAAGGGCAGGTCCCGGTGGTGCCTTAGCCGACGCGACGAAATCAAATGTGGCTGTTGGCTCCCCCTCTCCTCCCCGCTGGGGAGGAGAGGGGGCTGGGGGGTGTGGCGGGGGGGACACCCCCTGCCGGGTCCAAGACAGACCAAGCAAGTGTGACGGGGCAGGCAGCCGCCGGAGAAGCGAGGTGGCAGGTAGTTACGATCACCCACATGCAATCACCCCCCACTCCCATCCTGCGCGACCTGGTTCTGGTCGGCGGCGGCCACAGCCATGTGGGGGTGCTCAAGGCCTTTGCCATGCGGCCTGTGCCCGGCGTGCGCATCACCTTGGTCTGCACGGATGCGCACACGCCGTACTCGGGCATGCTGCCGGGCTATGTGGCGGGACACTACGACTTTGACGCGGTGCATCTGGACCTGGTGCGCTTGTGCGTGTTTGCCGGGGCGCGCTTTGTGCGCGCCGAAGTCACCGGCATTGACCGCGCGCGCCGCCAGGTGCTGCTGCGTGACCGTCCAGCGCTGGACTACGACTTGCTGGCCATCAACACCGGCTCCACGCCGCAAAACGCCGCCACACCGGGCGCGGCCGAACATGCGGTCAGCGTTAAACCGATTGGCTCATTCAACCAGCGCTGGTTGGCGCTGCTGGACGCCGTGCGCGCGGGCCAGGGGCCGCGCAGCATTGCGGTAGTGGGCGCGGGCGCCGGGGGCGTGGAGCTGCTGCTGGCCATGCAATACCGCCTGCGCGCCGAATGCCAGGCCTTGGGCGCAGCGCAGGCGACGCCGGAGTTCGCACTGTTTTCAGCCAGCGACACCATCTTGCCCACCCACAACACGCGCGTGCAAAGCCGCTTTGCCCAGGTGCTGCGCTCGCGTGGCGTGCACGTGCACACCAGCGTGCGGGTGACGCAGGTCAGCGAGTCGGCAGTGCAAATTCACCGCGCAGGCGAAGCACTTGGCTCCGCTGGTGAATGGATGCGGGCCGAGGCGGTTTTTTGGGTGACGCAAGCCGGGGGCGGCGCCTGGCTGCAAGGCACCGGACTGGCCCTGGACAGCGCGGGCTGCGTGCGCGTGAACGCCCAATTGCAGTCAGTGACTGACCCGCGCATTTTTGCCAGTGGCGACGTGGCCAGCCTGGACGGCTGGCCGCTGGAAAAAGCCGGCGTGTTCGCGGTACGCATGGGCATGCCGCTGGCGCGCAACCTGCGCCACGCGCTTTGGGGCCAGCGCCTGCGCCCCTACCGGCCGCAGCGCCGCTGGCTGGCGCTGATCAGCACCGGCGACCGCTATGCGGTGGCCTCGCGCGGGGCACTGAGCTTTGCCGGAGCCTGGGTCTGGCGCTGGAAGGACGGGATAGACCGGCGCTTTATGCAGCGTTTCAGCGACCTGGGCGGTCCCGCCATGGTCCAAGCATCGGCTGCGCAGGCGCCACTGCTGGCCGACCTGAGCGCCGAAGAGTCGCAACAATCGACCGCCGCCCAGGCCATGCGCTGCGGCGGCTGCGGGGCCAAAGTGGGTGCGGGCGTGTTGTCGCAGGCCCTGGGCGCGCTGCGCCCGCTGCCCAATAGCGACGTGCTGATTGGCCTGGCCGCGCCCGACGACGCGGCCCTGGTGCGCGTGCCGCCCACCAAGGCGGTGGTGCAGACGGTGGACTTTTTTCGCGCCTTTGTGGACGACCCGTACCGCTTTGGACAAATTGCGGCCAACCATGCGCTGGGCGATATTTTCGCCATGGGGGCGCAAGCCCATACCGCCACGGCGATTGCCACCGTGCCGCCAGGGCTCGACCGACAAACCCGCGCGCTCTTGGGCCAGATGATGACAGGCGCGGTGGAAGTGCTCAACGCCGCAGGCTGCACCCTGGTGGGCGGCCACACCGGCGAGGGGCAGGAGCTGGCGCTGGGCTTTGCCATCAACGGCCTGGTGGACCTGGACGCGCAGGGCCAGCCGCTGGGCGTGTTGCACAAGGGCGGCGTGCAGCCCGGTGACGTGCTGATTTTGACCAAGCCCCTGGGCACCGGCACCCTGTTTGCCGCCCACGCCCTGGGCCAGGCGCGCGGGCGCTGGGTGGAGGCGGCGCTGGCGCAGATGGTGCGGTCCAGCCAAAGTGCGGCACGCACGCTCCAAGCCTTTGGCGCCAGCGCCTGCACCGATGTCACCGGTTTTGGATTGCTGGGCCACCTGCTGGAGATGGCGCGGGCATCGCAGGTGGCGGTGGAGATCAACCTCGCAGCGCTGCCGGTGATGGACGGCGCGCTGGAATGTCTGGAGAGGGGCATCACCAGCTCTTTACACAGCGCCAATGCACGCCAGGGCTCTGACTTGACCGGGGTTGATGGTTTGAAGGGTGATTGCGCAGCGGCGCTGCGCTTAGCGCTGCTGTACGACCCGCAAACGGCCGGTGGCCTGCTGGCCGCCGTGCCCGCAGCGCAGGCGGTGGCCTGCCTTGCGGCTTTGCGCGCGCAAGGCTTTGCGCAATGCGCCGTTGTCGCACGGGTACGCGGCCCGAGCCAGGGCCAGGGATTCGCCTGGCTCATGGAACAATAGCCCCCATGACCGGTCTTTTGAACACCCCAGCGACCTCGCCCTCGGACACCGTGCCCGAAGCACCCTCCCTCGCGGTGACTGCCCGACCGCCGGCCAATAGCTACCGTCGGCCGGTGCGCCTGGTGCTCTGGGGCGCGGGCCCCGCGCACCTTCGGTTTTTGCAGTCGCTGCAAAAAAAACCGATCCCCCATGCCGAAATTACTCTACTGACGCAACATGCGCAGGTGTTTCAGCCCCGCAAGCTGGCGGCCTATATGGCCAACGGGCTGGCTTTGGGGCAGTGCATGACGGACATTGAACCGCTGTTGCAGCACACGGGTGTGCGCTGGGCAGGACGGCAGGGTCGGGCCATGGATGCGGATTCGCGTACGGTGTTGCTGGATGACCGCCAGGTGCTTGAATACGATGTTTTGTCTATCAACATCGGCGCGCAACCGCACCGCGAGGCGGTGGAGCAGGCCATGCCTGGCGCGCGCGAGCACGGCCTCTTTGTTCCGCCTCTGGAGAGCTTTGTCAGCCTCTGGCCCAAAGTGTGTGACATGGGCCGTAGCCGTGCGCTGCGCATCGCGGTGGTGGGGCATTGCAAGCTCGGGTTTGAGTTGGCGCTGGCCGTTCGCCAGCGCATGCCTACGGCCGCGGTAACTTGGCTGCCGGCGCCACACGAAGTCCCGCATGCCATTAGCCCGGCCTTGCACCAGCGCATGCTGGCAGTGCTGCGCGCCCAGCGGGTGACGGTGCTCTACGACCCTGTCGCAGCGCTGGCACGCGACGATGTGGTCCTTGCCAGCGGCGCCCGATTAGCCTGTGATGTGCCGCTATTGGTGCTGTCGCAGTCCACACCGGCCTGGGTGCGCGATACCGGTCTGGCCGAAACGCAAGACGCCGCGCTGGCGCTGGGCCAACGCATCCTGACCGACGCGCAGCAGCGCAGCGTCAGCCACCCAGAGGTGTTTTTTGTGCAGCAAGACAGCAAGGTGTTGGCGCACAACCTCCACGCAGTGATGCAGGGACAGTCGAGTGACTTGCGGCCGCTGCAGGCCCCCGGCGCCGAGTTCTTGTACGCCGGAGCCGCCCATGCCCTGGTGGCTTGGCGGGAGCACTGCGTCCAGGGGCGCTGGGTGGCCTGGCTCAAGGACTATGTCAATGGATAGCGATACCGCGCCTGGCGCCGGGTAACGCACCAACCACGATTTTGGGAGATCGCATGCAAACCTCTGATGCTGATGCCGACGCTGCGCCGCGGCGTGTCGATGCCTTGCTGGCCCATTACGGCCTGAGCCACACCCATCCCACCAATGAGCACATTCACATGGTGGCCATTCCCGCCATCATGCTGAGCCTGACGGGTTTGCTTTTCGCACTGCATCCAGCGCTGGTGCTGGCACTGCTGGCTGCCAGCATGGTCTATTACGCGCGCCTGTCCTGGCGCTTTACGGTCTGCATGCTGCTGGCCTCGTCGGTGCTGGTGGCGGTGGTGGACGCATTGGACGCGCGCGGGGTTTTGCTGCCGGTGTGCGCTACGGTGTTTGTGGTGGCTTGGATTTTTCAGTTTGTGGGCCACCGTATCGAGGGCAAGAAACCGTCTTTTTTTGAGGACCTCCAGTATCTTTTGGTGGGGCCGTTGTTTGTGTTGAGCAAGGTCTTCTTGCGTCTGGGCGTACGCTGGTGAGGCGATCTGGGCGCGCCCGCCGCCCCTGGGGATCTTGGCGGCCGGTGTATGCATTGCTGCGTCAAATCCGCTTTTTGCTGCGGCTAGAAGCACCGTTCTTTTTTGGCGGCGCCAAGGCCTTGCTGGCCACCTTGGCGGTAGCGCTGATTCCTGCTTTGTATGTGGTGATCTACCTCTCCAGCGTGTGGGATCCCGGCGCCAACAGTGGCGCTTTGCAAGTGGGCTTGGTTAACCTGGACCAGGGCGTGGTTTACCGTGAACAGACAGTCAACATGGGCCAGGAACTGGTCGCGCAGTTGGAACGTGGTGCGCGCTTTGGCTACCACCGCATCGGTGACGCCGACGACGCGCGCCGCCAGGTGCGCCACGGCGCACTGGCGTTTGCGCTCATCATTCCCCGTGATTTCAGCTCCAACGCAGTGCCCGGCGCCCAGCCCGGCGCGGGCAAACTGGTGGTCTACGCCTCCGAGGGCAATAGTTTTGAGGGTGCGCGCATCGCCCAGCTCTTTGCCGCCGAACTGGGCCACAAGGTCAATGAGAGCCTCAATGAGCAGCGCTGGGGCCTGGTTTTGCTCAACGCGGCCGGCTCCAAAGACAGCGTGGAGCGGCTGCGCCATGCCGCTTCGCAACTCCAAGAGGGCGCCAGCGAGCTCAGCAGCGGGACATCCAAAGCAGCCATGGGTGCCAAGTCATTGGGCAGCAGCGCAACGCGGCTGAGTGATGGGGTCGCCCAGCTCGGTGCGGGCATGCACCAGCTCGCCACCGGCGTGCGTACGCTGGATGGGAAGCGCCCGCGCAACTCGGACCTCAGCGCCCTCAATACCGGTGCCGAGGCGCTGGCGGCTGGTCAGGAAGAACTGCACAAGTCGCTGCAAAACCTCAAAGATGGCAGCCAAAGCTTGAGCAGCGGCGTGTTGGCGTTCAAGCAAGAGGCCGATAACAGCGTGCTGGTGCGCCCGGCGGTGCGAGACAGCGTGACGCAGCTTTCACTGGGCCTCTACCAGCTCGACAGCGGGCTGCAAAGCGCCGTAGAGGGCCAGCAAAAACTCAGCGATGGCACGAACCAGCTCGCCGCCGGCGTAGGCACCCTCACCGGGGGTGTGCGGTCCATGAATGGCGCCTTGCGCGCCATGGTGGCGAAGTTGCCTGAGGACAACCAAATCGATATGGTCGCCGATGGCGCCGCAGAACTGGCACGCGCCAGCCTGACCTTGGCCCAGGCCAACGACAAAATCAGCAGCGCGAGCCGTGCGCTCTTGGATGGCACCAGCTTGCTGTTGGCCGCTTTGCCTGCGCCCCTGGACACCCCCGGGGGCAGCGCCCGGGGCTTGGCCGATTCAGTGCGTCCGGCGCTGGAAATTGATGCCAGCGTGCAAAACAGCGGCAGCGGCTTTGCGGCCAACATTCTTCCTGCCGCCCTCTGGCTGGGCGCCGGCATTGCCGCATTTTTGGTGAACCTGCGCCTCTTGCCCCACATTGCGCGTAGCTTTAGCCCGCTGGCCCGCCTGGTCGGCAAACTCGCATTCCCCGCAGGCGTGGTGGTGCTGCAGGCGCTGCTGGTGATGGTGACTTTGTCCTATGTGCTGCACATCAAGGTGTTGCAGCCCGGTGCGCTGGCATGCACCGTGGTCAGCGCAGGGCTTGCGTTTTTGCTCATCGTGTGCGCGTTGACCCGCCTCTTGGGCGATGCCGGCAAGGCGCTTGCCATGCTGCTGCTGGCGCTGCAGTTGTCATCCTCGGGCGGTGTGCTGCCGGTGGAACTCAGCGGCACTTTTTTTGCCAGCCTCAGCCCTTGGCTGCCCATCACCTGGGTGGTGCAGGGGCTTAAGGCCAGTCTGTTTGGCGCCTTTGACGGCGCCTGGCAAACGTCCTGGCTGCAGGTGTTGAGCGCGGGCGCTGCAGCCGCCCTGGCATCGATGTACCTGGGGCGCTGGCGCTATGTTGCGCGCACTGCGCTGCACCCGGCGCTTGACCTTTGAGTTGCCGCCATCTCACGGGGTGGCGCTGAGCAATGCAAGCTTGCGTTAGCTTTCATGCGGGGGACTCGGTATAAAGCTTGCAATTCAATAAAAGTGTTTTAACTAACTAAATGCGCGTTTTCACCAGATTCTGCGGATTGACATGGATTGCCTTGTCCCACAGCCTGGCGGCCTTGCTGTGGCAGTCGCCCTCAATGGCACAGACCAAGCCCAGCGCAGGGTCTTTGTTCCAGCAGATCGAGCGCGAACAGCACCTTCCTCAGCTCCCTGAATTGCCCCGTGCGCCGCAATGGGCTGGCGCAGCGCCATTGGTGCCCACGCAGCCATCGGGCGGACCCACTGTGGTGGTGCAGGCCTTCAGCTTTACTGGCAATACCGTGTTCAGTGGCGAGCAGCTGGGCGCGGTGTTGACGCCCTTGCGGGGTCGGGCGCTGGACTTTGCCCAACTGCAACAGGCCGCAGGGGCGGTTGCCGATTTCTATCGGCGCGAAGGCTGGCTGGTACAGGCCTTTCTTCCGGAGCAGGACGTGGTCGATGGTGTGGTGAACATCGCGGTACGGGAGGCGGTCTTTGGCAGAACGCAGGTGCTGGACCGAGCGTCCGCCCACAGCGCACTCCCGCGGATAGAGCGGATCATTTCCCACGCGCAAGCGACTGGCGGCTTGGTCCATCTGCGGGCAATCGAGCGTGCCTTGCTGTTGGCTGACGACCTGCCAGGCGTCGTGGTGAGCGGCGACCTGAGTCCGGGTGCTGCAGGTGGGCAAACCGACCTGGTATTGCGACTGGCCGACGAACCCACAGTCTCTGGCAGCATCGCGGTGGACAACACCGCAAGCGTCTCCACGGGCGCCGAGCAATGGATCGCAGCGCTGCACCTCCATAGCCCCACAGGCCAGGGGGACGAGGCCCGCCTGGATGCAAGCAAGTCTGAAGGTTCGCGCTATCTGCGCCTGGCCTACAGTGTTCCACTCGGGGATGACGGTGTGCGCATCGCTTTCAATGCGTCGGGCTTGGACTATGCGCTGGTTGCAGGCGGATTTCAGGACGGTAATTTCAACGGGTCCTCGACCAGCACGGGCCTGGAACTCAGTTACCCCTGGGTTCGAAGCCATTCACGCAACCTCTGGGCCAGTCTCGGTGCCGATTGGAAGCGTTTCCTGAACCGCGCGGCTGGATCCATCCAAACGGACTACGCCAACGCGCCTTGGACCCTGGGGCTCAATGGCGACCTCCTGGACGTCCTGGGGGGCGGCGCACGCACTGCTTTTTCTTTGGCGGTGTCCGCCGGACGGGTGTCCCCCAGCGGGGACGCCGCCGTCCCCCAGGCGGGCGCCACTTACACCAAACTGCGCTACGCCCTGAGCCGAGAGCAGCAAATCGCTCCCCAGATTTCGGCGTACGGGGCATGGAGTGGCCAATGGTCGGCGGACGCGCTGGACGCGTCAGAGAACTTCTACCTGGGTGGCGCCAATGGCGTGCGCGCCTATCCCAGCGGCGAAGGCGGTGGTCCGGTAGGGCAGTTGCTGAGCCTGGAGTTGCGATGGCAAATGCCCAACGGCTTGCAATGCACGGGCTTTTACGACTATGGTCTCGTTGCCCCCAAAAATCAGGACGGCGTGTCCGACGCTGCCGTGGCAGGCGCCTACGCGCTCAAGGGCGCTGGTCTGGCACTGGCCTGGCGCCCCAGCCCAGGCTTGGCTTTGCAGGCGACCTATGCCCACAGGGATGGCGAAAATCCCAACGCGCTCCAAGGCCTGCGCGACCAGGACGGTACGCTGGTCAGAGACCGCTTGTGGCTCAGCGCCGCGTTCACCTTCTAGCCCATGCGCAAACCCAGCACCCCGCGCGAAACTCACGGTCAGGTCCTCGGGTCGGTACGGCCACAGCCCTGCGTGCCCGGTGGTACCTTGGTGATGCGCATGGCGCTGGTGGCAGCCTTGTGGGTTCCCGCGGGCGCAGCGCGGGCGCTGCCCGCTGCTGCTGCCCCGCCTTTGCCCATGCAACTGCCCACGGGCGGCCAGGTGGTGGCCGGTAGCGCAAGCATTGCGCAAAGCCACACGCCAGTTGCTGCGGCGATGGTCATCGAGCAGGCCTCGCAGCAGGCCATCATCAATTGGCAGACCTTCAACCTGGGCGCACAAGCGCAGCTGACCATTCGCCAACCCGGCGCCACCAGCGTGTTGCTCAACCGGGTCCAGAGCGCGGACCCGAGCCAAATTTTCGGGCAAATCAGCGCCAACGGGCATGTGTTCCTGAGCAATCCGCGCGGGGTGTACTTTGCGCCGGGTTCGCGGGTGGATGTGGGGAGCTTCACCGCGACCACGCACAGCATTGCAGATACTGACTTTCTGCGGGGTGACTACCAATTCAGCCGCAATGGGTCCACAGGCACCATCCTGAATCAAGGCACGCTGCATGCGGGTGCGGGCGGCTCCGTCGCCCTGCTGGCGCCCGAGGTGGTGAACCAAGGCCTGGTGGTCGCGCAAATGGGGGGTGTGGTGGCGCTGGCTGCCGGGGAGCGGTACGAGCTCCAGTTCAACGACAAACACCAGCTGACCCGTGTGCTGGTCAGCCCCGCCAGCATTCAGACCTTGGTGGACAACGGCCAGGCGGTGCAAGCACCCGGCGGCCTGATTGTTTTGTCCGCCCAGGCGGCCACCGGAGTCCTGGGCGGCGTGGTCAACAACAGTGGCACCCTGGCCGCCACGGGCCTCGTCAACGACGGCGGCGTGGTTCGCTTGTCTGCCAGCCACCACATCAGCAACACCGGCAGCATTCTTGCCGATGCCGCACCTGGCAGTGCCGGCAATGGCGGACGGATCGAGGTGGTTTCCGATACCGCCAACCCGGCGGGCACGGCGCGCATCGAAGGCGTGTTGCGCGCGCAAGGCGGTGCCTCGGGCGGCCATGGCGGGTTCATCGAAACCTCGGCCGCCACGCTGACCATCACCGATGCAGCCCAGATCAGCACCCTTGCGCCGCGGGGCACCGATGGAACGTGGCTCTTGGATCCCAAAGATTTTTTGATCGCTGCCAGCGGAGGCGACCTGAGCACAGCCAGTTTGGCCGCCGCGCTGAACCGCAACAATGTCTCCATCGTCACCAGCGGCGATGCGGTGGCGTGCACCAGCGCGAGTGCCGTGGGCTGCGGCTTGGGCACCAGCGGCAAGGGTGACATCACGCTGGGCAGCAATCTGTCGGGCTGGAACGCCAATACCCTGAGCTTGTCCGCCTATGGCAATGTCAACATTTTGGCCAATATCCAGGGCACGGGGAGCAGCGCGCTGGAGGTCACTCCTGCCACCGGCGGCTCGGGCGTGGTGCGTCTCAAAGGCAGCGTCACCACCGGCGGTGGCCAAAGCTACCATGGCAACCTGGTGCTCGACAATGCGTCCGTTTCCTTAAGCACCCACGACGCACCGGTTGGCGTTTCGGGTTCCGTGTCGCCCGCTGACAAAAGCACCACGGAGCTCACGGTAGGTGCACTTCGGCGCAGTACCTGGACCACGACCCAAAATGGCAGCAACCCCTACATTTTCGATGCATCAGGACTGGGGCAGAACTGGACATTTCAGGCCGACTACAAGGTCAATAGCTTTCAGCCCGGTGCAGTCAACACGCTGTTTAGTTACGGCAATGCCAATGATGGCGTGGTGATTCGCGCCGGAAACGGCGCAGGTAGCATCACCATCAAAGGACAAACCTGGGCCAACCTCGATCTGTTTCGCAATGGCTACCAAGGCACGGGTGGCGCCTTTGTCCCCGTGAAAATCAGTTACACCACGCAAGCCAACAACACGGCGACTTTGGACATCTTTGTGAACAACGTCTTGGTGTCGCAAACGGTCGCCCCCCATGTGGGAGCGCTGGCACCGATGAACCCGATGGGGGCCATAGGAGGGAGCGCCGACAACTTGGCCCAGGGTCTTGATGCGACCGTCCGCAACGTTTCCATCACCACGGCGTTTACCAACGAAAAGCCCAACTTGACCCTGTCGACAGGCAGCGGAGCCATTCGCATCGGTGCAGGCGTTTCCAACCTGGGCACACTGAGCTTCAATTCCACGTCGGACGCCAACACAGTGGCCGGCATCGTCTCAGGTACAAGCGCCGTGGCAATGAATACCGACACCGCCTATGCCCATTTAGGCGCTGGTGCGGGCGCACTCACCCTGGCAGGTGCCAACAGCTACAGTGGCGGCACCACCGTCAGCGCCGGGACCTTGATCGCTGGCGGGGGCAGCAACGCGGCACTGGACCGCGGGCCTTTCGGAACGGCGGCGGTGCAGGTCCACGGCGGCAGCGTTGATCTCAATGGCCACTGGGTCTTCAATCCCATGACCCTGGCGGGCCCGGCAGCGCTGGTCAACAGCAGCCTTAACCTGGGCAGTGCTGCGGGCGCCATCACCCTGGCTGGCGATACCAGCGTAGGGGGAGACGGACCCTTGGCTTTGACGGGCGTGGTGTCTGCTAACGGCAATGGCTTGGCTTTGGTAGGCGCCGGTGCCAAGCAGCTCAGCAATCCTGGCAATACCCTTGCCACCTTGGCCAGTGCCAACCCCGTGGGCGCCATCGATGTGGTCAACAGCGCGGAGTTGGTGGTCGGCGAGGTTTCGGTGGAAGGGCGCAACTTCACTGGCCTTTCATCCACCGGAACCGTCGCAGTCAGCACGCAAACAGGCAACCTTGTGCTGGAAAAAACCTTGGTGACCGCCAGCCGCTCGGCAGACCCTGCGGCCCCCGCACTCAAGCTCAGTGCGGCAAACACCAGTGCAGCCGGAGAGGGCGCCCAGGGGAACATGCTGCTGCGCGCCGGCGCCGATCTCCTTATCGGCGCAGGGGGGATTGCGGTGGTCTACACCGGCAACCCCACCGACAGCAATGCCGTGGCAAGCGCGCTGGCGCTCAAGACCGCGCACGCCAGTTTGTATGGCAAAAGCAGCCAGGATGCGCCACCCTCCCGGGCCGGCTATTACCTGTTGTACCGCGAGAGCCGGCTTGCCGACGCGCAGGCGGTGGTGCCCGTGTTTCCAGCCCCAGGGGCTGCAAGTACCTTGGCCCAGGCGAGCAGCGCGAGCACGCCTGCGGTAAACCCAACCAGCCCGGTGGCTGCGCCTGACGCCGCTTCTGGCACTGCATCCACAGCGGAGTCGAACGCAGTTGGGGCGGCACAGGCCGGCGTCTCCAGCACCGTGGCGGCTTCTGCAGCGGCTACCAATGCGGCGACCGCCGCTTTGTCCTCGCCGGGCGAAAGTGCCGGCCCGGCGGTCGCGGGTGAAAGCGCTTCGCCAGTAGCCACGCAGACCGCACAGGCCAACGCTGATGGGCAGGCAGCGGCCCCATCGACCGCGCAAAGCACGAACGCCCCAGCAAATCCACGCAGTCTGGCCGGTGGTCCGAAGGCCTCGGCGTCTCGGGCGGCAATCGCAAACCGGCGCGCTAGCCAGGGCCGAGCGGACGGGTCAACGGCTGCAAGCGCGCTTGCCAAAGGTGCCGCCCAGGCAAGCCAATCGCTGGCGTCCAAGGCGGCTCCTGTATCCATGGGTGGCGCGAAAACTGTGCAAGTCGCGGGCAAGTACGCGGGCCGGCCCGCACCTGCTTTGGTGCCTTTGTCCAGACAGGCAACGCACATGCCCGCAGACGACATCGCAGCCCAATTTTTGGCCGCCGCGGGTATTGCGCAAGTGGATCCCAGTGCGCAGGCGAGTGCGCCAGGCCTGGATACCAACACCGCGCCGCGCTTGGCTAACCCCACCCGGTCTACGGCATCCAACAATTTCTACCAGAGCCTGGAAGCGGTGAATTTGATGTCAACGATGACGCTTTTTGTATTGCATTGACGGTTCAATGATTGGAGAAAAAATGGACTGGATTTACTCGCTCGGCAACTTCAAGCTCGCCGCGCTGCTGGTTTTTGGTGGTATCACGCTGAGCACCGTGTTGCCGGCCTTGGTTCGCCGCAGATTGAAATTCGAGCCTTTCAAAGTGACCTCGGGCGTGGAGGAGGCATTCAAGGTCCTGGTATCCGTGTCCCTGTTATTGATCGTCTTTTCTCTGGTGCGGGTCCAGGGAGACCATCGCAATGCCGAAGACCTGGCGGCAAGAGAAGCTGCGCTGATATTCAAGCTCAACCGCGCCTTGGTCGGCTTCGGCAGCGCCCAGGCAGTCGAGCTGCAATCAGATTTGAAAGCCTACGCGCAATCCGTTGTGCAAGACGAGTGGCCCTTGCTGGTTAAAGGTGAGCGTGCCCCACACACCTCCGAACTGCTGGCAGATTTGACACAAGGCATCCGCCTGCTCGACCCCAAGAATGCGGTCCAGCAAATCGCCCGCGCGGAGGTGTTGGGCAGCTTGACGCAGCTCTCCGATGTCCGGGAAGCGCGTATTGCGGCAAGCCATCTTTCGATTCCTGCATACCTTTGGAACACCATCGTCTGCGCCGTCCTGGCGTTGACTCTGGTGGGCGCGTTGCTCTCGCCGGCAGAGAAGATGGTCACCTGGGTCGGTGGTGTGACTGTCGCCTTGGGCCTGCTCATCTCCTTGCTGCTCAGTCTGCAATACGTGTACCGCGGAGAAAGCCGCGTCAGCGCTGAACCGATTGCACTGACGGTCTCGCTTCTGGGCCCCTGACCCTGGGCGTTCTTCGGTTGCGCTCCAGGGCGTAACGGGCTGCCGGCCAAGCGACAATAGCCTGCATGAAAACCATCCGCCTTCGCTCTGGCAAAGAGCGCTCTTTGCAGCGCCGCCACCCTTGGATTTTTGAGTCTGCCATTGAACGCGGAGGTGGCGACAGCGGCGAGACGGTGCGCGTCGAAGGCCACGAGGGGCAATTCTTGGGCTGGGCGGCGTTCAGCCCCAGCTCCAAAATCCGGGCGCGTGTCTGGAGTTTTGACGAAGCAGAGCGCATTGACGCCGCGTTTTTTAGCCGTGCCGTGGCGCGGGCTTTGCAGGCGCGCAGCCGCTTTGACGTGCAAAGCGACGGCATGCGCCTGGTGCATGGCGAGTCGGACGGTTTGCCGGGGCTCATCGTGGACCGCTACGGCGACACCCTGGTGGCGCAGTTCACCTCGGCGGGTGTGGAGCGCTGGAAGGCGGTGATTGCCGACGCGCTCCTGAAGCACACGGGGCTGAGCAAGCTCTACGAACGCTCGGACGCCAGCAGCCGCAGCCTGGAAGGCCTGCCCGAGGCCACCGGCTGGCTGCGCGGCAGTGGCGCCACCGAACTGGTTCTGCGCGAGCACGACTGGCAGCTCGCCCTGGACATTGCGCACGGCCACAAGACCGGCTTCTACTTGGACCAGCGCGACAGCCGCAAAAAGTTTGCTGACCATGCGCGGCGCCTGCAGTTTCAGCGCGTGCTCAATTGCTTTTGCTACACCGGCGGCTTTACCGTGGCCGCGCTCTCGGGCGGGGCGGCGCATGTCACGTCGATTGATTCGTCCGCCCCGGCCATCGCCCAGGCGGCGGCCAATGTGGCGCTCAATGGCTTTGCGCCCGAGCGCGCCCGCTTTATGGACGCCGACGTGAACGCCTCGCTGCGCCAGTTTGCCCAGGCCGCCCAGACTTTTGACGCCATCGTGCTCGACCCGCCCAAGTACGCGCCCACCGTGGCGCACGCCGAGCGCGCCGCGCGCGCTTACAAAGACATCAATCGCCTGGCTTTCAAAATTTTGGAGCCCGGCGGCGTGCTATTTACCTATTCCTGCTCGGGCGGCATCAGCGCCGATTTGTTCCACAAAATTGTGGCCTCCGCCGGGGCGGACGCCGGGGTGGACGGCTTTATCACCGAGCGCATGGGCGGCGCCCCGGACCACCCCATGACCATCAGCTTTCCCGAGGGCGAGTACCTCAAGGGCCTGGTGGTAATGCGCAAGCCCTGAGCATTTGGCAATGGCGTACACGCTGTTCTATTCGCCCGACAGCGCCAACGTGGTGGTACGCATGGCCTTGGAGGAAATCGGCGTCGATTATGGGGCGCTGGAAGTGGACCGTCGCCAAGACGCCCAGCGCAGTCCGGCGTTTTTGAAATTCAATCCGCAAGGCCTGTTGCCGGTGCTGGTGGACCCGGCGCAAGACGAACCTTTGTTTGAGACAGCCGCCATTCTGTTGCATCTGGCCGATCAGCACGCCGCCTTGAAGCCCTTGCAGCCCGGTGCGCGGGGTCGGTTGTTGAAGTGGTTGTTCTATTTGTCCAACACCTTGCATGCCGACTTGCGCATGCTTTTTTACACCGAGCGTTATGCCGCCGAGGCGGTGGCTGTGACAGCGCTGCGGCCTATCCTGCACTCTCGCGTGCTGGCGCATCTTGCGCTGCTCGACGCCGAAATTGCGCGCTGTGGCGGGCCTTGGCTTTTGGGCCCTGCGGTGAGCGTGTGCGACCTTTACCTGGCAGCCTGCGTGCGCTGGTCGCAGTTGTACCCGCGCAGCGACACCTTGGGTGCGCAACACGTGCATGCCTTGCCCCACCTGCTGGGGCTGCTGAAGATGCTGGAGACGCGTCCGGCCGTGCGCCGCGCCTTCGGCGCCGAGGGAATCAGTGGGCCGCTCTTTGTCAGCCCTGTTTACCCTGCCAATGCTTCGGTCTAGCCCCTTGGCGCACCAGTCGCAGGCGCGACTGATGCTGCGCCGCATCCAAGGGTAAGTCCCTGTACCTGCCGCGCGGCAGGCGGCTTATGGTTCGCTCAGTTTGATGAGTTACTGCAAAGTAACCAACCTGAATGGACCTTCGTCGCCGTGCCAAATACCCGCTCTTCCTCTGCACTTGCCAGCCCGGCCCGCAGCGGGAAAACCGTGGATTCTCCGTGGCGGACGCACCGTGCGCGCGAGCCGCAGCGCAGTGATAAGAAGGATGCGGTATTGCTTGCAGGCGCACGCCTTTTCACCCGCAAGGGCTTTCAGGGAACCTCGCTTGACGACATCGCCCAGAGCTTGGGAGTAACCAAGCCAACTCTGTACTACTACATTGCCAGCAAGGAAGAAATCCTGATGGAGTGCGTGGAGCGGGGCCTAAGCACCTTTCACCAGGGCTTGGGGGATTTGGTGCAGTCGGGGCTGGGTGGGCGCGATTTGCTGCGTGCGGCCATGGCCTTGTATGCCGAGGTGGTGACCAGCGACTTTGGCATGTGCGCCAGCCGGGTGGGCGAAGACCCTTTGAGTGAAGACAAACGCCGCAGCCTGCGCCAGCGCAAGGCGGAGGTCGATGTGGACTTTCGCCTGCTGATTGAGCAAGGTATGCAGCGCGGCTGGATCGTGGCGGGGGACGCGGCAGTGGCCGCGTTTACCGTGGTCGGTGCGCTCAGTGGCATTGGCCGCTGGTACCGGCCGGAGACCCATTCGCCCCAAAGCCTGCAAGACGCAGTGCAGCACTGCATTGAGATGCTGTTGCGAGGCGTGCTCAGCGCTCCGACAGTCCCCTTTTCTGAACTACCACAAGGCACTGCAGCCATGACCGCACTGCGCCGTGAAAACCATTTTGAAAACCGCTTGGTGCTGTGCTACAGCCAGCGTCCCACCCATCTGGCCCAGATGCTGGTGACAGCCCTGGCGGCCCGGCCCGACGCACTGGCTGTGGTCTGCGGCGATATGCGCCTGAGCTGGCGCGAGCTGCACCACGCCGCCAGCAAATGCGCCGGCGGCCTGGCGCAGCGGGGCGTGCAGAGTGGCGACCGGGTGGCGCTGCACATGGGTAACGGACCCGAATTCATCATTCTTACCCTGGCCTGCGCCTGGATGGGCGCGGTGCTGGTGCCCGTCAGCGCCCGGGCGCGCGGCATGGAACTGGAATACGTGCTCAGCGATTCGGGCGCCGTCGCTCTGGTCTGCGCGCCCGATGTGGCGCACTGGCAGCCTGCGCCACACGGCCTGCCGGAATTGCGCATGCGCTTTGTGACCGGTGCGAGTGCGGTGGAGGGCTTTGAAGCTTTTTCTGCGCTGATGCAGGCCGCGCCGCAGCCTCAGCCGCACGCAGCGCAAGAGGAAGATCTGGCGGTGCTGCTCTACACCTCGGGCACCACCGGCCGCCCCAAGGGAGCCATGATTACCCAGCTCAACATCGTGCATTCGGTCATGCACTACGCCGAGCGCATGGCCCTGAGCGAGCGCGATATTTCTCTGGTGGCCGTGCCCATGAGCCATGTGACCGGGCTGGTGGCGCAGCTCTACACCATGCTGTATTGCCAGGGTACGACGGTGGTGATGGCGCAGTTCAAGGCGGCCGACTTTGTGCGCCTGGCCAGCGCCGAGCGCATTACCCACGCCATCATGGTGCCCGCCATGTACAACCTGTGTTTGCTGCTGCCCGACCTGCAAGCGCACGACTTGTCGGCCTGGCGCATCGGTGCGTATGGCGGCGCGTCCATGCCCACTGCCACCATTGACGGGCTGGCGCAGCGCCTGCCAGGGCTGGTGCTGATGAACGCCTATGGCGCCACCGAGACCTGCTCTCCCGCCACCATCATGCCCCAGGGCCAAACTGACAGCCACCGCGACAGCGTGGGCCTGCCCGTGACCTGTGGCGAAATTTGCATCGTAGACGACGCGGGCCTGGAGGTCGCGCGCGGCGGTGTAGGTGAAATCTGGATTGCCGGCCCGATGGTGGTGCCGGGCTACTGGCGCAATGCGGCGGCCACCGCCAGTGAATTTCGCGCGGGATTTTGGCGCTCGGGCGACATTGGCAGCATGGATGCCCAGGGCTTTGTCCGCGTGCTCGACCGCAAGAAAGACGTTATCAACCGCGGTGGTTACAAGGTCTACTGCGCGCAGGTGGAAAACGTGCTGAGCGAACACCCCGCCGTGCTGGAGGTGGCGCTGGTGGGCGTGCCTTGCGCGGTGCTGGGCGAGCGGGTGCATGCCTTTGTGTCGGTGCGTGAGATCAGCGAGCACAGCACGGCGCCCGCCCTGCAAGCCTATTGCAGCCAGCGCATGGCCGACTACGCCGTACCCGAGACCTGGACCATAGACACCGAGCCCTTGCCGCGCAACCTCAACGGCAAGATCATCAAACGCGAACTGCGCCAGACCCTGCACGCGGCCTTGATTTAAACGAGTTTCTTCACCGAGTTCTTTATGCCCAAACTGCGCGCCACCCAACAAACCATTGTTTTCATTTTGTTCTTGCTGATGTTCGGCGGCTTTTTACTGCTGCTACCCGGCTTTGCGCAGGTGGACAACCTGCTCACGCTGCTGCAAAACGTGGCCATTCTGGGCATTTTGGGCTTGGGAATGGCGGTGGTGGTGATTGGCCGGGGGATTGACATCTCCATGATCGCCGCGCTGGCCGTGCCTTCGGGCTTTCTGCTGCAGTCGGTCAGCAACGGGCAATCCATCGAGTCCGCGGCCTTGTCGGCGCTGGTGTTGTCCTTGCTGTTTGGCCTGGTCAACGGCTGGCTGGTGGCCTACGCCGAAGTCCCCTCGCTGTTCACCACCCTGGCCTCGGGCCTGTTTTTGGCCGGGTTGGGGCAGGCGGCGATTTTTCAGCTGGAAGTGGTGCAATGGCCTGCGGCGCTGGATTCCATGGTCTGGATCGGTCGCGGCAGCCTGGCCGGGATTCCTATGCCCGTGGTGATGTTTGGCCTGGCCTGTGCGCTCATGGCCTTGCTTCTGCGGCGCCTGCGCGCCGGTGCGTTCATCTACGCGATTGGTGACAACCCACTCACGGCACGCGCCACCGGGCTGCCCACGCGGCCCATCATCTTGCTCGAGTATTTGCTCGCCGCGCTCATAGGCCTGTTTGCCGGTTTGGTGATGGCGGCCTCGGTCAACAGCATGCCTACGCGCATCTACAACTCCACCATGGTCTACGACGTGGTGCTGGTGGTGGTGCTGGGCGGCATTGGTCTGTCAGGCGGTCGCGGTGGGGTGGTCAATGTGGTCATTGGCACCTTGCTGATCGGCACCATGCTCAATGGCATGACCATCATGGACGTTTCGTATTCCGTGCAAAACATCATCAAGGGCCTGGTGCTCCTGGCCGCAATTTTGATCGATTCCGTCCTCAACCCGCGCAACGAAGAGACCGCGCAACAAGGGGACATCTGAGCATGCCGCGCACCCGGCTTCCATGCGTGCAATTTACTTTTTTCAACCGAGGAGACAACGATGCGACAAGCAAAACACGTGGTTAAGAATTTGGTCAAGGCCGTCGCGGGCCTTGCCCTGGGCGCAGCCATCGCGCTGCCGGCTTTTGCCCAAAGCAAGGGCTTGGACGAGCCGTTTCGCGACGGATACAAAAAGGCGCTGGCGGGTAAAACCGTGGCCTTTATTCCCGTGGCCTATGGTTTTGACCTGGCCATCGGCTGGCACCAGGGCTTGAAAAAAGAGCTGGAGGCCGCGGGCATGAAAGTGGTGGTGCGTGACCCCAACTGGAATACCAACGCGGGCGCGCAAGCCTTTACTGCGCTGATCGCTGAGAAGCCTGCCGTCATCGTGATCCACAACCCGGATGTTCAAACCTACGCCAAACTGATTGCCAAAGCCGAGGCCGAAGGCATTTACGTGGTGCAGATCAACATGCGCTCTTCGCAAGCATCCACCGCCTTTGTGGGCGCCGACTGGGTGGACATTGGCGAGCGCATGACCGAAGCGGTGGTGGAGTCTTGCAAAGGCAAGTCCAACAAGATCGCCATTGTGCAAGGCGCGCCCACGGCTGCTGCCAGCGCGTATACGCTCAAGGGCGTGGAAAACATCCTGGCCAAGTACCCCGACGTGAAAGTGGTCTCCAACCAGGCCGCTGACTGGGACGCCGCCAAGGCCAAGGCGCTGACGCAAACCGTGCTCAAGCAAAACCCTGACCTGTGCGGCATCGTCGGCTTTTGGGACGGCATGGACATCGGTACCGCAGCCGCTGTCAAAGAAGCGGGCATGACTGGCAAGGTGTTCTTGGCGACCTCGGGTGGTGGCGAGCAAAAAGGCGCGTGTGACCAGGTCAAGGCCGGCGCCTACAACCTCGACGTGAGCTACGACGTGCCCACCCAGGCCAGCAATATGGCCGCCATGATCAAGTGGCTGGTGCAAGGCGGCTTGAAACCTGGTGCGGCCAAGCAAAACATCTACACGACGTTGATTCCCATCACCAAGGACAACGCCGGTGTCGAAGGCACCTGCTGGAAGTTGCCTGCCAAGTCCTAAGTTGAAGAAGCGCCCGCTGGGCGCTGTGACACATGGGGTGGCCGCTGCCTGTGCGGCGGGCCACTCCCCCTTTTTTTAGTTCTCTGAATTGGTGCACCCCATGAGCGAAACCCTGACCCGACTGCGCTACCGGTATTGGCCGGACCATTGGCTTGGCGAGATTCTGGCCAAGCGCTGGACAGAAACCGCCATTCCCGTGATTTTGTTGGCCCTGGTGGTGGTGGCCTCGGGCCGCGTCGTACCCGGCTTTTACACCCAGATCGTGCTGGCTGATACCTTGCGCCAGGCCGGCGAAGTGGGCTTTATCGTGTTTGGGCTGGCGCTGGTGATGATTGTGGGCGGTATCGATTTGTCGGTGGGCTCCATCTTTGCGCTGACCAATTTTTGCGCGCTGGTGATGATGCATATCCTGAAATGGCCGGTGCCCGTTGCGGTGCTGGGAACGCTGGTGTGCGGCGGCTTGCTGGGTGCCGTCAACGGGCTGTTGATTGGCTACCTGCGGCTGCGGGCGTTTTTGACCACGCTTATCACGCTGATTATTTTCCGCTCGGTCTATGAGATTTTGAGCCTGCGCTACTCCACCGAGATTGCAGGCTACGTGCCCGAGTCCGAGCTGTGGGACTTTTTGGGCAACGGCACCTGGCTGGGCCTGCCCACCGTGGCCTGGGCCTATGCGGCAGCGGCCATTGCAGGCCACGTGCTGCTCACCCGGCTGCGCCTGGGCTGGCACATTGTGGCCATTGGCGGCTCGCGCCGCTCGGCTTACAACAGCGGTATTGCGGTGCGCCGCACCGTGGCGCTGTGCTATGTGGCCAGCGGCATTCTGACCGGCGCGGGCGGCTGCTTTTTTGCCTCACGCCTGGCCACGGCGGGCGCCGACATTGGCGTGGGCATGGAGGTGCTGGTGCTGACGGCCGCCGTGCTGGGTGGCATCAGCCTGGGTGGCGGGCGCGGCTCGGTCACCAAGGCGGTGGTGGGCACTTTTATCGTGCTCTTGATCATCAACGGCCTGACGTCGCTGTCGGCGCCCGGCGGCATTACGCGCATGGTGCTGGCGGGCATTCTGATTGCTGCGGCCATCATTGACGTGCGCTGGCTGAAAAACCGCCACCGCATTTTGAGCAAGGTCTATGTGAGCCCGACCTACCACCGCCTGGGGGTGTCGCCCGATTGCAGCGCCGAAGGCGGGGGTGTCTGGGCGGTCAACAACAAGCTGCGCGATGTGCAACTCATCGGCCTGGGCCGCATTGAAGGGCCCGAGGACGTAATTCTGGACCGCGACAACCACCTGTATGCGGGCTCGCGCCATGGCGACATCATCCGCTTTATGGCACCCGACTACCAGGAAATGGAAGTGTTCGCCCACATCGGCGGCACACCGCTGGGCATGGCGTTCGATCGGGACTACAACCTCAACGTCTGCGTGGGCGGCATGGGCTTGTACCGCATCACCCCCGAGCGCGAAGTCCAGCGCGTGACCGACGAGACCAACCGCAGCTGGGCCTCGATCAACGACGACAGCCGCCTGCGCCTGGCTGACGACTTGGACATTGCCGATGACGGACGCATCTTCTTTAGCGAAGCCACCATCCGGTACGAGATGCACGAGTGGCCGGTCGATGGACTCGAAGCCCGTGGCAACGGCCGCATCGTCTGCTTTGACCCGCGCGATGGCAGCACGCGCACCGTGCTGCGTGGCCTGCGCTTTCCCAACGGCATTTGCATTGCCAGCGACCGCCAATCGATTTTGTTTGCCGAAACCTGGGGCTGCTGCATCAAGCGCTACTGGTTTGACGGCCCACGCGCCGGACAGGTGGAAATGGTGCTGGACAACTTGCCGGGCTACCCCGACAACATCAACCTGGCCTCGGACGGCAACTACTGGCTGGCGCTGGTGGGCATGCGCGCCCCGGCCTACGACCTGGCCATGCGCATGCCGGGCTTTCGCAAGCGCATGGCGCAGCGTGTGGCCCTGGACGAGTGGCTGTTTCCCAACATCAACACCGGCTGCGTGCTCAAATTCTCGGAGTCGGGCGAGGTGCTGGAGACGCTGTGGGACCTGGGCGGCGAGAACCACCCCATGATCACTTCGATGCGCGAACACCGGGGCTATTTGTACCTGGGCGGCATTTCCAATAACCGTATCGGGCGCTATCCATTGCCCGGTGCAGACCCTGAGTTTTCTCAGTACGAACAGCGCTGGAGGACTGCCTGATGCCCAACCCCATTCAAGGCTGGCTGGACCGCCTGCTCGGCCGCGGCAGCGCCGCCATCACCGTACCCATCATGGACGGTGCACTCAAACCCAACCGTGCGCTCGATGACGCCACCGTGGTGCTCGGGCTGCCCGGTATCGACGACATTGCCAGCGACGGCCAGCAGCTGCGTATCAGTGCCGGGGCCGTGCTCTATGCGCTGGAAAACGGTACGGCGCGCGAGCTGCGCCGCTTCGAGGCACCCATTACCGCCCTTGCTGTCAGCGCCCAAGGCCATGTGGCAGTGGCCTTGGACGGACGCGAACTGCGGGTGCTGGACGCGGCAGGCGCCACGCTGGCGCAGACCAAGACTCTGGGCGGTCGCAAGCTGCACAGCGCCAATGCCCTCGCGTTTGAGGGGGATGACAGCCTGCTGGTGAGCGATGGCTCCGAGCACTTTGGCCCCGACCAGTGGTGCCACGATTTGATGCAGCACGGCAAGACCGGCAAGGTCGGCCGCTGGAACTGGCAGTCAGGCGCCAGTACCTTGCTGGCGCAGAACACGCCCTACGCTTTTGGCGTGCTGGCCAGCAAGGGCCTGGCGCGCTGGAGCGAGAGCTGGAGGCACACCTTGGGCTCGGTGCGCGGCAGCGGCGCCGCCTTGTCCGCCACGGTGGCGGAGCTGCCCGGTTACCCCTCGCGCATGACCCCGGCCGAGGGCGGGGGCTTCTGGCTCACCTGCTTTGT
>CANFWT010000007.1 GCA_947450895.1 Comamonadaceae bacterium | reverse complement strand
TACAAACGCCTTATCTTTGCCAAGGTTCCCACTTTGATCACTCCTGTTGTCTCCTGTGCATAACTTCGAACGCACAGGGCTTCTAACAGGGGTCAAATTTGGATGAAAAAAATCGCCTCTAAGGGGTCAATTCTGGGTGGCATTCAACACGCGGTGGTCATATTGACATTAGCGTTTTAGGCGCATTTCAGGTGTCAGCGACGGGGGACCTCGCAAACTGGAGCACCGGTGAGGCCGACGCCATTCCCGCCGTTGGCGGAGCGATGGATCTTGCGGTGGGGGCAAAGCAGACCTGGGTAATGATGGATCTTTTGACCAAGCAAGGTGAAAGCAAGGTCGTAAGCGCCTGCAACTACCCGCTCACGGGCATTGCTTGTGTCTGCCGCATTTATTCCGACTTAGCCACGCTTGAATGCACGCCACAAGGCCTGAAGCTCATCGATAAGGTTGAAGGCCTTACGCATACCGAACTTGAAAGCTTGCTTGGGCTCCCCATTCAGGCATGCGATTCCCAACGTTAATACATTTCCATGAAAAACGCTTTTATCTGCGATGCGATTCGCACGCCTTTTGGTCGTTACGCAGGTGCATTGAGTTCCGTCCGTACCGACGATTTGGGCGCCATTCCCATTAAAGCGCTGATGGCGCGCAATCCCCAGGTGGATTGGGCTGTGGTGTCAGATGTGATTTATGGATGTGCCAACCAAGCTGGAGAGGACAACCGCAATGTTGCACGCATGAGTGCGCTGCTCGCAGGTCTGCCTGTCCAAGTGTCGGGATCCACCATCAACCGCTTGTGTGGCTCTGGTCTTGATGCAATAGGCACTGCCGCCAGGGCAATTAAGTCAGGGGAGGCCGGCTTGATGATCGCTGGCGGCGTTGAAAGCATGAGTCGCGCGCCCTTTGTAATGCCAAAAGCAGAGAGCGCCTTTAGCCGCAGCAACGCAGTCTATGACACAACGATTGGCTGGCGTTTTGTCAACAAGCTGATGAAAGAAACGTACGGCGTGGACTCCATGCCAGAGACCGCCGAAAACGTAGCTATTGAGTTCAAGATTGAGCGCGAAGCCCAGGACTTCATGGCCATGAACAGCCAGCTTCGTGCGGTCGCAGCGCAAAAGGCAGGGCATTTCGCACGTGAGATTGTCCCCGTTACCGTCCCGCAGAAAAAGGGCGACTGGGTCCTTGTCGATCAGGATGAACACCCTCGTGAAACGAGTTTGCAGGCCTTGGCTAAACTCAAAGGGGTAGTGCGTCCCGACGGTAGCGTAACGGCGGGTAATGCCTCAGGCGTGAACGATGGCTCCTGCGCAGTTTTGCTTGCCGGGGAGCTAGAAGTTGCCAAATATGGCTTGGCGCCAAAAGCACGCGTTGTCGCCATGGCCGCGGCTGGAGTTGCGCCACGTGTCATGGGGATCGGCCCCGCTCCAGCAACACAAAGGGTACTTGCCATGGCAGGGCTCACACTGGATCAGATCGACGTTATTGAGCTGAATGAGGCCTTTGCAGCACAAGGCTTGGCTGTACTGCGCTTACTTGGACTTAAGGATGACGACGCGCGCGTAAACGCTTGGGGCGGCGCGATTGCGCTAGGTCATCCCTTGGGCGCGTCCGGCGCTCGGCTTGTGACTACCGCAATTAACCGCTTGCAAGTGACCGGTGGGCGCTACGCCTTGTGCACCATGTGCATTGGTGTCGGGCAAGGAATTGCGTTGGTGCTTGAGCGTGTGTAAATCGCGAGTGCGCTAAAGATGGAGCGCAAGTCTTAGCCCTGTGGGCTTGGTTCGTAACTCCCACCCTGTTCCTAGGTTACGCAATCCATGAGGACCGATAAGGACTCGACCTCGTGGATTTCGACGTGCTGCGCCATAGCCCCCCTCTCGCTCGGGGGAATCGAGCAGGTGAAATCAGGTGATCCTTCCTCGCTAACGTCAGCTTTGGAGAGAGCATTTCCCCTGCTTCTTTGACCGCTGTCAGCCTATCGCAGCCTCAAAACGAGGTTCGGTCAACGACCGCTCATGGCCCAAGCCTGACCTTTTCGTTTTCGGGGTTGCCGTCTGATACCTTAGCCGGACTGTCTCTTACCTGACTGGGCCCAACGTTCAGCTATCCATTGAAAGCTTACCGGTGATGCCTTAGCGCCTGCGCATCACGTGCACAAACTCGGCGCCCTGGGTTTGTTGCTCAATGAGCGTGTTGCCGGTTTGCTTGGCAAAGGCCTGAAAGTCGCGGATCGAGCCCGCGTCGGTAGATACGACCTTCAGCACCTGGCCGCTTTGCATGCCAGTGAGCGCCCGTTTGGCTTTCAGGATGGGCAGCGGGCAGTTCAGGCCGCGGGTGTCGATCTCTATATCGACCGTGTAATCGTTAGACATAAATGCGAACCTTGAGGCTTTAGGCAATCGGCTGCGCGGGCACGTCGCGGCGCGGCCAGTCGATGAATTGCGGGGTGTGGCCGCGCGAGGTCAGCCAGTCGGCCAAGGCGTAGCCCGTGCCTGCGGGCCAGCATTTCAGGTCTTGGGGCGCGTACATGCGGTAGTCCACCAGCTCGGGCGAAAGGCGCACCTCGCCGTGGCAGACCGCGTGGTAGGCGATGATGATCTGGTTCATGCGCTGAAAGTCATACACGCCCACCAGCGTGAGTGCGTCGGTGGCCAGGTTGGTTTCTTCGGCAATTTCGCGGGCAATGCCCTCTTGGGGCGTTTCGCCCGCCTCCATAAAGCCGGTGATCAGCGCGTACATCTTGCCCGGCCAGGCGGCGTTGCGGGCCAGCAATATCTGGCCGTCCACTTCCACAATGCCTGCGAGCACCGGCGTGGGGTTGTTCCAATGGGTGAAGTCACAGGCGCCGCAGCGCAGGCGCACTTTGTCGCCGCCGTCTTCCATTTGGCTGATCAGGGCCAAGGGCGTGGCGCATTGGGGGCAAAACTTGTAAGCGTGTGTCATGGTGAGGGCTTGGGGTTCAGGCGGGAAACACGCCGGTGGACAAATAGCGGTCGCCCCGGTCGCAGACGATAAAGACGATGGTGGCGTCGCGCACCTCGGCGGCAATTTGCTGCGCCACCCAGCACGCGCCTGCGGCAGAAATGCCGGCAAACAAGCCCTCTTCGCGCGCCATGCGGCGGCACATGTCTTCGGCGTCAAGCTGGCTCACAAAGCGCAGTTCGTCCACGTTGGCGGGGTCGTAAATCTTGGGCAAATAGGCCGGCGCCCATTTGCGAATGCCCGGAATGCGCGAGCCCTCGGACGGCTGGGCGCCGATGATGCGAATGGCGGGGTTTTTCTCTTTCAGATACCGCGCCACGCCGGTGATGGTGCCCGTGGTGCCCATGGCGCTTACAAAGTGGGTGACGCGCCCTTGCGTGTCGGCCCAGATTTCGGGGCCGGTGGTTTCATAGTGGATGCGCGGGTTGTCGGGATTGGCAAACTGGTCGAGCACCCTGCCCTTGCCTTCGCGCTGCATGGTTTCGGCCAAGTCGCGGGCGTATTCCATGCCGCCGCTTTTGGGCGTGAGGATGAGTTCGGCGCCAAAGGCCTTCATGGTTTGCACCCGCTCTATCGACAAGTCCTCGGGCATGATGAGCACCATGCGGTAGCCCTTGATGGCCGCCGCCATGGCCAGGGCGATGCCGGTGTTGCCCGAGGTGGCCTCAATCAGCGTGTCGCCGGGCTTGATATCGCCACGCTCCTGCGCGCGCTGGATCATGGACAGCGCCGGGCGGTCTTTGACGGAGCCGGCCGGGTTGTTGCCCTCCAATTTGCCCAAAACCACGTTTTTACGGGACTGGTTGTCCGCGGCGCCTATGCGTTGCAAGGCCACCAAGGGGGTTTTCCCGATGGCGTCTTCGAGAGTGAGGTACTTCGTCATGGCCATTAATGTGCCATAGCTTGGGCGTAAACCGGGCGCGGGCGGGCTCCCAAACCCACCCGCCTGCGATCGCCCCGGTGCCCGGCGGCTTGCAACGCATCCCAGTTGCCCGCTCGACGCCACGAAAAAAAACGAATATCCTGACTTTATGCTTTTGTATACAATTAAAATGATTAACGTTTTTTTATCAAATTTCCACAATGCTGACCGAAACGTACCCATCGCAAAAGGAAACCGCTTATGCCGAGCATGGGCGTGAAGGGCGCGCAATAGCCGCTGCCGGCGCTTACTCGTCCGGGCTAGGTCCTCGGTGGGAAACAACTTCTACCAACGGTATACCTATGAACGTTTTGTTGATCGAAGACGAGAACGCCATCGCCCATGCAATGGCACAGAGTCTGGCCGACTTAGGCTATGCGGTGGAGCATTCAGACAACGGCTCTACCGGTCTGGCGCGCATTTTGGCCGGCCAGTTTGACGTGGTGGTGCTCGATGTCGTATTGCCTGGCATGGACGGTTTCGAGGTTTTGCAAGCGGTTCGTGAAGCCCGGAACACCACGCCGGTGATCATTCTGAGCTCCCAGGTGGAGCTGGAAAGCCGATTGCGCGGCTTTGAATTCGGCGCCGACGACTACCTGCCCAAACCCTTCTTCTTTGAGGAACTGGTGGCACGACTCAAACTGGTAACCAGCAGAAAACGCGCAGAAACCCAGACGGAACTGCGCCATGGCGACCTCTGGCTCAATTGCATCAGCCGCGAAGTGCGCTGGCAAGGCGTCAGCGTGGTGCTGAGCCAGCGCGAGTTCATGCTGCTGGAGTACCTGATGCGCTCCCCCACGACGGTGTTTTCCCGCGAGCAAATCCTCAAACACGTGTGGAATCTCGACTTTGACCCAGAAACCAATGTGGTCGACGTCTGCATACAACGCATCAAAAACAAACTCAGCCGCAGAGAGGGCATGCGGTTTTCCTTGATCCAGTGCGTACGCAAAACCGGCTACCGGATGCGCAGCTAAGCACCTGCGCCAACACAAAAGTCCCCTCCGCAAGGCAAATGCCGGCGCAGCGCCCACAAGGTCGATCCATGGCGAGGGTATGGCGCGTAGGCGCTGACAGCGCACTACCGGGGAAGAATCGGTCATTCCAATGGCAGTTGGCACTGCGCCTATTGGGCATGACGGTGCTGGTCATTGGTTTGAACCGGGGCATAGCCGCGCTGATGCTCGAAAATTCGCTGGGCAACACCATTCAGCAAGAAATCGTGCTGGGCCTGCAGCAATGTGCGGACCAAATTTCGGACCGGGATGCGTTCTACCGCTGCTACCGGGGCATCGACTCCAAAGCGCCCAGCAAGTACCTGATTGAGACGTTTACCGTATGCGCCGGTGACGCCAACGACCCCCCGACGTGCCGCGCACTCAGCGACGGCAGTGTCGCGTGGCTGCCCCCGCGCGAGAGCACGCCCAGAGACACCGCTTTGGAGTTCACCGACCCGCAGCAAGCGCAGTGGCTGGGTGTGCGTATGCGCCGGGGCCAGCACAGCGCCACGGTGGCATTCACCCAGGCCCGTGTGCGCGACTACATGCGTGAACTGTGGAGCGTGCGCGACGCGATCCTGTGGATGAGCCTGCCCCCGATTTTCCTGGCGGTGATTTTGATGTCCTGGTACATCATGTTTTGGGTCATGAAGCCCATCCACTCCATCGAGAACGCCTTGCTCGAGCTCGACATTGAAGCCCTTGAAAAACCCATTTCCACCCCTGTGAACTACCAGGAGTTCGAGCGGATTGCGACGATCTACCAGTCGCTGCGCCAGCGTCTTAAGGACAGCTACGAAAAAATCCGCAACTTCACGGCCGACGCATCGCATGAGCTCAAAACACCAATGACCATCTTGCGTGGCAGCACGGAAAAGCTGATTGCGGGTCTGCCGCCAGGCAGTGGTGCGCAAATCGACGCGCTTGCCATCACCGAGGAGGTCGAGCGCCTCATTACCATCACCGAAAAGTTGCTGCTGCTGTCGCGCGCAGACGCCAAATCGCTCTTGCTGGAACGCGCTCCATGGAACCTGAGTGCGTTTTTAGACAACTTGGCCGACGACGCCAGCCAGTTCCAGAGCGATGTGCAGGTCGTCAAGCACATCGCGCCTGGCATTTTCTGGCACTGCGACCCGGTGCTGGCCAAGCAACTGATTCACAACCTCTACACCAACGCGTCCAAATACAACATTCCGGGCGGGCGCATTGGCTTTGCGCTGGAGCAGCGGGACTTTCATTTCAGACTCACCATCGAGAACACCAGTGCACGGGTGGCCGAAGACTTGCCCAAGCGCGCATTCAACCGTTTTTACCGTGGCGACGCCGCGCGCAACCGGAAAATTGAGGGCCTGGGGCTCGGGCTGAGCATTTGCCGCGAAATCGCAGCGCTGCACCATGGCACGCTGGAAATGGGAGTGAGCACTTCGTCGCTGGTTACCGTCACCCTGACCGCACCCCTTAGCTGGCGAACACCTTCCCAGGATTCATGATGTGGTGGGGGTCCAGCGCGGCCTTGATGGCACGCATCATGTCCACCGCACCGACGCCGGTCTCCGCCAGCAAAAAGTCCATCTTGTGCACCCCAATACCGTGTTCACCGGTGCACGTGCCGTCCATGCGCAGCGCACGCTGCACCAGCTTCAGGTTGAGCGCCTCGGCGGTGGCGCGCTCCTGCGCGCTATTGGGGTCGATCAGATAGCCAAAGTGAAAATTGCCGTCGCCCACATGGCCGATCAGAAAATAAGGAATACCGGAGGCTTCGGCCTCGTTGATCGACTCCAGCAGGCAATCGGCCAGGCGACTGATCGGCACGCAGGTGTCGGTGGTAATGGCGCGGCAGCCTGGGCGGCTTTGGATGGCGGCGAAGTAGGCGTTGTGGCGCGCCGCCCACAGCCGGGTGCGCTCCTCGGGCGTGCTGGCCCACTCGAACGCGTTGCCCGCGTGCTCGGCGGCGATTTCTTGCACGGTTTCGGCCTGTTCTTTCACGCTGGCAGGCGAGCCGTGAAACTCCATCAGCAGCAGCGCTTCTTCGCGCAGCCCGAGCTTGGCGTGGGCGTTGACCATGCGCACGGTGTGGGCGTCCACCAGCTCCACGCGGGCAATCGGCACGCCCATCTGGATGATGGCAATCGTGGTGCGCACCGCTGCCTCGATGCTGGGAAACGAACACACGGCGGCCGAGATGGCCTCGGGCAAGGGATAAACCTTGAGCGTGATCTCGGTCATCACACCCAGCGTGCCTTCGCTGCCAACCATCAGGCGCGTCAGGTCGTAGCCCGCGGCTGATTTGCGCGCCCGGGTGCCGGTGCGCACCACCGCGCCGCTGGCCGTGACCACTTCCAGGCCCAGCACGTTCTCGCGCATGGTGCCGTAGCGCACGGCGTTGGTGCCGCTGGCGCGCGTGGCGCACATGCCGCCCAGGGAAGCATCGGCGCCGGGGTCAATCGGAAAAAAGAGGCCGCTGCTTTTCAACGCTTCATTGAGCTGCTTGCGCGTCACGCCGGGCTGCACGGTGACGGTGAGATCCTCGGGGTGAATGGCCACGATCTGGTTCATGCGCCCCAGGTCGATGCTGATGCCGCCCTGCACCGCCAGCAAATGGCCCTCCAAGGACGAGCCCACGCCAAACGGAATCACCGGCACCCGGTATTGCGCGGCCAAGCCTACGGCGGCAGCCACGTCGGCCGTGGCCTCGGCAAACACCACGGCCGCGGGCGGCGGTACGTCAAAGGCCGATTCGTCGCGCCCATGCTGCTCGCGTACCGCCAGCGCGGTAGAGCATCGCGCGCCAAAGTGCGCCTTGAGCGCGGCAATGAGTTCAGGCGGGACGTGGCGTTGATGGATCTGGGGCAGCAGCGCGTGCGGGGTGGTGGGTGCGTTCATGGGCATTCTGCGAGTGGCTTTTGTGCGGTTGGGGCAGTCCAAGGCGCAGCATAACGGCTCCCAAGGCCCTTGCCCACACTGGCTTTCCCCTGCCCCTTAAGATGCCCCACCCCCACACCGGGGCACCCATCCCAACCGAGAACCCATGACTATGACCATCTCCATGTACCAAGCCAGCGTGCCCCGCCTGGCCAACAGCCTGAACAACCTGATCCATATCCTGGACAAGGCGCAAGCCCATGTCGAGGCCAAAAAGATCGACCCGGCCGCGCTCATCGACTTTCGCCTGTACCCCGACATGCTGAGCTTTCGCCGCCAGGTGCAAATCGCCAGCGACACCGCCAAAGGCGTGGTCGCCCGTCTGGCGGGCGTGGAAAGCCCGGTGTTTGAAGACAACGAGCGCACCTTTGAAGAACTCAAGGCCCGCGTGGCCAAGACCGTGGCCTATGTGCAAAGCTTTACGCCCGCGCAGATAGACGGCACCGAGGACAAAGACATCGTCACCAAACGCGGCGACAAGGAAACCCACTACAAAGGCATGCAGTTTTTGCTCGGCCACGCGCTGCCCAATGTGTACTTTCATGTGACAACCGCCTTTGCCATCCTGCGCCACAATGGCGTGGAGATTGGCAAACGCGACTTCCTGGGCAACCCATAAAGCGCAGGCGCCCTGCCCCACCCGCGCTGGCACAGACCGGCGCGGCGTACCAAGAAAACCGGAGACAACAACGATGTTCCCCACCGCCTTCCCCACCGCAATCGCGGGCAGCCTGCCCAAACCCGCCTGGCTGGCCGAAACCCAAAAGCTTTGGCCCCAGTGGAAGGCGCAAGGCGCCGAACTGATCGAGGCCAAGGGCGACGCCACGCTGCTGTGGGTCAAAACCCAAGAAGACTTAGGGCTGGACGTGATTGGCGACGGCGAGCAGGCGCGCCAGCACTTTGTGCACGGCTTTCTGGAGCAAGTGGCGGGCATTGACTTTGAGAACAAGGTCACCATGGGCATACGCAACAACCGCTACGACGCCCAGGTGCCGCAGGTGGTGGGGCCGCTGCGCCTCAAAGGCCGGGTGCACGCGCTGGAGGCGCGCATGGCGCGGGCCCACACCAAACGCACCCTCAAATTCACCCTGCCCGGCCCGATGACCATTGTGGACACCGTGGCCGACCGCTTTTACGGCGGCGGACGCGAGGGCAAGATCAAAATGGCCTTTGCCTTTGCCGAGCTGCTCAACCAAGAGGCGCTGGCCCTGCAGGCCGATGGTGTGGACATCATCCAGTTCGACGAGCCGGCCTTCAACGTCTACATGGAAGACGCCGCCGACTGGGGCGTGCAGGCGCTGGAACGCGCCGCCCAGGGCCTGACCTGCAAAACCGCAGTGCATATTTGCTACGGCTACGGCATTGCCGCCAACATGGACTGGAAAAACACCCTGGGCCACGAGTGGCGCCAGTACGAAAAAGTGTTTCCGGCCCTGGCCAAAAGCAGCATCCAGCAAGTGAGCCTGGAATGCTTTCACTCGCACGTGCCCATGGACCTGATGGCCTTGCTGGCAGGCAAGGAAGTGATGGTGGGCGTGATCGACGTGGCCTCTGACGTGGTGGAAACCCCTGAAGAAGTGGCCGACACCATCGGACGGGCGCTGCAGTTTGTGCCCAAGATGAAGCTGATTGCCTGCACCAACTGCGGCATGGCGCCCATGAACCGCGACATCGCCCTACGCAAGCTTGAAGCCCTGGCCCAAGGCGCGGCGCTCGCGCGCCAACGCTACGCCTGAGGAGCACTTTATGAGCACGCCCCAATCTGTATTGGTAATAGGTGCCGGAGACGCCACCGGTGGCGCTATTGCCCGGCGCTTTGCCCGCGAAGGGCTGGTGGCCTGCGTGACCCGGCGCCAGCGCGACAAATTGCTGCCACTGGTGGCGCAGATCAAAGCAGAAGGCGGCCAGGCACACGCCTTTGGCTCGGACGCCCGGGTCGAGGCCGAAATGGTGTCCCTGGTCGAAGGCATTGAGCGCGACATTGCGCCCATTGCGGTGGCGGTGTTCAACATCGGCGCCAACGTGCGCTTCTCGGTCACCGACACTACCGAGCGCGTCTACCGCAAGGTGTGGGAAATGGGCGCGCTATCGGGTTTTTTGATGGGCCGCGAGGTGGCCAAGGCCATGCTTAAGCGCGGCCAGGGCACGATTATTTTCACCGGCGCCACAGCCAGCCTGCGCGGCGCGGCCGGGTTTTCTGCCTTTGCCGGGGCCAAGCACGCGCTGCGGGCGCTGGCGCAAAGCATGGCGCGCGAACTCGGGCCCCAGGGCATCCACGTGGCGCACACGGTGATTGACGGCGCCATTGACACCCAGTTCATTGCCGAAAACTTTCCGGCGCGCTACGCATTAAAAGACCAGGACGGCATCCTCAACCCCGACCATATTGCCGAAGCCTATTGGCAACTGCACCGCCAACCGCGCAGCGCCTGGACGCATGAGCTGGAATTGCGCCCGTGGATGGAAAACTGGTAAGCGCATCCCGCCCCAACCGCCCTCCCCCCCAACCACTCAGGAGCTTGCATGCAAAAAACCGTGGAATTTTTCTTTGACTTTGGCAGCCCCACTACCTACCTGGCGCACACACAAATGGCGCAACTGGCCTTGGATACCGGCGCCAAAGTGGTTTACCGGCCCATGCTGCTCGGCGGCGTGTTCAAAGCCACGGGCAACGCCAGCCCGGTGACCGTGCCCGCCAAGGGCCGCTGGATGGGTGCGGACATGGCGCGCTTTGCACAGCGTTACGGCGTGCCCTTTGCACACAACCCGCACTTCCCGATTAACACCCTGACGCTGATGCGCGGCGCCACCGGCCTGCAAATGCGCGACCCGCAGAAACTGATGGACTACGTGGACGCCGTGTTCCAGGCCATGTGGGTGCAGCCCTGCAATATGGGCGACCCCGCCGTGATGGCCGAGGTGCTGGGCGCAGCGGGCTTTAGCGCCGAGTCCTTCATGGGCTTGGTGGCAGACCCGGAGGTCAAAGCCCAGCTGGTGGCCACCACCGAAAAAGCCGTGGCGCGCGGTGCATTTGGCGCGCCCACGTTTTTTGTCGGAGAGCACATGTTTTTTGGCCAGGACCGGCTGGACTTTGTGCGTCAGGCACTGAGCTAGCCCCATGCGGGGCCCGCCCGGACCTCGGCACGGGCTGTAGATAATCCAGACATAACCCACAAGATTCAAGAGACATAGCCCATGCACCGTGTTGCCATCAGCAGTACCGGCCTCTTTACGCCGCCCGAAACGATCACCAATGCCGAATTGGTAGAGGCTTACAACCAGTTCGCCGCGCTGGAAAACAGCCGCTACGCCGAAGAAATCGCTGCAGGCAGCCGCGCCGCGCTCACGGACTCCAGCGTCGAATTCATCGAAAAAGCCTCCGGCATCCAGCGCCGCTACGTGATGGACAAGGCCGGCGTGCTGGACCCCACCCGGATGCGCCCGCAGTTTGCGCCGCGCCCGGATTCTGATATTTCCATGATGGCTGAAATCGGTGTGCTGGCCGCCCAGGCCGCGCTGGACGCGGCGGGCAAGACCGCTGCCGATGTGGACGGCCTGATTTGCGCTGCGGCCAATATGCAGCGCCCCTACCCCGCGATGGGCGTGGAAATCCAGACCGCCCTGGGCATCAATGGCTACGCCTTTGACATGAACGTGGCCTGCTCCTCTGCCACTTTTGCGCTGGAGCTGGCGGTCAACGCAGTGCGCACTGGGCAGGCGCGGGCGATTTTGGTGGTCGACCCTGAAATTACGTCGGCGCACCTGGCCTGGAAAGACCGCGATTGCCACTTCATCTTTGGTGACGTATGCACCGCGATTTTGGTAGAGCGGCTGGATTTGGCGCCTGCCGGTGCCTTCGAGATTTTGGGCACGCGGCTCCTGAGCACGTTTTCCAACAACATCCGCAACAACCAGGGCTTTATGTCCCGCGCCGAAGACCGCGACCCCGACGACCGCGACCAGCTGTTTCGCCAGGAAGGCCGCAAGGTGTTCAAGGAAGTCTGCCCTATGGCCGCCGACCACATCGCCGGGCACCTGGAATCGCTGGGCTACACGCCCGCCGATGTACGCCGCTTTTGGCTGCACCAGGCCAATCTGTCCATGAACCAGTTCATCAGCCGCAAACTGCTGGGGCGCGATGCCACGCGCGAGGAAGCGCCGGTGATTCTGGACGAGTTCGCCAACACCGCGTCCGCCGGTTCCATCATCGCCTTTCACCGCCACAAGGCCGATATTGAAGCCGGCCAAGTGGGCGTGATTTGCTCGTTTGGTGCGGGTTATTCAATTGGCAGCGTAGTGGTGAAGAAGCTGTAAGCGGCTCTACGCAGGCGCCGCCACGGTGCCTTCAATTCAGGCCAGCGGGCGCTTGAGCCGGATTTCTTCGATCTTGACGCCGCCGATGGACACGGTTTTGGCGCTGGGCATTTCGCGTTTGAAACCGGCGTTGGTGAAAAACTGCATGGCGCGCTCGTTGGCCAGAGGCAGCCAGATGCTGACATCGGTGCAGCCTTCTTCGATCAGGCCCTCGCGCGCAGCGTCCCACAGCGACAGGCCCACGCCCAGGCCGACAAAGTCGGCGTCGGCGTAAATGGACCAAATCTCTCCCATGGTGGGCTTGGTGCCTTCGTCGCGGCTGCGGTCAAAACCGACGAATCCGACGATGCGCTCGCCATGCAGCGCCACATGCACCTGCGGCTCTGCGTATTCAATGGCTTCGCGCCAATAGGCCTGGCGCTTGTCCAAGGCCATGAGGGGAACCGGAACATCACCAAGCAAGCCCCGGTAGGCGTCTTGGACGGTGGCGTTGTGAAGCTCGGCAATGGCGCGGGCGTCCCGCAAAACGGCTGGACGAACAGGAAAGACGGAAGTGCTGGACATGGAGGAGAAAACCTGAAGTTGCGAAAAATGCAAAAAATTGCAGTGGCCGGATTGTCGCAGCATCCTCGCGGAATCGGCCTGCCCCGGCGTGCGACCAACTCTTGCGTTAGCCCATTGCGCGCCGTCGGGGCCTAGGGAGAATCCCCCTTGCGCCGCGGCTTGTTGGCCGCCCAGAATGGTGGCTACGTTGGAGGAACAGGCCTTATGGTCCAGACAGCAAACACGGTAGACCCCACCACATTTCCGGTCCAGCGGCTGTGCCACTGGGCGCAAACCGCCCCAGACCGCACCTACCTGACCCAGCCGCTGGGACAAGGGCAGGTGCAAAACATCAGCTGGGCGCAAGCCGCTGACGAGGTGCGTCGTATTGCAACTTGGCTGCAAGCCCAGGGCTGGCCCCATGGCAGCCGCGTAGCCATTGTGGGCAAGAACAGCGCCCATTGGGTGCTGGCCGACCTTGCTATTTTGATGGCCGGCCACGTCTCGGTGCCTATTTACCCCACCTTCAACGGCGAGGCGCTGGCCTATATCTTGAGCCACAGCGAGGCACGCGCCTGCTTTGTCGGCAAGATGGACGACGCCAACAGCCTTCGCAGCGTGCCCGCCTCTGTGGCACTGGTGGCGTTGCCGCTGGCGCCCTCCGGTTCGGCAAATCTGCAGTGGGACCAACTGCTGCACCAGAACGCACCGCTGGCTGGCACACCACACACCGATGCCGACGCAATGTGCACCATCATCTACACCTCTGGGACTACGGGCCAACCCAAGGGCGTGGTGCAAACTTTTGGCGCCATAGCCTGGGGCATTACCAGTGCCACCCAGCGCATCCGCATCACCGAGCAAGACCGCATGATTTCCTACCTCCCGCTGGCCCATGTGGCCGAGCGCATGCTGGTGGAACAGGCATCGCTGCGTTTTGGCACGCATATTTACTTTGCGCAAAGCCTGGATACGTTTTTGGCTGACATGCAGCGGGCGCGCCCCACCATCTTTTTCTCGGTGCCACGCTTGTGGGTGAAGTTCCGCCAAGGGGTGCACGAGAAAATGCCAGAGCGCACCCTTCGTTTACTGTTGGCTATTCCGGGCGTGGGTATGCTGGTTCGGAGAAAAATACGCAAGGGCCTTGGGCTAGACCAATGCCATCTGGCTGCCGGGGGCGCGGCGCCCATGCCGGCCGATGTGCTGGCATTTTTTAGAGGCTTGGGCCTGGACTTGATAGAGGTCTACGGCATGACGGAAAACTGCGGCGTGTCGCATTCCACGCTGCCTGGCGGCTCCAGCGTGGGCACGGTCGGGTTGCCCTACGAAGGAGTCGAAAGCCGGATCGATCCCGACAGCGGCGAAATTCAGATGCGCTGCCCCGCGCTGATGTCGGGCTATTTCAAAAGCCCGGAACAAACAGCGCAAACCATGACCGCCGACGGGTGGCTACGCACCGGCGACAAAGGCCGCTGCGACGCCCAGGGGCAACTGACCATAACCGGTCGGGTTAAGGACATTTTCAAGACCAGCAAAGGCAAGTACGTGGCCCCAGCGCCCATTGAAGAAATGCTGGTGGCGCACCCCGACATCGAAGCCTGCGCCGTGACCGGCGCCAACCTTGCCCAACCTTTGGCCGTGGTGATGTTGTCGCAAGACGCGGCCTTGCGCTGCGCAGATCTGGAAACACGGGTGGCACTGACTTTGTCGCTCGAAGAGCACCTTAAAGCAATCAACGCCCAACTCGAACACCACGAACAGCTCGACTGCCTGGCGGTGGTCACAACACTGTGGACGCCTGAAAACGGCTTTGTCACCCCCACCTTCAAGGTCAAGCGCAACAAAATTGACGAGACATACGCCCAGCAGTTCGAGGCCTGGGTGCAAAGCGCGCAGGCGGTAGTCTGGGTGCCATAGCGCGACGAGGACCGTCTACCTTAGAGCGTTGGGCCTTGATACCAGCTAGGTGCCACAATCGAAGGTACGGCGTCCTTTGAGTTTGATAGTAATTCAAATAATCTGAAATTAAATGCAATCAGCTTATTTAGCTGACACAATTTCCATTATTTCCAAGATACGCCGGCTGGATTGTGTCCAACTACAGAAGGATGCTGACCGCGCGGTGTGCGGCCTGGTTGTGTTGCATGAGGAAATCCAATTTTTGATTGCATGGGCTAGGTCATGCGCGTCAAGCCCACTAAAATAATGGGCGTAATCACCTAATATTTCTCTAAAAACAGGAATATCACGGGCAATGATAGGAAGTCCAATTTGAGCCGCCTCGGCCAGTGGCAGTCCAAAACCCTCACCTTCAGACGCCGCAATAAGACAACTACTATTGGCATAAATTTGCCTAAGATATTCGTCACTAACATCATCCAACCATAAAAGTCTGCCCCCAAGTTCTGGATGCATCTGTAGGCTACCCACAATTTCGGGAATAGTCTGTCGATGGGCATCCAGCAGGCCTTTCCAACCCTCGCGACCCACAATTACC
This sequence comes from Comamonadaceae bacterium, assembly GCA_947450895.1. Lineage (GTDB taxonomy): Bacteria > Pseudomonadota > Gammaproteobacteria > Burkholderiales > Burkholderiaceae_C > Allorhodoferax. The sequence continues at coordinate 52,245 of CANFWT010000007.1, read as the reverse complement.
AAGTTAACATTTAATCCAGATTTCCATATTTCGGTAAATGCGCGCAAGGCCTGAAGATAGCCCTTGCGTGGCTCAATAGTGCCAACCATCAAAAAACTGGCTGTGGAAGCGATCTTATCTAGGGTATGCGCTGACTCTGCAGGCATACCCATGCTCGGAAGCGAGTTCACGAGATCAGCGCCTAAATGAAACCAGTTGATAAGGAGCCCTTTTTCACGTTCGGGACCAAAATGATTCATCCAATGCTGCAAATCCTTAGCGACAGTCTGGGAAATACAGATAGCTCCATCGGCCACTCCAGTAAGGGAGCGCAGCCACCGCTCAAAATCAGACTGATGGGGTGGGAAAAAGTGCGGAAACCGGATGGGAAGCAGGTCATACACGATGAAGTGGATGTGTACACCACACGCTTTCAGTCCAGCAAATACACCTGCCTGTTCAGCATCAACCGTCACGCCTGTCGACAAGTCTGCAACCAGGAGGACATCCCCACCAACACTATCCACAGGTTCATCAGGCAACCATCCGCTGGCAACCCCCAGAACTTGTGAGGTCCAAGCTCGCGCATAGCAGTAATGCCATTCACCCGTGTCGCAACGGAGGTATACCGGCTCGACCCGAAAATCCTCAGGAGGCACTTGAATGAAGGACCAAACCAGTGCGCGAACGACGCGCTGAATGCCGGTTTTCAAATCAGTTCGGCACGTGGCAGACACGTCGATGAGCAGTTTGCGGGCAGTACCTAAGGTTGCCTTCTGGTTCTCAGGTTTGAAGGGGCTTTGAACGTACTGCGTCTCGTCAGGTATTTCACCACTGGGGGAGTCCGTGCTGCGAAGTACAGTCTTCGATGGCACTCTGGCCCCAGCGTAAGCGCACTCTATTGCTTGGTTGTATTGCTTGGCGCAATTTTCAGGCGCGTGCTGTGCCTGGATGAATGCCTGGCCCCGTATGCCTAACGCATCTCGCCGGGTCTGGTCGGCGGACAGTGCCTCTATCGCCTGCGCAAGGGCTACATCATCGAAATCATCCTCCAGCATCCAGACCGCGTCGGTTGGCAACTCGGCCAATGCCCCGTGGGCATTGACAATAGTGGGCAGTCCGTGGTTCAAGCAGTCCAGTACCGCTGCAGAAGTTTCACCTCGGGAGTTGGTGCGCAACTGCACGGCGAGGTCGGCGGCTGTCAGATATTGGGCATATTGATCAGGTTGTGTCCAACCCGTTATGCGTACATTGTGCCTAGGCGCCGCAGCTTCAATTCCCTGCCGAATTCGGCCGCCGTACTCTGCACCATGCTCCTCACCTACAAACACCAAGCAGTAGCCACGACTGGCGGTCAGGGCCGAATCTAGCCAGACCTGTAGGAGACGATGATTCAATTTGTTAGGAGTCATCAAACCAAAGCTGCAGACCATGAAGTCACCCTCTTGCAGGCCAAGCGCCGCTCGCGCTGCCGTGCGTTCAAGTGATTTACATGGATTGCGAAGCAATGGAATGACGACCCAACTGTCCGCTGCATTGATGCCATACCACCGCTCTGCTAATTGCCTTGAATGTTGCGAATGAACAATCACGCCTCGGGCAAGTTGCAAAATTTCGAAATTCGCAGGATATTGTTCCGCAACTTGGGAAGATTGCACATTTCCAGCAAGCTTCGCAAGCGCGGCATAACCGTGAGACTTGTATAAACCGCGATGAAACGCAAACGGATTTATAGCGTACGCTTCAAGGTAAATAAGCAGGTCACCTAGAAAGAAGTCATGAAGCACAACCACCCCTGGCACTTGTGCAAGCATTTGGAGCATCCGCTGGTGGTAACAAGAATTTCCGAAATGGTATAAAACACGATCGTACTGAGAGTTATTACTTAAAAACCAGTCATAAGACCGAAAAGTTAAATTTTCAAAGTTGAATAATTCGGGTGCATCTGGTTGTTCAATAATTATTTCTATTTCGTAAAATATAGTCAATCGGGATAATAATTCAGCAGCGTAGTCTGCAATACCACTTCTGACGGGCGGGAACGGAGATACAAAAGCGAGCTTAGGTTTTATTTTTTTGATGGAAATTACTGCTTCTGCAATCCAATTTAAACGGACAATATTACGGACAAACTGAAGAATAATTTGAAATTGAACGGATAAAACACGAAGTGGCAAGGTGATTCGCCACGAAGTACTGCTCAAAAGACTTAAAACCCTGGATTCAGCCTGGTTTTTTTCCGCAATAGCAGCCTTAGCAAGGGCCTCAGCATGGGCCACCCTCGCTTCTGCTGATTCAGCTAATTCAAGAGCCCATCGGTTGCTTTCAAGATGGGGCGCTTTCACAAAATCATCAAAAAAATTAGGAGGATATTTGAAAGCGCTTGAAAGTTCAAAACGCTCTGCAGCAAGATAGAAGCGGTTCAGACCGTCGGCATACACGAATCGGTAATCGGCTGCAACCAGCCAGGGCTCCCAAACGACGTACACCTCCTCTGTGCTCGCGGGGCGATTCGCCTCCACCACAATGATCCATGGCCGATGGCGATGCAAATCTATACCTTCTAGGACGGCACTCTCATACCCTTCAACGTCAACTTTTAGAAAATGGACCTCCTCAAGGCCATACTCCATCCATATCGAATTAAGAGACCTTTGCTTTACCGTTGTGTAAAGACCAAAATGCCCCTGTTCCGTGTGGTGTGCTACTACCGCCTTGTCTGCGCTTGCCCATCCACGGATATCACAGGACCACATAGTGATCTCACTCTCACATGCACCCACAGCACACTGCAGATTGATATCTCTGACTCTTGTATTCTGCAATGCCTGCCAGTGTATAGCTAAAGGTTCAATATTGATTCCAGACCATTGGTGTTCATAGAATAACTGGGTAACCGAATCAATTATCGGATCATTAGCGCCAACATCAATATATACTCCTCTAGTTACATGCTTTAACGCTCGCCAGAGAATAATATCCTCAAAATTTTGGGCGTAGGAAATAATCATTGAGTCGGCGCCGTCTTTACAGATCCACGCAGATGATCAATAACATCGGACATTCCAAGTGCATTGAATAACTCGATATCCACTGCAACGTCCTGAGGATCTCTGTGCGAATTACTCAAAATCTCTCGATTTACATAGTGTGCGTTAGCCCAATACAGCTGGCCAGGATAAATATTATGGCTGACTACCTGAAGATCATCATAATAAATAGAATTACTGCCCAACGCGGTTGTACCTGTGCCCTGACTGGAATAGTGAACCTGGTTACTTAGCTTCCAAAGCACAAATCCTTGGCTTCTTAAAAAATGATCTACATCGGAAAAAACAGCCTGACCTAAATAAATAGGATTAAACTCAACCTCAACCTCTATACAACGTACTTTTTTCAAAGTAGATATACCACCCTTGAGTATTTCTAATTCCGAGCCTTGAGTGTCGATTTTAATGTAATCTGCATAATAAATATTATTTTGAAGCATCCATAAATCCAATGTATTAGTTTGGATTTGGACCGTGGACACCTGACGGGCACATTCAAGTGCCGGATAATTTTCGATCAGGTAAGGATCTGGTTGGAACAACGAACTACAGGCTGGCTCCTTGGTAATAAACAGCGTGCGTAGACCGGCAGCCTCCGCCAAGGCGACCGGAACCAAAGAAATAGAGGGATTTTCATACAACTGGGAGAGGCGTTGACACTCTTGAGGATCAGGGTCAAAGCCATACACCTGGAACGGGCTAGCTGCTGAAGTAAATTTTTCGGCGAAGCCCCATCGGCAACCAACATCCAGAACAACTATTCTCCGCTCAAGCTGCCCCCGACTGGTGCCAGCGGATAAACACTTTTCAGTATTGTGAACAGGCATCGCCCTTGCGCTGCAGTCGACAATTTTGAAAGTCATTTCGTTCCAACTGCAGCCCACAAATTCTATTTTATCTTTGTTAACGACTTCAAATACGAAGGCACCATCGATCCAGTGGTAGTTTTTTTCAATATGTGAAAAATTGCGCACTAAGGAGGCGTGAACTGAGTAGCTACCTACACCTAAATTCATAAGAAATTCAACTTCATATTGGTAGCACGAACCACATTGCGGCGTAACCAGCACCTGGCCCGTGTGATAAGTATTAGTGCCAAACATCATTTGTCCCAAACGATCCTTAATACCAAAACCGACGACAAGTTGGTCTATTGAATTATTGATTTTGACCATGATATCGGCCCGCACTCTTTGCCCAACATGAAAAATATTCAAAGACCTCCCCGAAAGATCGTATAAGACAATACTTTCAATACTAGCTTCACCTGTGCCTGAAACCGTTTTTACTTGACCCTGAGCGGGCACAATTTGAGTTAAGGACTGCTCCTGATGTTCCGCTAAAATTGCACTGTAGTAATCCATTACATTTTCGGGTGAAGCTTCCATAAGCACTCGACCGGCTTTTAGCAACAACGCTCTATCGCAAATAGATTGAATTGCCTGCTTATCGTGGCTGACTATTAGCAATGTTGAACCTTGTCTTTGAAACTCACGAATCCTCTCAAAACTTTTATGTTGAAAATAAGCATCCCCAATCGATAAGGCTTCATCCACAATCAAGATATCGGGTCGACACGCGGTAGCTACACTAAAAGCAAGGCGCATTTGCATTCCGCTACTGTAAACGCGAACGGGCTTATCTAAATACTCCCCGATTTCCGCAAATCTCTGTATCTCCTCCATGAGGTCAGTGATTTGCTGCAATCCATAGCCCATCAACTGCCCCGCCATAATTACATTTTGGCGACCTGTAAAATTCGGATGAAAACCTATGCCAAGCTCCAGTAAAGCCGCAACCCGTCCATTGATATGCACGCTGCCGGTAGTCGGTTTTGTTGTACCGGTAATGATTTTTAACAGAGTGCTCTTGCCGGCTCCATTGAGGCCGATAATACCGAGTGCCTCACCAGGCTGGACCGTGAAACTTACTTCTCTTAGAACCCACGAAAGGGTATTACGGGTTGTACTCCATGGTAGCAACCAGTCGCAAAAACGCGCAAATCGACTTGCATAATTTTTGTAGGCTTTAGAGACATTGTTAACTATAATCGCGGACATTGCTGGACAATAAAAAGGTTTATCTCATACATCACTGATTCGAAGAGATATTTATTATAAATATATGCCGACATTATTTTTGGAATTTTTCGGAAATTAAATCTATCTAAAGATCACACAGCCACATTTTTATCTCAGATAAGCTACGTGAAGTGTAGCGATCTATCGTTGAGTTTTAATCATTTTGGGATCGAGTCCCGACAAAGGTTAAAGTCGACTATATGCATGTAGCGACCTCTCTTTACTCTTGCGGTGCCAGATTGTGGGTGACAGGCGCGCTGTGCGTGGCCCTGTGCAACCTGGGCTTGTCCCGCGCCGACTCCCTGGACCCCATGGCCCAACGAACCTTGGCCTGCACCGGTTGCCACGGTCCCCAGGGCAAGTCGGGCCCCGACGGCTATTACCCCCGCCTGGCGGGTAAGCCTGCGGGCTATCTGTACAACCAGTTGCGCAACGTGCAGGAGGGGCGTCGCAACTACGCGCCCATGCAAGGCTTGCTGTCGACCCTGAACGACGCCTATTTGCACGAGATTGCCAATTATTTTTCCAGCCTCGACGTCTCCTACCCGCCACCGTTGGCCCAGCGTGCAGACGCCGCCGTGCTGGCGCGAGGCAAAACGCTGGCCCTGCAAGGCGACCCCGCCCTGCAAATACCGGCCTGCATGCAATGCCATGGCGCGGCTCTGACGGGAGTGCAGCCCAACACGCCGGGCCTGCTGGGTCTGCCGCGGGACTACCTGAACGCCCAACTTGGCGGCTGGCAAACCGGGCAACGCAAAGCGCAGGCGCCCGACTGCATGGCGCAGATCGCCCAAAAACTCAATGACGCCGATGTCAACGCCGTCATCACCTGGCTGGCCAGCCAAGTCGTACCCAAACCTTCGCGCGCGGTGGAACAAAGACCGGCGCTAGCCCCGGGCGCCACCACCATCGAATGCGGCAGCGCGCCATGATCGCGACGCGAAACCGCCAAGCAGGCTTGCCGCTGGACGCCGAACTCCGTCAGACGCCTCGGTCGCCCTGGGCGCACCGCATGATCCGTGCGGTGGGTGCCTTGCTGCTTGCTACCGGCCTGTGGGTGTTTTGGGGGGCCGACGCGTGGTACGAACTTCCCAGCGCACCGGCCACTGCCGCCGTGGGCGCAAGCACTGCCGCGCAGTCGATCGCGCAAGGTGACTACCTGGCCCGCATCGGCAATTGCGCGCTCTGCCACACCGCGCCGGGTGGTGCTGCGTTTGCCGGTGGCCGCGCCATCGAGACCCCGTTTGGCGCGGTTATCTCCAGCAACATTACCCCTGACCCTGCGCACGGTATCGGCCAATGGAGCGCGGACGACTTTTGGCGCGCTTTGCACCACGGCAAAAGCCGCGATGGAAGGCGCTTGTCACCTGCCTTTCCCTACACCAGCTACACCCGCGTGAGCCGGGCGGACGCGGACGCACTGTTTGCGTACCTGCGAACCTTGGCGCCATCACCACGCGCCAACACGGCCTCCTTTCTGACCTGGCCCTTCAACACCCAGGCTGCGTTGGCGGTTTGGCGCGCTCTGTATTTTCGGCCGCAAGCCGCGCCACCGGCGGGTGCTGCGGATGGGGATGGCGCTGCCCCCGCAAGGAGTGCCAGTGGTATGGGGGCAGACGATTCGGCCGGTCTAGCGCGTGGTGCCTATTTGGTGCACGGACTGGGCCACTGCACCGAGTGCCACGGTGCGCGCAGCCCGCTCGGAGGGCTGCAGCGCGGCGCAGAGTTTGCAGGCGCGGTGTTGCCCGGCCTGGCCTGGTACGCGCCCTCGCTGCAAAGCGCAGACCAGGCGGGCGCCACCTCGGTGGCAGACACCGTGGCGCTGCTGCAAACCGGCACATCCGGCCAGCGCTGGGTAAACGGCCCCATGGCCGAGGTGGTCTTGCATGGCACCCAGCACCTGACCGACGCCGACGCCCAGGCCATTGCCCTGTATTTGCAAGCCGTGGCGCAGCCCGCCACCGCGAAGCCCGCTGCATCGGCCTCGGCCCAACGCCCGCTCGCAACCAACACCGACCCGCGCGCTGCCCAACTGTACGCAGACCAGTGCGCCGACTGCCACGGCAAAGAAGGCCAAGGCCAGCCCGGCGCCTACCCCGCCCTGGCTGGTAATCGCGCGGTGGTGATGGCCCCGCCCAACAACCCAGTGCTCAGCGTGCTGCATGGCGGCTTTGCCCCAGCCACAGCGGGCAACCCTCGCCCCTTTGGCATGCCGCCGTTCTTGCTGCAACTCAGCGATGCCGATGTGGCCGCCGTACTAACCCATGTGCGCAGCGCCTGGGGCAACCAGGGAGCACCGGTGAGCGCGCTGGAAGTGCAGCAAATTCGCCGCACGCAAGCAGCGCCGTGATGGCGCCCAAGCCGCCAGCGGCGGTGCCCGGCGCCAGCGCTCCGGTGCCCGAGGGCATTGCGCTGGTGTACCAAGACGACTTTCTGCTGGTGCTCAACAAACCCTCGGGCCTCTTGTCGGTGCCCGGCCGGGGTGCGGACAAGCAAGACTGCCTGAGCGCCAGGGTGCAAGCCCGCTTTGCCGACGCGCTGGTGGTGCACCGCCTGGACATGGCGACTTCGGGGCTGCTGCTGATGGCGCGCGGCGCGGACGCCCAACGCGCGCTCAGTGCCGCCTTTGAGCGCCGCCAGGTGCACAAACGCTATGTGGCCGAGGTGGCGGGGCTGCTGCCTCTGAATGGAGACTGGCAAACCATCGACCTGCCCGTTTTGGTGGACTGGCCCCGCCGCCCCTTGCGCACCATCCACCCGGACGGCCAGCCGAGCCAGACCCGGTGGCGTTGCGTGGCGCACAACTTCCAGCGCCAGACCAGCCGCCTGCAGCTCGAACCTCTGACCGGGCGCAGCCACCAGCTGCGCGTGCACCTGCAAGCGCTGGGTCATCCGATTCTGGGAGACGCCTTGTATGCGCCGCCGGCGGTGCATGCCATGGCCGCGCGCCTGGCGCTGCATGCCTGCGCCCTGGGTCTGGCGCACCCCGCCTCGGGTGCGCCCATGCAATGGGATTGCCCGGCGGAGTTCTAAAGTAGCCCAAGGCCTAAAATCCGGGGGTGAACTCCATCCTCAACGCCGACCTGCATTGCCACTCCGTGGTGTCCGACGGCACCCTCACCCCCGAAGCCTTGGCCGAGCGCGCCAGCGCCAACGGCGTAGAACTCTGGGCCCTGACCGACCACGACGAGATTGGCGGCCAAGCGCGGGCCCGTGCGGCCGCGCTGGACTGCGGCATGCGCTACCTCAACGGTGTGGAAATATCAGTCACCTTTTTGCACCAAACGGTGCACATCATCGGCCTGGGCTTTGACGCCGATAACGAAAACCTGCAGCAAGGCCTGCGCGCTACGCGAGGCGGTCGCAGCCAGCGCGCCAAAGACATGGCCAAAGACCTGGAGCGCGTGGGTATCAAAAACGCGTTTGAAGGCGCTTTGCAATACGCGGGCAACCCGGACCTGGTCTCGCGCACCCACTTTGCCCGCCACCTGGTGGAAACAGGTGTGTGCAAGGAAACCAACGAAGTCTTTCGCAAATACCTGACCGAAGGCAAACCCGGCTACGTAGAACACCGCTGGGCCAGCCTGAAAGACGCGGTGGGCTGGATTACCGGTGCGGGCGGCATGGCCGTGATTGCGCACCCGGCGCGCTACCGCTTCACTGCCAACGAGGAGTTCGCGCTTTTTACCGAATTCAAAGGCCACGGCGGCCGCGGTGTCGAAGTCGTCACCGGCAGCCATTCGGCAGCCGAATACATCACCTACGCAGGCGCTGTCAAAGACTACGGCCTGGCCGCCTCGCGCGGCAGCGACTTTCACAGCCCGCTGGAGAGCCACACCGAGCTGGGCACCCTGCCCTACCTGCCCGGCGCGGTCACGCCCGTGTGGGAACTGCTGGCCGAGCGCATCCACTAAGACACCCTCGGGAAATCGGCAATGGCACAGTTTTTTGAAGTTCACCCCGAGAACCCACACCCGCGCCTGCTCAAACAGGCCGTGGCCTTGCTGGCCAAAGGCGGTGTGCTGGCGGTGCCCACCGATTCGAGTTATGCCTTGGTATGCCAGCTCGACGACAAGGCCGCCGCCGACAGCCTGCGCCGCATCCGCGGCGTGGACGACAAACACCACCTCACCCTGCTGTGCCGCGACCTGAGCGAGCTGGCCAACTACGCGCGGGTGGACAACGCGCAGTTTCGGCTGATCAAAGGCGCCACGCCCGGGCCGTACACCTTCATTCTGGAAGCCAGCAAGGAAGTGCCGCGCCGCCTGAGTCACCCCTCGCGCAAAACCATCGGATTACGGGTGCCCGAGCACAAAACCTTGCAGGATCTGCTGGCCCTGCACGGCGCGCCCCTGTTGGCGACGACCCTGATACCGCCGGGCGAAACCCAGGCGCTCAATGACGCGCAAGAGATCCGGGAGCGTTTCGAGCACCAGGTCGCCGCGGTCGTTGACGCCGGGGCCTGCGCGCTGGAACCCACCACCGTGGTCGACTTGACCAGCGGCGCGGTCGAACTGGTGCGCCAAGGGCGTGGCGCCCTGGCGCGCCTTGGACTCTAGCCTCACCCTTAACCCTCTGGACCGAACAAACACCGTGGATATTGCCCATCTCATCCAAACGGTCGCTCTCTACGCGATACCGGTTATTTTTTCCATCACCTTGCACGAGGCGGCGCACGGCTACGCGGCCCGTTACTTTGGCGACAACACTGCCTGGACGCTGGGGCGGGTGTCGCTTAACCCGATGAAGCACATCGACCCCATGGGCACCATCGTGCTGCCGCTGGTTTTGTACTTCGCCACCTCCGGCGCGTTTTTGTTCGGCTATGCCAAACCGGTGCCGGTGAACTTTGGCCGCCTGCGCAGGCCCAAGCGCGACATGGTGTGGGTGGCACTGGCCGGGCCCGCCTCCAATTTTGCGCAGGCGCTGTTGTGGGGCGTCGCCTTGTACGGTTTGCACGGTGTCGGTGTTGACGAGCCCTTTTTCCTGAAAATGTGCCAGGGCGGCGTGCTGGTCAATGTGGTGATGTGTGTGTTTAACCTGTTTCCCGTTCCGCCCCTGGATGGCGGGCGGATTTTGGTCGGACTGCTGCCCATGCGCCAGGCCCTTGCCGTGTCGCGGCTGGAGCCCTGGGGCTTTTATATTGTGATGGCGCTGGTGGTCACCAAGGTGATCAACACTTTCTGGATGATGCCGCTGATGGGCCTGAGCTATGGCGTCATTGACGTGCTCTTAAGCCCGCTGCGCGCCCTGGTCCAGTAGCCGCGCAGCGCTTTTGTGCGCCTGTACCCGCCTGTATTTTTTGAATAGTTGAAACACCATGAGCGCTGTACGTTTTTTGACCGGCATTACCACCTCGGGCACGCCGCACCTGGGCAACTACGTGGGCTCTATCCGCCCGGCCGTGGCCGCCAGCCTGCGCCCGGGCGTGGAGAGCTATTACTTTTTGGCCGACTACCACGCGCTCATCAAGATTGACGAGCCCGCACGCATCCGGCGCTCCACGCTGGAGATAGCTGCGAGCTGGCTGGCGGCGGGCCTGGACCCCGAGCGCGTAGTGTTTTACCGCCAGTCGGACGTGCCCGAGATTCCCGAGCTGACCTGGTTTTTGACCTGCGTGACCGGCAAAGGCGTGCTCAACCGCGCCCACGCCTACAAGGCCTCGGTGGACAAAAACGTGGCCGCCGAGCTGGACCCGGACGCGGAAGTAACGGCCGGCCTGTTCATGTACCCGGTGCTGATGGGGGCGGATATTTTGATGTTCAACGCCCACCACGTGCCGGTGGGGCGGGACCAAATTCAGCACATCGAGATGGCGCGCGACATGGCGCACAGCTTTAACCACCGCTATGGCGAACACTTTGTGGCGCCCCAGGCGGCGATTGAAGAGTCGGTGGCCACCCTGCCCGGGCTGGACGGGCGCAAGATGAGCAAGAGCTACGACAACACCATCCCGCTGTTTGCGCCGCGCACCGAGTTAAAGAAGCTGATTACCAGCATCAAAACCGACTCCCGCGCGCCCGGCGAAGCCAAAAGCACCGAGGGCTCGGCGCTGTTCCAGATTTACCGGGCCTTTGCCAGCGCGGAAGAAACGGCTGCTTTTGCACAAGACTTTGCCAATGGCATTGCCTGGGGCGAGGCCAAAGACCGTTTGTTTGAGCGCATTGACCGAGAAATCGCCCCCATGCGCGCGCGCTACGAACACCTCATGGCCCATCCGCAAGAGGTGGAAGCGATGCTGCACGCCGGTGCGGCCAAGGCCCGCGCAGTGGCCACGCCCTTTATGGCGCGCCTGCGCCAGGCCGTGGGTTTGCGCAGCCTGTCCAGCGCCAGCGCCGCAGGCCCGGCCAAAGCGGCCAAGGTGGCTGCGGCCAGCTTCAAGCAATACCGCGAAAAGGACGGCCAGTTTTATTTCAAGCTGGTGGACGCCAAAGGCGTGCTCTTGCTGCAAAGCCTGGGCTTTGCATCGCCCAAGGAGGCGGGCGTGGCGATTGCGCACATCAAGCAAGACGGTCTGGCCGCGCTGGACGCGTTAGGCGGGCAACTGTCTGAAAGCCACGCCAGCCCCGAGGCGCTGCAAGCTGCGCTGGACAGCATGGCAAGTGAATAAAACTGTGATGAAAGTGCGGGCCTGAACACCCGCGCTGCACTAACTCCACAATGAAAGCCCGCTATTTCATTCAACTGGTGATGTTGTCGGCGCTATGGGGCGCTTCCTTCATCCTGACCCGGGTATCAGCGCCGCAGCTCGGGCCCAACGTGTCGGCGGGGCTGCGCATGCTGCTGGCCACCATGGTCCTGGGCGCCATCATGCGCGCGCTCCAGCACCCTTGGCCCATCACGCACTGGCGCGAGCTGCTGTTGATTGGCTTTTTGGCGGTGGCCGGGCCGCATGTGCTGTATTCCTGGTCGGCGCTGCATTTGCCCGGCGGCTACGGCGCGCTGCTGTCGGTGACCGCCGTGTTGTTTGGGGCGTTTGCCTCGGCGTTTTTGAAGGAAGAAGCGCTCACGCGCGGCAAACTGGCGGGTTGCGTGCTGGGTTTGGTGGGCGCGGCGCTGGTGGTGCACTTGGGGCCGGTGGAGCCCACGCACACGCTGCTGGTCTCGGCGCTGGTGTGCATGGGTGCGGCTGCCCTGTCGGGCACCGCCACCCCCTTGCTCAAGCGCGCCACCCTGCGCATGGAACCCTTAAGCATTACCGCCGGCATGCACGCCGCAGCCGTACTCATGTTGCTACCCGGCGCTTTGCACGACCTGCCGCAAGCGCATTTCACCCTGAGCGCCGTGGCCGCCGTGGCGGTCTTGGGCATTGCCACCTCGGGCTTGGCGTACTGGATGTTTATGCGCATCATCCAGCACGTGCCGCCCATGGCGTCCATGACGGCCAACTTCATGAGCACCGGCTTTGGCGTGCTGTGGTCGGTGCTGCTGCTCGACGAGCCGACCAGCTGGGCCATGGCGGCAGGCGGCGGTTTGATCGTGCTGGCCTGCTTGCTGGTGTCCAACCTCAACCCACTGCGGGCCTGGGGCGCAAAATTGCCCACCACCAGTCCTTGATTCCGCGCCACTTTATGCAAGCCATCCTGAATATCTCCGCCTACCAGTTCACGCCTTTACCCGACGCCGCCGAACTGCGCCCCGTGCTGCTGGCGCGCGCGCTAGCGCTGGAACTCAAAGGGACGATTTTGTTGGCCCATGAGGGCATCAACCTATTTTTGGCGGGTCCCGCAGACCAGGTGCGCGAATTTGTGGCGCAGTTGCGCACCGACGCCCGCTTTGCCGCCTTGCAGCCCAAAGAGAGCTGGTCGGACACCACGCCCTTCAAAAAAATGCTGGTCAAGGTGAAAAACGAAATCATCCGCATGAACCACCCCGCCATCCAGCCCGCCCAGGGCCGCGCCCCGGCGGTGAGCGCCGCCACGGTGCGCCGTTGGCTGGAAGCCGGTGTGGACGACGCCGGCCGCCCAGTGGTGACGCTGGACACGCGCAATGACTTTGAGGTGGACGCAGGCACCTTTGAGGGCGCCATCGACTGGCGCATTACCAAGTTCACCGAGTTCCCTGACGCCTTTCGCGCCCACAAAGCCGAGCTGGAAGGCAAGACCGTGGTGAGCTTTTGCACCGGCGGCATCCGCTGCGAAAAAGCCGCCATCCTGATGCGTGAAGAAGGGCTGGAGCACGTCTACCAGCTTGAAGGCGGCATCCTCAAATACTTTGAAGAAACCGACGGCGGGCACTATGCAGGCGGCTGCTTTGTGTTTGACGAGCGCCGCGCGCTGGGGGCGGATTTGGAGGTTGCACAGCAACTTTCATAAAGGCGCGAACCGCCCTCAAGGGTGAACGCTCTTTGGCATTCAGGTGCTGCGCTGGCCAGGCGCAGAGGCTTAAGCCCACGCCCGCACCAAGCGCACAAAACCCCGCCAATACGCAGGCACCCGCACAAACACATAGGCCGAGAACGCCGCGTTGGCGATGCCGGTGAGCAAGAAAATCTCGGGCACGGTGGCGCCTGCCGACAGCAGCGCCCCGGCGATCAGGGAGCTGGCGATCATGAACAGCGCGTTCAAAATATTGTTGGCTGCAATGATGCGCGCCCGGTGGCTGGCCGCGCTGCGCTGCTGAATCAGCGCGTACATGGGCACGCTGTACTGGCCGGTGAAGAGGCTGAGCAGCGCCAGGTCCGCCATCACCCGCCAGTGCGCCGGAGTGGCAACAAACGCTTGCAGCCCCATCAGCGCCGACGCAGGCAGCGTGTGGGAAGAGAAATACAGGTCCACCGCAAAGGCGCTCATACCAATCGCCCCCAGTGGGACCAGACCAATTTCTACCTTTTGGCGGCTCAGCCCTTCGCACATCAGTGCACCTATGCCGACGCCCACCGAAAACAGCACCAGCAGCAAAGACGCCACCTGCTCGTCACCGTGCAGCACCAGCTTGGCAAACGCCGGAAACTGGCTCAAAAACACGGCGCCAAAAAACCACATCCAGCTGATCGCCAGCAGTGAGCGAAATACCACCGGATCTACCGCAGCCAGGCGCAGGTTGCGCACGGTCTCGGTGAACGGGTTCCAATTCATCTGCAGCGCCGGCCCCGAGGGTGGCGTGTGGGGTATGCGCCCCGCCGCCCAGCGCCCCAGCGCGGCCAACAGCACGCAAGCCACGGCCACCGCCGTATGACCGACCTGCGGAATCGCCACCAGCACGCCGCCCAGCATATTGCCCAGCAATATCGCCACAAAGGTGCCCATCTCCACCATGCCGTTGCCGCCCACCAGCTCATGCTCGCCCAGCACCTGCGGCATATAGGCAAACTTGACCGGCCCAAACAGCGTGGAGTGGCAGCCCATCAAAAAGGTGCACGCCAGCAAGACCCCGGCGTTACCCGCCCAAAAACCATAGGCCGCCAGCAGCATGATGGCAATCTCCAGGTTCTTGACCAGGCGCATCAGGCGCGACTTGTCCCAGTGGTCAGCGAGTTGCCCGCTGGTGGCCGAAAACAAGACAAAGGGCAAGATAAACAGCGCCCCAATCACCAATCCGGCCATGGCAGGCGGCAGCCAACCCACGCTGAGCTGGTAGGTCACCATCACCGTAAAGGCGAACTTGAACACGTTGTCGTTGCCCGCGCCCAAAAACTGGGTCCAGAAAAAGGGCGCGAATCGGCGCTGGCGCAGCAGGGCGAATTGGCGGGGTTTGGGCGAAGACAACATAGTGGCGAGGACGGGTGGGATGGCAATACAGGGGGAATGTAGCCGCATCCCGTGTCCGCGCGAAACCGCCTGTGTGCTACCGCAGCGCACCAAAAAAACGGATGGCCGGTCGGTGCAACTGCACCAACCGGCCACCCAAGGTCTCTAAAGCGCCCCTAAAAGCGCTGTGCGCTTAAGCGCGCAGCTTCGCAGCCACCTGCGCCACGCGCGCGCCGTAGGCTTTGGCGGTGTCCAGGTCCCCCTGGGGGATGTCTTCTGCCGGGCTGGTGGGGCCGACTTGGGCCATGACGCCGGAGTTGGAGCCGATGCGGTTCGTGGTGCCGTCGTTCATGGCGGGCTGACCGACCCAGACCATGCCTTGTTGCATGGCCAGGGTGATGAAGTACTGGATGGTGGAGAGCTTGTCACCGCTGGGGCTGGCCGAAATGGTGAAGCCGCCGGCCACTTTGTCTTTCCAGGCACTGGTGAACCAGCGTTTGGAGGAAGCATCGGCAAACTTTTTGAACTGCCACGAGGCCATGCCCATGTAGGTAGGCGAGCCCATGATGATGGCGTCTGCCTCGTCTAGCGCGGTCCACTCGGCGTCGGTGATGTTGCCGTCGGCGTCGATGGTGATGAGTTGCGCGTCAGCGCCCTCGGCCACAAACTGGGCCACGCGTTGGGTGTGGCCGTAGCCAGAATGGAAAATCACAACGGATTTGGTCATGTAAAAGCTCCTGAAGGAAAAAATGGCAACCCCAACACGGGGAAACCGAGGGGAAAAATGCGTCTTAGCAGGCGCAGGCGCGCCCGAGAACCACCAGCCTCACGCGCACAGATCAAACACCAGCACTTCGGCGCTGTGTCCGCCCGCCAAAGCCAACTGGGTCTCGCCCGACAGCAGTGCAGCGTCACCCGTGGCCAGGGCCTGACCGTTGGCACGGATGCTGCCACGCAGCACCTGCACATAAGCTTTGCGCGCGGGGTCCAAGGACAAGGTGGCCGCTTGTGCACCGTCAAACAAGCCACTGTACAGGCGGGCGTCCGCGTGGATCAGCACTGAACCGTGCGCTGCATCAGGCGAAGCCACCAAGCGCAAGACGCCTTGCTTTTCGGCGGTAGCAAAGGTCTTTTGCTCGTAGCTGGGGGGAATACCGCGCTCGTTGGGCTCGATCCAGATTTGAAAGAAATGGGTGGTGGCATCGGGCGCGTGGTTGAATTCGCTGTGCTGGACCCCGCTGCCCGCGCTCATGCGTTGCACGTCGCCTGGAGGGATGCCCTTGACGTTGCCCATGCTGTCTTTGTGCGCCAGGTTGCCAGACATGACGTAGCTGATGATTTCCATGTCGCGGTGGCCGTGGGTGCCAAAGCCCATGCCTGGCGCGATGCGGTCTTCGTTGATGACGCGCAAATTGCCCCAGCCCATGTGCGCCGGGTCGTAATAACCGGCAAACGAAAAACTGTGAAAAGACTTGAGCCAGCCGTGGTCGGCGTAGCCGCGATCAGAGGATTTACGTAGTGTGATCATGCACCTATCCTATTGCGCCATGGACCTGCGAGAGCGCAAGGCATTTGATGGCATCATGCAAATAAATTCACCATAAAAAGGCAAAAGATGCAATCTGCACGCGATATTTTGACGCCTGACGCGCTGTCCATGCTGCAAACTATTGAGAGCAGCGGCAGTTTTGCCGCAGCTGCGCGCGCCCTCAACCTGGTGCCAAGCACCCTGAGCTACCGGGTGCGGCAGATTGAAGATGCGCTAGACGTGTTGCTGTACGACCGCAGCTCGCGCCAGGCAAAGCCCACGCCCGCTGGGGCCGAACTGCTGCGCGAGGCAGCACGCCTGCTCGGTGAAATTGACGCCGTAGCCAACCGCGTGAAACGGGTAGCTACTGGGTGGGAAGCGCAGTTCACCATCGCCGTCGACACCATTGTGGCCAAGGCCACCGTGATGGAACTGTGCGAAGGCTTTTTTGCCCAATCACCACCCACCCGATTGCGCCTGCGGGATGAGACCCTGGCTGGCACGCTAGAGGCCCTGAACTCGGGCCAGGCGGACTTGGCGCTGGGCGTGGGCCCTGACGCCTCGGCCCACGCCGGTGTGCACACCCGGCCTCTGGGCATTGCGCCGTTTGTATACGCCGTGGCACCTCACCATCCACTGGCACTGGCACCAGAACCATTGAGCGACGCCCTGGTCCAGCAGCACCGCGCCGTGGCGGTGGCTGACTCGGTACAGCGCGGCGCGGGCATAACGTTTGGACTGTTGCAAGGGCAAGACGTATTCACCGTGGCCAGCATGCAGGCAAAACTCGACGCCCAATTGCGCGGCCTGGGTGGGGGTAATGTGCCGCTCAGCATGGCTGCCCCCTACCTGGCCAGTGGGCGTCTGGTGGCCAAGCGCACCGAGCGTGCCGCCCAGCAAGTCAACGTTTTTTATGCCTGGCGCGGCAGCGCGGCCAACACCCAGGGCCGCGCCTTGCAATGGTGGCTGCAGCAGCTTGAGCGTCCCACCACGCGCGCGGCCCTGCTGGATGGGCAGCCCTTGGGGTAAAACCCACGGCCCGCGCCGCCCTGCAGGGTGTACAGTGCCCTGGAAAACCTATGTAAGGAGAACAACATGCCCGCATCCCCCCAAAACATCGCCATCGTCGGCAGCGGCCTGGCGGCTATCACTTGCGCACGCACCTTGGTGCAAGCGGGCCACAGCGTCACGCTGTTTGAGAAAAGCCGGGGCGTGGGTGGGCGCATGTCCACGCGCAACAGTCCTTTTGGCACCTTTGACCATGGCGCACAGTACTTTACGGTGCGCGACCCGCGCTTTGTGCAGGCGCTGGAGACCACCCCCAAAGTCTGCCGCCCCTGGAGCGCCAACATGGTGCAAGTGCTCGACGAGCGTGGACGGGTGGCAGCGGCCGGACTTCCCGCGCGCGAGCCGCATTGGGTGGCCAAACCGGGCATGAACGCCTTGGCCAAGGCCTGGGCTGCGCCGCTGGCAGATTGCACGCTGTTTGAAACCCGCGTCACCCACATTGAGACCGACGCGCTGGACAAGGCACAGTGGCAGCTGCGCACCATGGGCGCCGACGACAGCACCCACGTGTACGCCGGGTTTGACGCCGTGCTGCTTGCCCTGCCCAGCCCGCAGGCCAAAGAGTTGCTAGACACCGTGCCCAAGTCACGCCGGCCGACGCCAGCCACCATGAAAAAACTGGAGCAAGTCACCGTGGCACCCTGCTGGACGCTGATGCTGGCCTTTCCGCAAGCGGTGCAGCCGGGCCTGACCACGCTAGGGCCGCAGTGGAACGCGGCGCGCAGCACCCACCACCGCATTGCCTGGCTGGCGCGCGAGTCCAGCAAACCGGGCCGTCGCACCATTGAGCGCTGGACGGTGCAGGCCAGCGCGGCCTGGTCGCAAGAACACATCAACGACAGCAAAGACCGGGTCGAGGGCAAGCTCATCAAGGCCTTTGCCGAGGTCACCGGCATCCGCGCCGAACCCAGCCATGTGGAATCGCACCGCTGGCTGTACGCCAAGACCGTGCAGCCCCTGGGCCAAAGCCACATCTGGAGCGCCAAGACCGGCCTGGGCGTGTGCGGTGACTGGTGTTTGGGCCACAGGGTGGAAAACGCCTTTGTCTCCGGGCTGGAGCTGGCGCTCGCCGTCGGTTAACCCGGGTTCGCGGGCCGCACGACACACATGGCGTTGACAGCGGGGCGCCGCTACGTGGGGCGCTTCGCGCCCTCGCCCACCGGCCCGCTGCACGCAGGCTCGCTGGTGGCGGCCCTGGCCAGTTGGCTCGACGCCCGGGCCCACGGCGGCCAGTGGCTGGTGCGTATTGAAGATGTGGACACCCCGCGCACCGTGGCAGGTGCTGACCAACACATCCTGCAACAATTGGCCGCCTGTGGCCTGCACCCGGACATACCGCCGGTCTGGCAAAGCGAACGCCGCGCGCAGTACCAGGCCGCGCTGGACCAACTGATTACGCACGGGCTGGCCTATGCCTGTAGTTGCTCGCGCAAAGACATTGAACAAGCGCTGGCCGCCCAGGGCCACACCCGGGCGCGCCACGCCGAACTGGTCTACCCCGGCACCTGCCGCAGCGCAGACCCTGCCCTTCAACACACCAAAGTCCACGCCTGGCGCTTGCGCACCGACCTGAGGCGGACGTCGCCAGGCGACTTGGCGCAGCCAGCCAGCAGGCCAGACACCGGAAGCGCAGCCGCCATCGACTGGGTTGACCGCAGAGTGGGCCCGCAAAGCCAGGACGTAGCCCAGGCAGTGGGTGACTTTGTGCTGCAACGCGCCGATGGCTGCTTTACCTACCAACTGGCCGTGGTAGTGGACGACGCCGCGCAAAGCATCACCCACGTGGTGCGGGGCCAGGACCTGGCCGACAACACCGCCCGGCAAATCTGGTTGCAGCGCTGCCTGGGCCTGCCCATGCCGCACTATCTGCATACGCCCCTGGTGCTGGGGCCTGACGGGGCCAAACTCTCCAAACAAAATGGTGCGCAGGCGCTGGATCTGTCAAACCCCCTGCGCGCCCTGAACGCTGCCGCTGCGGTGCTGGGCTGGCCCGCGCAGCAGGCCACGGTGCCCGAAGTGCTGACCACCTGGACTGCGATGGTGGCAGACAGCGGAGGGTCGCCTGTGGCACCATGGCTGACATGATGAACACCGAACTGCGCCGCAAACACCTGGGAAGTCTGCTGGTGGGCCTGCAGTTTGGCCTGATCTTGCTGCTGGCCCTGAGCGTGCTACCGATAGTGCGCCAAGGGCAGGTTCAAGGGGTGGCGACATTGCTAGCGGCGGCAGGATTGGCGCTCGCCGCGTGGGCGCTGTGGGCCTATCCGCCGGGCAGCTTCAACATCCGCCCCACGCCCCGGGCGGACGGCCAGGTGGTGCAGCGCGGCCCCTACCGCTGGATACGCCACCCCATGTACTCCAGCATTGCGCTGTGCGGCCTGGCTTGCGCCTGCGCGGCGCAGCAAGCCTGGGTCTGGCTGGCGTTGGTGGCCATGGGCGGAGTGCTGCTGGCCAAAGCATTGCTTGAAGAACGCTGGATGGCGCAGCAACACCCCGAATACGCTGCCTACCGGGCCCGCACCAAGCGCTTCGTGCCCTGGCTGTTGTAGCCGCCGCGCTTGGCCCACCGCCCGCCTCGCGCCTGAAGGCGGTGGAGCATTGGGCACCCCCAGCGCCTAAAATCGCGCACCCCGCCAGACCGGCGCTTTTTTTCCGGGCAGGCTTGCGCGCCACCCTTGCTCCCCTTTTTATGACCTCCGACACAACCCTCCCACCCCATGCCGCAGAGGCAAGCGGCGCTCCCGAGACGCCTGCGGTGTACATGCGCGGCATCAAGAGCTTTGTTAAACGCGCCGGGCGGATGACGACGGGTCAAACCAAGGCAGTTGATGCGCTAGGGCCCCAGTTTTTGTTGCCCTACCAAGACCGTTTGCTGGACTGGAACACCGTGTTTCCCTCTCTGCCCACTGAGGCGCCCGGCACCGTCCACCCGGTGGTACTGGAAATTGGCTTTGGCATGGGCGAGGCCACCGCGCACATTGCAAGCGTACTGCCTGAAACACGCTTTTTGTGCTGCGAAGTGCACGAGCCCGGCGTAGGCGCACTGCTCAAACGCATAGGCGAACACAACCTGCCCAACATCCGCATCTGCGCGCATGACGCGGTGGAGGTGATAGACCACATGCTGCCGCTGCACAGCCTGGAAGGCGTGCATATCTTCTTTCCCGACCCCTGGCACAAGACCAAACACAACAAGCGCCGCCTGATCCAGGCGCCGTTGATCGCCAAACTGGCGCAACGCCTCAAGGTGGGCGGCTACCTGCACTGCGCCACCGACTGGCAACCTTATGCCGAACAGATTTTGGAAGTGCTCAGCGCCGAGCCTGCGCTGCGCAACCGCGCCGCTGCCGCCCACCCCGAACTGCTGGGCTACGCGCCCAAGCCGCACTACCGGCCGCTGACCAAGTTTGAAAACCGGGGCATCAAACTCGGCCATGGCGTGTGGGATGTGGTGTTTGAACGCGTTTAAACCACGCGGCGCCAAGGCCGCCCGCCGCTGGTGAAATTTCCGCACACGCCCCCCTTGCGCGACGGCGTAGGCCCCAGCAGCGTGGTGCTGCCGCTCGGAGCCTGGCCCACGGTGCTGGATTTTTTGGTGGGGCGCTTTGCGGGCGTGCCGCGCGCGCAGTGGCTGGAGCGCCTGCAAACGGGCGCCGTGAGCGACGACCGGGGTCGCACCCTGAGCGCCGACACAGCGTATACGGCGGGCTTGCGGGTGTACTACTTTCGCAGCCTGCCGCCCGAGCCCACCATTCCTTTTAACGAGGTGGTGCTTTATCAAGATGCGCACCTGCTGGTGGTCGACAAACCGCATTTTTTGCCGGTCATGCCCTCGGGCAAATACCTGCAAGAAACCGTGCTGGTGCGCCTGAAAAACAAGCTGGGCCTGGCCGACCTGGTGCCCATCCACCGCATTGACCGCGACACCGCTGGCTTGGTGCTTTTTTCGGTCAACCCCACCACGCGCGACGCCTACCACGCGCTGTTTCGCAATCACCAGGTCGCCAAAACCTACCAGGCCATTGCGCCCTGGAACCCCGCCCTGCCCTGGCCACTGCGCCGTGAGAGTCGCATCGCCGAGAGCGCGCACTTTATGCAGCAAACCGAGGTGGACGGACCGCCGAATGCGTTAACCCTGATCACACCCCTCGAAAACTTGGGCGGATGGGCGCGCTACCAGTTAGAACCCGTCACCGGCCAGCGCCACCAGCTGCGCGTGCACATGGCAGCGCTGGGGCTGCCGCTGGTAGGCGACGGCATTTACCCCTTGCTCACGCCCGAGGGCAGCGCCGACTACGCGCAGCCGCTGCAACTGCTGGCCCAGACCATTGCGTTTACCGATCCTGTGAGCGGACGGGCGATGCGGTTTGAGAGCCAGTGCGCGCTGCGTTCGCTGGACGATCTGCGGCTTTAAACAGCCAAGTTACAAGCCCCCCTAACGTTGCAGGGTGGTTTCACGCAGCACCAAGTACGGCTCGACCAATGTGGGTGGTGCGCCCGGTGTGGCACCCAGCGCGCGCAGCAGCGCCTGTGCGGCGGCCAAACCCAGCTCGAAGATGGGTTGGTGAACCGTGGTCACCGGGGGCGTCATGTACTGGGACTGTGGCAAGTCGTCAAACCCGACCAGGGAGAACTCTTGTGGCACCGCGCGCCCCAGGCGATAAAGCGCCATGCGGGCGCCCCAAAGCGTCTGGTCGTTGGCGCAAAACACAGCGGTAAACGCAATGTTGCTGTCCAAGAGCCTCGCCATCGCAGCCTCTCCCCCGGTTTCCTGGTAGTCGCCTTCCACCATGAGCCCCGGGTTGAACGGCAATTGCGCCTCCCGATGGGCCTGAAAAAAGCCTTCCGTCCGGTCCAACGCGTCAGGGTGCGCACGCGGCCCCGCGATGTAGGCGATGCGGGTATGGCCGAGTTCGATCAAATGCTGGGTCGCCAGAAACGCGCCGCGCACATGGTCGAAATGGAAGCCTTGTAGCTGGTGCCCCTGGATCTTGCGCCCCGTCACCGCGATGGGCTGCACACGGGCAAATTCGATCAGCTCGCTGTCGCGCAGATTGCCGCCCAAAACCGCAATTGCGTCGACCTTTCGCGCCATTAACAAACGCATTCTTTCGGCCTCTTCGGTTGGGTTCCAGTGACCGGGAATGACCAAGGGGGCGTAGCCGCTGCCTTCCAAACCATGCTCAATGCCTTTGAGTGCGCGCGAGAAGTACAAGCTGTCGAGGTCTTGGGTGAGCACCCCAATGGTCATGGTGGAACCACTGCGCAGGCTCTTGGCCGAAAAATTAGGCCGGAACTTCAGCTTGGCAATGGCCGCTTCCACTGCGTGCTTTCGCTCTGGAGAAACCTTGGCTGAGCCGTTGATGATGCGCGACACCGTGCTGGGCGACACATTGGCCAAGCGTGCCACGTCAAACAAAGTTGGCGGGGACAGACCCTGCGCTTGGGGGCTTGGAGTTTCGGGATCGGGTGCGGATGAATGGGTGGGCATGACAACGCGGTGTTTAGGACAAAAATAAACCAATGATATCGTTTTCAGTTGATTTTCACAATCGCACTGCGAATGATGATGAACAAATGACGATGCAATCATTTTTACATGCCGTTTTGGAAATTCTGCGACATCTGACCTAGCGCTCAGGTGCAAGTGAAACCGCAACACCAGATGCCGATCCATCCATCCAAGAGAATTTATTGTTTTTCTTAATTTTTCAGGCAGTATTTCATTTTTATTTGTTAAAAGCTGCAAAAGATAATTTATTTAATAAATTCATTCTTTTGAATCGCATCATTTTTACGCCGCCGGATGGCGTTCAACACCTAATTTATCTCCTATTGGGCAACTTTAGGCGCCAACTTCTCTGGCGTTTTTTTTAAAATTTATAATAATATTTTTGATAACTACTAGGGTTTGTACTAGTAAAAACTTCAAAAAACGACCTCTAGAATTTACGTGAAATCGATTTCAAAAATAGAGAAAGTACGGAGCCTAAGTCGGCTCAAAAAAATGAAGACGTCAAAGATAACCCTCGACCCACCACCGGAGTGCCCTGCATGAAACCCCGCTTCAAACCTCTGCTCGCCATGGTTGCTCTGGCTCTGGGCTGCACTGCCCACGCGGAGAAGGTGACCATCACTGTGTCATCGTTTCCAGACCTGGACCGCGGCGTAAAGGCTGCCATCCCCGGCTTTAAAAAGCTGTTCCCGGACGTAGAGGTCAAGCTCTCGAGCATGGCCTACCCAGACCACCACACGGCCATGACGACCGCTTTGGCGACCGGTACGAATTTGCCTGATGTCATGGGCATTGACATGGGTTTTATCGGTAAGTTCACAGAGTCTGGCGGTTTGGAAGATCTCTCCAAGGCGCCCTACAACGCGTCGACCCAAGTCGCGAAGATCGCCAAGTTCGCCGTACCGGCGGCCACTAACAGCAAGGGAGCGCTGGCAGCCCTGCCGGTGGACATTGGGCCTGGCGCCTTGTTTTACCGCACGGACCTGCTGCAAAAAGCCGGCGTCACGGAAGCCGAGATGACCAAAAGCTGGCAGGGCTTCATCGATGCGGGCAAAAAGGTGAAAGCCAACACCGGGGCTTACATGCTGGCCAATGCCACCGACATCAAGGACATCTACATCCGCGCAGGCCTGAAAGATGGCGAGGGCATTTACTTTGACGGCAAGGGCAAAAGCCTGGTGGCCAGCGAGCGGTTCGAGCGTGCTTTTGAACTGACACGACAGGCACGACAAGCCGGTATTGATGCCAAGGTCAACGCCTGGACCAATGAATGGAGCGAAGGTTTTCGCCGGGACAAGATCGCAGCCCAAATGATGGGGGCCTGGCTTTCGGGTCACCTGAAAAATTGGATTGTTCCCACTACCAGCGGTAAGTGGCGCTCCGCACAGCTTCCCGCCGGCGCCTTTGCAGCCTATGGCGGTTCGTTCTATGCCGTGCCTGCAAAAGCCGCCAACAAAGACGCGGCATGGAAATTTGTGCAGTACCTCACGCTCAACAAAGACCAGCAACTTGAAGCCTTTCGAAATATGGACGCGTTTCCTTCGCTGATCGAGGCCCAAAGCGACGCTTTCATCGACCAACCCATTGAATTTTTAGCAGGGCAAAAAGCGCGGCAATTGTGGAAGGCTGCAGCCGAACGCATTCCAGCCGTGGCGGTGGACCGCTACGACCCGGTGGCTGCAGAAATTGTGGGCGCCGAGCTTGACAAAGTGCTTGAGCAGGGCAAGGACATCAAGCAGGCCTTGGCCGACGCCAAGTCTGGCATTGAGCGCAGGGTGCGCCGCAAGTAGGGCACCCGCCTTGCACTGGCCACCGACACCCCACTCACCCGAACGGACCTTCAGTCATGAAAACCACAGCTTCTACGTGGCGCCAGCCCCGCAAATGGGCGCCCTACCTGTTTGTCAGCCCTTTCTTCCTTTTGTTTGGCGCCTTTGGACTGTTCCCGCTGGTGTTCTCCATTTACCTGTCTCTGCACAGCTGGGATCCCGCAGCGGGACTGGCTGCTATGGAATGGGTCGGTTTTGAAAACTACCTGTACGCCTTGCAGTCCGATGACTGGTTGCGCGCCGCGCTCTACAACACCTTCTGGCTCGCTCTGGTCTCAGGCCTGCCGCAGCACCTGGTAGGCATGCCTCTGGCCTACTTTTTACACACCGCTTTTGGCCGCTGGCGCAATGCCGTGGTGGGAATTTACTTTCTGCCCTTCATCACTTCTTCGGTGGCGATATCACTGGTTTTCTCGACCTTGTTTTCCAAAGACTTTGGAGTGGTCAATGCCGTGCTGTCTTCGCTCAAAGATGCGCCTCTGCTGGGCAACTGGATGCCCGCGTCCAACATCGATTGGGCCCAGCCGCAGTACACCAAGTGGATGATTTCCTTTGTCGTTTTTTGGCGCTACGTGGGCTGGAACGTGGTGCTCTACCTCTCGGCGATTCAGACCATCCCCAAAGACGTGCTGGAAGCGGCTGTGATGGATGGCGCCAATAGCTGGCAAAAGTTTGTCCATGTGGTGCTGCCGTTGCTCAAACCCATGGCCTTCTTCGCAGTCACGCTGACCATCATTGGCAATCTGCAGCTGTTTGAAGAGCCTTTCATTCTGACGGGCGGCACCGGCGGCATAGACCAAGCGGGCAAGACGGCAGCGATGCACATGTACAGCGTGGCATTTACTGACGGCGATTTTGGTACTGCCTCGGCCATCGCCTGGTTGCTTTTCATGCTGATTGCCGCTGCCACCTGGCTCAACAACCGCCTTTTGGGCCAGCGCGATTAAGCCAAAGAGACAAAGGCTCAGAACTATGACACCGACCCATTCAACCGCCATAACGCAGCCGAACTCGGCGCCGATTCCTGGCCGCACGCCTACCGCGTCCCCAACAAAACATTACGCCCAGCCTGGGCTGTTGCTGGGCTATGCCGTGGTCTTGCTTGGCGGCTTGATGATGCTCGCGCCGTTCTATTTCATGTTTGTGTTTGCGACCCACACCAACAGCGAAATTTTGGCGGTGCCCCCGCCGCTGTGGTTTGGCTCCGCTTTCGTGGAAAACCTTGCCGAACTGCTCAAAGCCTTGCCCTACTTTTGGAACAACCTGGGCTGGAGCACCTACGTGGCACTGGCCGTCACCGCGCTGAATCTGTTTTTTTGCTCCTTGGCAGGTTATGCATTTGCTCTGCTGGATTTTCGGGGCCGCGAGCGCTTGTTTGGCGCGGTGATGGCCACCATGCTCTTGCCAGGTTTCGTAGGGCTAGTGCCCACCGTTCTGACCATGAGCTGGTTGGGCTGGATGAACCAACATCGCGCGCTCATCGTTCCTGGTGCATGCGGCGCGTTGGGAATTTTCATGATGCGCCAGTACATCAGCGCCGCCGTGCCGAAAGAACTCATTGAGGCCGCGCGCATGGACGGATGCAGCGAATTTGGCATCTTTGTGCGCATCGTCTGGCCGCTCATCACGCCAGCGCTGGGCACCTTGGGCCTGATCACTTTTATCAGCTCGTGGAACAACTTCATGGGCCCGCTGGTGATTTTGCGCGATATGGACCGCTACACGGTGCCGCTGGCGCTGCGCGCCTTGCAAGGCACTGGCCAAACCCAATGGGGCGCCATTTGTGCCGGCGCTGCAGTGGCGGTAGTGCCCTTGCTCATCATTTTTGCGATGGCTTCGCGCCGCCTGATTGATGGCTTGACCGCCGGCGCCGTCAAGAGCTGATCGCATGCAACAACCCAACCCCACCCACCCGCACGATTCAAACACTTCCATCACCCGCCTATGACACCCCTCCTCAACGACACCGTGACGAAACACGGAGAACTGCCCAGCGCAAGCGCATTGACCACGCTTTCCAAAGACTTTGTATGGGGCGTTGCCACCAGCGCTTACCAGATCGAGGGTGGCGCCGATGCCGGGGGACGCGGTCCTTCCATTTGGGACACCTTCGCACACACCCCAGGTAAAACGCGCAATGGCGACCACGGTGATATCGCCTGCGACCATTACCACCGCTGGCCGCAGGACCTGGAGCTCATACGCAGCCTGGAGGTTGACGCTTACCGCTTTTCGGTGGCGTGGCCGCGGGTTCAAGCCGCTGGCGCCGGCACCTGGAACGCGCAAGGACTGGATTTTTATGACCGTCTGGTAGACCAGATGCTGGCCCATGGCCTGCAACCTCACGTCACTCTGTACCACTGGGACCTACCGCAAGCCTTGCAAGAAACAGGCGGCTGGGCCAATCGCGACACCGCCTTTCGCTTTGCCGCCTATGCGGAGGCAGTAGCCCGCCGCCTTGGTGACCGAGTAGCAAGCATTGCCACCCACAACGAACCGTGGTGCACAGCGGTGCTGGGCCACCAGACCGGGCAGTTTGCGCCTGGATTTCGCGACGAGGCCATGGCCGTGCAGGTCTCTCACCACTTGCTGCTGTCGCACGGACTTGCCATGCAAGCCATGCGGGCAGCCGGCGTGCAGGCGCCACTGGGAATTGTGCTGAACCATTCGTCAGCGACACCTGCCAGTTCGGACCCGGCTGATGTGGCACTTGCGCACACGCTGTACGCCGGTTTTGTGCGCTGGTACATGGACCCGCTCTTTTTGGGGCATTACCCGCAGGACCCGGGTCTCACCATTTACCCAGAGGTGCATCCAGGCGATATGGAACTGATTGCCGCACCCATGGACTTTTTAGGAGTGAACTACTACACCCGCTTTTGGGCAAGCGCCAGCGCAGCGCCAGCGCCCCGGCAGTTGGGTGCCACCGACATGGGATGGGAAATCTATCCCGATGGGCTGTATGAGTTGCTTACCGGGCTGCACCGTGACTACAAGCTGCCACCCATCTATATCACCGAAAACGGCATGGCTGAAGCCGATCGACTCGAGGCCACTCCTTTGGGGAGCCAGCGTGTGCATGACCCGCGCCGGATTGACTTTGTGCGGCGCCACCTTGAAGCCTTGGCCCGGGCCCGTGACACAGGTGTGGACATACGTGGCTATTTTTACTGGAGCTTGATGGACAACTTCGAGTGGGACTCAGGCTACTCCAAGCGCTTCGGCCTGGTGCATGTGGACTACGAGACACAGCGGCGCACACCCAAAGACTCGGCCTACTGGTACCGCGAGCTCATTCGCACCACGCGGTCCCTCGCGACGCAAATCAACCACAAGGAGGCGCAACCATGGCAGCTCTGACGATTCGAAATTTGCGCAAGACCTACGTCGGCGGCACCGAGGTTTTGCGCGGCATCGACCTGTCCATTGCCGATGGCGAATTCGCCGTCTTCGTGGGGCCCTCGGGCTGCGGAAAGTCCACCTTGCTGCGCATGATCGCAGGCTTGGAAGACATCAGTGCGGGGGAGTTGCTGATTGACGGCGCGGTGGTCAATGACCTTCCTCCTTCACAGCGCGGCATATCCATGGTGTTCCAAAGCTACGCCTTGTACCCGCATATGACCGTGGCCGAGAACATGGGGTTTGCGCTCAAGCTCGCTGGCATGTCCCGAGCACAAGTGGCAAAAGCCGTGGGCGATGTGGCCGAAATTTTGCAAATTACGCCCTTGTTGGACCGCAAACCCAAGGCCTTGTCCGGTGGACAGCGCCAGCGGGTGGCCATTGGTCGCGCCATTGTGCGCAGCCCCAAGGTGTTTTTGTTTGACGAGCCGCTCTCTAACCTGGACGCAGGCTTGCGCGTGCAAATGCGCATTGAGCTGTCCAAGCTACACAAAGAGCTGGGCACGACCATGATTTATGTCACGCACGACCAAGTAGAGGCAATGACGCTGGGAGACCGCATTGCCGTGTTCAACCGAGGCATCGTAGAACAGGTGGGCAGCCCCCTGGACCTGTATGAGCACCCACAAAACCAGTTTGTAGCTGGCTTTTTAGGCGCACCCCGCATGAACTTTGTGCCCTGCGTGCCGCTGGGCGCGGTTCCGACGGCTCTCCTTCAAAGCGGCGATAGCACCTGGACTGCACCTTACCGGGTGACAGAGCCCTGTGTGTTGGGCGTACGTCCAGAGGACATCACCTTAGGTGCAGCAGACCAAGGACTCGCGGCGCAGATCGAACTGGTCGAACACCTTGGCGACACCGTGCTGGTGCACACCAAACTTCTGGGTACAGACACCACGGTGTCCTTACGCACCAGCCCAGCGGGACCGCGCTGCGAACGCGGCAGCGTGGTGGGCCTGATTCCCAACCCCCAAAAGACGCACCTTTTTACCAACAACGGAGCGCGTTTGGCGCTTGACGCCACCCCCGCTTGATACGCCTACCACCAAGCACTCACCACCACAGGAGACGATATGATGAAACGAAAACAACAGCTGGCCCTGATCATGGGCTGCCTGGTATTTGGCCTTGCCGGGGCCGCAGACATTGATTTCAGCGGCTATGCACGCCTCGGTACCGGCACCAATTCGCAAGGCGGCCAGCAGGTTTGTTTCAAGCTACCGGGCGCTGACAAGGCCTGGCGCCTTGGCAACGAATGCAGCTACCTGATTCAACCCACCATCAGAGCCAAAGTGGGCGAATTCCAGGGCGCCCAATGGGGCGTGCAGGTGACACCGCGCGCATTTCACGAGTATGGCGACGGTAACAATGACCAACTCAATGCCAGCTTTGGCGAGATGTATGCCTTTGCTTCGCCTGTGGCCGAACTCGGTGGCGGCCGGGTGTGGGCCGGTCGGCGCTTCTACAACGGCTTGAACCTCAACCTGACCGACCAGGACGTAGAGACCAACGACGGTGACGGCGCTGGCATAGAGGACATCGCGCTTGGCGTGTACGGCAAGTTCAGTGTGGCCGTCATCAGTAATCCGCGCACTGCGGTCAACTCCAACCGTATCGCCCTGCCACTGCGCGTTACCAACATTCCCACCTTCAAAAACGGCGAACTGTCCGTTTACCTGACCCACTACAAAACATCAGCCTCCAACGCCATCACCACCGGTGCCAACCCCACTGTGACCCCGGCCGTGCAAGAGGCGGATGGGCACTCTCTGGGGGTGTACCAAAACTTCAAGGGCATGGTATTTGGCGGCGACACGCTGCTGGGTGTGCGCCAAGACCGCGCTGTGGCCGCAAATGAGGGCGGACCGCTGAACTTTGAAAACCTGCGCGCTTTTGTACAACAAACCATGCCCATTCCGAGCTGGAACACCACGCTCGAAGGCCTGGCTCAATGGCGCGACCAGACCGACCTCAGCGCGGCCACCAACGCTAAGTCGACCTGGGTGGGTGTTGGATTGCGCAGCGACACACGCATTAAAGGGCCGTTGCGCCTGCTGCTGGAAGTCTCCAACGACCGCGTCAATCCTGAGGGCGGCGACATGCGCAGCCTTACAAAATTCACCATCGCTGGCGCCATCTCGGCTGGCGCGGACGCTGGCTCGCGCCCCACCATCCGCGTGTTTTACACCCACGCCAACTGGAACGAAGCGGCGCGACAGGCCTTTTTGTCCCAGAACGGCTACGGGCCTGACATGCGCGTGGGCCAGGTGTTTGGCGACAGCCGCTCTGGATCGTCTGCGGGCATTCAGCTTGAGGCCAACTGGTAGCAAGAGCGCGAAACAAGCGCTCGGCATACCGACTCTTTGCAATCAGGCATTTTTCAACGCTGTCACACACGGGCCCATGCCCCGCCGTAGCACGCGGCGGGGCGGCAAGCCGATTCAATTAAGCACGCAAAAGATAAGTTTTTGGAGGCATCTATGTTCAACAAAATTAACCATTGGCTGCGCACCGCAGCAACGCTGGGTGCCACTGCTGCCGCATTGGTCGCCTGCGGGGGCGGCGGTGAAGGCTTGCCCATCAACAATACCGGCACCCCACCAGACGCTTGCACGGCTTCTAGCGACTGCGCTGTAAGCATCAAAAGCGCAACTGCCTTCCAATATGACACCGGCGCAACTGACGCCGCAGTGGCCAGCAATGCCAGCGACTACACCCTCACAGGCACGCGAACTGCCGCCGCTAAAGCCTGGGGCACCGTCGTAGCACAGCTCCAGCTGTCCGCCGCGCAAGATGTATCAAGTTACAAAAGCCTAAAGATTTCGCTGGCGTCGACCAGCAACACTGCGGTGACGCTTATGCTCGGGTCGTCTGGTGCCGCCAAAGTAAATCCCTGCTACCCCAGCTACACGGTCGAAGGACTGACTGGCACGGCCCAGACCTTCACCATTAAGTTGACCGACTTTGCGATGGCCAAAAACCCGGATGCCAAATGCAGTACCGTGCCCTACGCCGACCCAGACACTGCGGTCGCTGTCAAAAGCGTGACCGAGATTCAAGTACGCGAAACCAAAGGCGACACCGGAACGAACGCAGTCCGAGTCGTCATTGGCAAGCCCATGCAGTGGTCTATGGAGGAGCCCGTAACACCACCACCGCAGTTACCACCTTGCAGTTCCACAACAAATGGCAACGTGGGCATTTGCACCACTGGGGCATTTCAGTACGGCACTGGCGCAGCCGCGGGTGCGGTGGCAACGAACGCCAACGACTACACCCTCACCGGCACACGCACTGACACTAGCGATGCTGGCAGCACCGTAGCAGGACAACTCAATCTCTACGCAGCGCAAGATGTGTCGAGCTACAAGAGCTTGAAGCTGTCGCTGGCGTCCACCAGCAACTCGGAGGTCACGCTGATGCTGATGTCGTCTGGCGCAAAGAAGGAGTGCTACCCGACGTTCAAGGTCACCAAGCTGGCCCCCACAGCCCAGAACTTCACGATCGCGCTGACGGACTTCAAGCTGGAAAACAACCCCGACCAAGGCAAGTGCGGGCCCGATAAAACGACCGACCCGAACACCCCAGATGCACTCAAAAACGTGACGGGCATCCAGGTACGAGAGATAAAGGGCGCGGCAGGTACAAACACGGTCAATGTAGTCATCGGCAAGCCCATGCAGTGGTCAATGGAATTACCAGTGGTGGAGCCTCCGACGCCTACGACAACGCCGGTGGTAGTGGACTACACGTACGCTGGCGGCTTCGGCCCAGCTGGGGACACTACCAAGCAGGTATCCGATGGCGGAACCACCACGTTTACCACTGGCGGTGCAGCCCCTTGGGTCTTGGCGGGTAGTCGGGTCGCGATTACAGCAAATTGGAGCACCGCGCTTGGAGTGTTGCACGTCAACGCCCAACCCACGGGCGCCAAGAATAAAACCAGTCTGGGCTTTACCTTGGCCTCAGGTGGCAACACGGAAATTCTTATCCGTTTAAAAGCCAGTGACTATAAGGAAGGAGCTTGCACACCTACTTACAAGTCCACTTTGCCAACCACAGGGGCTACGGCGTTCACGGTTGCTTTGTCAGACTTCAAATCGTCCAACGACAGCACTGCGACCTGTACCTCTGAAAAAGCTACTGCGGAGGACTTGGCGAACTTCGACAAGATCGAAATCACCGACCGCATGGAGACCACCGGCAAAACCACCATCAACGTCACGCTCAGTACGTTGAACTGGGTGGTAGCGCCTTAAGCGGGCACTGCAGCACCCCGGCCCGTCAAACCGCACCAAGGCGAATGCCCTTTATGCCACGCACTCCCCCCCGGCGCTCCGCGCTGCATTTACTCACCGCAGCAGCCTGCGCCCTTCTCACGGCGTGCAGCGGAGCCGGTGGCGGCACGTCAGCGTCGTCCAAGGATCCCATGTGGCTGGCCGACTACCCGCTGATGGACACGCTGGCCACGCCACCCGTGGCGTCTGACGCGGCGCGTGCGGCGGCGCTGGCCATTGGGCGGGGCGTGAACTTTGGCAATATGTTTGACGCGCCCAGCGAGGGTGCGTGGGGCGTGCGCGCCGAGGACCGCTTTATTGCGCTGGTGGGCGGCAGCGACCCAGCCATTCAAAGCGTGCGCCTGCCCGTGCGCTGGAGCAACCATGCCAGCGCAGACGCCCAGGCCACCATAGACCCGGTCTTCATGGACCGGGTGGTGGACGTGGTGGACAAGCTGCTGGCGCGCGGCGTGGTGGTGGTGCTCAATATGCACCACTACCGCCAGTTGGACGGCGACAACGTAGACGATGGCGAAGCCGCTGTGCCAGACAGCGCCGACCACGCGCTGGTGCGCAGGCGCTTTTTGGCGATGTGGGCGCAAATTGCCAAGCGCTTTGCACAGCACGACGCCCGGCTGCTGCTCGAACCCTACAACGAGCCGCACAAGCTGCTCGATACCCAAAGTGACGGCAGCCGCCCCTGGAACGACCTGGTGTCGCGCGCAGTGCGGGTGATCCGCCAGACCAACCCCACGCGGGTGCTGGTGATTGGCCCCACGCACTGGAACTCTGCCAACGACCTGGCACAGTTGGAATTGCCCCACGACCCCAACTTGGTGTTGACGGTGCATTCCTACGAGCCATTTACCTTTACCCACCAAGGCGCTGAGTGGATTAGCCCCAAGCTGCCCACCGGCGTGACCTGTTGTGACGCAGCGCAAACCCGGACCATCACCCAACTGCTGGACAAAGCGCAAACCCAGGCAACACTCAAGGGCTACCCGGTATTTGTAGGCGAGTTTGGTGCCTACTCAACCGCCCCCCTGGCTGCGCGCGTGAACTACCTCAGCACCATGCGCCAGCAGATGGCCCAGCGTGGCATGCCGTGGACTTACTGGGAGCTGGCGGCGGGCTTTGGTGTGTACGACCCGGTGCAAAACCAGTTTCGCCCCGAAATCACCCAGGCGCTGTACGGCACCAGCGCCCTTAACCCTTGAACACTTGACCGTCCTTTTTGTTCTTTTTCTATCCATTTATCCCATCACAGGAGACTTAGCATGACAACACCGACCACATCCCCTTCGCTCCAACTTCGCGCGGCACCGCTGTTTGCAGGACTGGCCTTGGCCACGCTGGCCGGCTGCGCCGCCAATTCCGCCAAGCCCGCTGCAGCAACATCGGCGCCGGCGCCCGCCGTCGCTACCGCCCCAGCAGCCGTTGGCGCGTCGGTAGCGCCAACAGCAGCCCCTGCCGCTGCAGAGCGGACCTGGGCCACGTTTGGAGCGGCCACCGCGACCACCGCCCAAGGCGGCTTTATCAACACCTTTAGTTACGCTGAGAAGGCGGGCGATGTGCTCATGGACGCGCTGACCACCAAGGGCGACATGCTCGAAGTACGCGGAAACTTTGTCGCCAAAGGCGCCAGTGCCTGGGCCGGGTTGGGGGTGAGTATCGAAGCGGGTAACAACCAGCCAATTGACGCATCGGGCTACAAAACCCTGCGCATTCGCCTGGCCGCACCCAACGGCGCCAAGCTGCGCCTGCGCATCAACGGCACAGACGTCAAGGTACGCGACAGCGGCTGCTTCCCTAGTTTTACCCAAGTGGTCACAGCCAAGGACACGGTGTATGAAATCCCGTTCTCGCGCTTTGCGCCGGAGGCCTATTGCGGTGCCAATGGCGCCACAGTTGCGCAAACGCTGCCGCGCTTTGCGATGGTCGAAGTGGCCGACACCAGCGACCCGGTGAAAGCCCGCGCGTCCCATTTCAGCATTGGCGCTATCAGCCTGCTGCCCTGATTGGCCTGGCACCTGCAACGACGGCGCGCCAACGGTGAACGCCAGAGTTGCATCCCCACCCACCCCACCCACCAAGGAACATTGCAGTGAATCTCCACAGTCCCCAAGCGCGAGCCTTCGAACGAAGGCGCCAACCAGCAGTCACAGGACAAATGCGATCGGCAGCGCATCGTCGCCCGGTGTGGGCAGCGGCGTTGGTGTTGGGCGTGTCCACCACGGTGCAAGCCAAGTCTGCTACCTCAAGCTACACCACGACGAGCACTCGCTCAGCCACCGTGCAAATCGGCTCACACAAGGACTTTTCTCACTCGAAGAGGACCGCTGACGGCTTGGCCTGGCCCGCCACCAACTTGGCGGGCGCGCTGTTTGTCATGACCAGCGCGCAGTTCGCCGCTGCCTCCACCAACCTCTTGACCTGAGCACCATGTACCCCATTCACTCCGGCCGCAGCTTATCAAGCCTGTGGGCAGCCGCATGCCTGATCCTGTGCTGCGCCAGCCAAGCCCAAACGGGCACCACGACCCCACAGCAAGCGAACAATCTAATTCAAAACGCCAGCTTCGACGGGACTTCCAGCCTGCCCTGGGTGAGCGAGATATCGGCTCCGGCCCTGGGTGAATCGGGCATTAAGGCCGGCGCTCTGTGCACTGCCGTCAGCAACGCAGGCGCCAACCCCTGGGACGTGCAGGTGCGCCAGCGCCAGCTCGCGCTTCAAACCGGCCACACCTACACGGTGAGCTTCAAAATTTGGGCCGATCGACCGTCCACGGTGCGCGCCAAAGTGGGCATGGCCGGGCCACCCCACACCGAATACTGGGCGCAAAACCTGCCCATCTCGAGCGAGCCGCAACAGGTCAAAGCCAAGTTCGTAATGAATAGCAGCGCCGACCCTGCCGCCGAATTCGCGCTGCACATGGGCGGCGCATTGGCCGGCGCAGGCAAGCCGCTCTCTGTTTGCATTGACGATGTGTATTTGACCGACCCCCAGTTCACCGCACCACCACCTTCGGTGAAGGGCGCCATTGCCGCCATCCGGATCAACCAGGTTGGCTACTTTCCCCAGGGCCGCAAGGTCGCTGGGTACGCCAGCAACTCCACCAAACCCCTTCGCTGGCAGCTCTTGCAAGGCGGCAACGCTGTCGCCAGCGGCCAAACCGAGCCGCTGGGGCGGGACAAAGAATCGGGAGAGTCGGTGCATCTGGTCGATTTTTCCGCTTACAGCGCGCCGGGCGAGGGTTATGTATTGGCCGTTGGCGATGACCATTCCACTGCGTTTCGCATCGCGGCCGATCTGTACCAGCAGCTCACGGTGGACGCCATGAACTACTACTACCAAAACCGCAGCGGCATTGAGATCACCCTGCCCTACGCGCGCCAGTCGCAGTGGCAACGCCCGTCCGGCCACGCCACCAGCGACAAGTCGGTGCCCTGCCTCAAGGGCTCGGGCTGCAGCTATAGCCTTGACGTAAGCGGCGGGTGGTACGACGCAGGCGACCATGGCAAGTACGTCGTCAACGGCGGCATTGCGGTGTGGACGCTGCTCAACCTGTACGAGCGCAACAAACTGCGCGGCGACACCACCACCTTGGCCGATCGCAGCCTCACCATTCCCGAAAGCGGCAACGGCGTGTCGGACCTGCTGGACGAGGTGCGCTGGGAGCTGGAGTTTTTGCTCAAAATGCAAGCCCCGGCCGACTCGGCGCAGGCCGGCATGGTGCACCTGAAAATCCACGACGAGTTTTGGACCGCGCTGGGCATACGCCCCGACGAGGCCGAGACCAAGCAAAAGCGCTTTCTGCACCCGGTGTCCACCTCGGCCACGCTCAACCTGGCGGCCGTGGCCGCGCAGGCAGCGCGTCTGTGGCGCGGCATTGACGACGCGTTTGCTGCACGATGCCTCGCCGCCGCCGAGCGCGCCTGGGCTGCAGCCAAAAAGTACCCCGCCGTGTACGCCAAGGTGACCGACGGCAATGGCGGCGGCGCCTACGAGGACGACGACGTCAAGGACGAGTTCTTCTGGGCCGCCGCCGAGTTGTTCATCACCACCGGCCAGAGCGCCTACCGCAGCGATTTGCTGACCTCCAGGTACTGGAGCACCCTAACCGCCCAAGTGGACGGCGCACCCAGCTCCATGAACTGGGCCAAAACCGACGCCCTGGGCACCTTGTCCCTGGTGACTGCACCCAACAACTTAAGCGCACCAGAACGCGAACAGCAGCGCAAAAAAGTGCTAGGCGCAGCCGACAGCTACCTGGCCCTGGTCGGGCAACAGGCCTACCGCTTCCCCTTCAACGGCGGCCCGAACGGCAAATACCCCTGGGGTTCCAGCAGCTTTGTGGCCAATAACGCCATCATGCTGGCCGTGGCCAATGACCTGGCGCCCAACCCCAAATATGTGGACGCCGCCGTGCTGGGGCTGGACTACCTGCTCGGGCGCAATGGCCTGGGCCAGTCCTATGTCAGCGGCTACGGCAACAAAACCCTGGTCAACCCGCACCACCGCTTTTGGGCCCATCAAGCCAACGCCCGTTTCCCTGGCGTGCCGCCCGGCGTGCTCTCCGGCGGACCCAACAGCGGGTTACAAGACCCCTACGTCAAAGCCATGGGCATTGCCGGCTGCCCACCGCAAAAGTGCTACGCCGACCATGGCGAAGCCTGGAGCGTGAACGAAGTCGCCATCAACTGGAACGCGCCGCTGGTCTGGGTGAGCGCGTACCTGAACAGCCATTACCAGCCCAAGAAAACACCTTAACCACCATTTTTAAAAGGAATTCACTATGACAGCAAACCTGAACGGCAAACGCATTGTGCTCACCGGCGCCTCCCGCGGCGTGGGCTACGAGAGCACCAAGCTCTTTCTCAAAGCCGGTGCCCACGTCATCGGCACCGCGCGCGACGCGGACCGGCTGGCCAAGGCCGCCGAAGAATTCAAAGCCCTAGGAAACTTCACCCCCGTGCTGGCCGACCTGGCCAACGCCAGCGCCCCGGCCACCATTGCCAGTGCAGTGGCCGCACAGTGGGATTCGCTCGACATCCTGGTCAACAACGCCGCCGTGCAGGTCTTTAAGAAAGACTGGTACGAAGAAGGCCTGGAAATGCTTAACGAGCAGTGGCGTATCAACGTGTTTGCCCAGCACGAGCTGATTTACCGCCTGGTGCCCTTACTGAAAAAAGGCCGCGAACCCCGCGTCATCAACCTCAGCTCCGGTGCCGGCACGCTGCAAGCGCTGCGCGAAACGCCCGACATGCCCACCTACCGCCTGACCAAGTACGCGCTCAACGGCATGTCGCTGCTGTGGGCGGGCGAATTGCGCGGTCAGGTGGCCGTGAACGCACTAGACCCTGGCTGGCTGCGCACCGATCTGGGCGGCCCTAACGCCCCGGGCGAACCCGCCGACGGTGCGCGCCGCACCCTGGAGGTCTGCGCCCTGCCCTGGGAAGAAACCGGCAAGTTCTGGCACGGCAGCCAGCAAATCGACTACTGAAACCGAGGATATTTGCGTGAACCGAACTGAATTCCAAACCCTGAGCAACGCCATCGGCGACGAAATTGCACGCCTGCTGCCCACCGTGCTGCAGGCGTCTGAAGACTGGTCCATTGGCCAGGGCAACTGCGTGTTGTGCGCCATGGACGACGAGGGCAACACCGCCATGCGCATCTACGGCACCGACCCTGTGCGCCAACGTCAAGCCGCCCTGGTAGCCCAGAAAAAAGCCCTGCAGGTCTGGCGCACCGGCCACGCCACGGGCAGCTACGAGACGCTGGTGTACTCCGGGCAGCTCAACCCCGACGCTTTTGGCATTCCCCACCCCGAGTTCATCGGCTGGCAAGGCGGCGTGGAGGCCCAAACCACCACAGGCGAACGCCTGGTGCTGGCCTTTAGCGGCCTGCGCGGCGAGCAAGACGTGGCGGTCTTGCGCAGCGTGGGGGAAAACTTGGCGGCTTATAGCTTGGTGGCGTAACGCAGGGGCGGCCACGCTTTTCCAAGGGCCCGGCGAGACGCAAGCCGACAAATACCGCAGAGGATAAATGCAGGCGTCTGTGGCTAGCGTTTGGGCTCAAATGAAGCGGTCAGACCGCAAATTCGCTCGCCGTTGGCCCGAATGCAACGCTCGGTGTTGACAACCAGGTGGCACATTTGGAAGGTGGCCTGGGCCCTTGTAGCAAGCGTCCTGGTTGCACACGCTTACGGTGTGACTGCACCGAACTTGCAAGGTCTGCAGAGCCCAGCTACTGGGTTGCGGCGTCCATTTGTTTCTTGCGTACCTCCATCTGCGCATTCGCCTCGTCTAGCTGCTGCTTGGCAGATTCCAACTTCTGTAGCGCTGCTTGGGCTTGCTGAGCCTGCAGCTTGGCCGCGCTCACAGCGGTAGCTGCGGTTTCCATACCGCAGCCAGACAGGCTTAGCACCGCCGCGAGTGCCGTAAGGCGCACCGGCCACCCACTGGCGGCTAAGGCAGTAACGCGGGTTGCTGCATCGAGGGCACGTGGTTTGGTTCGCATAATTGACGCTCCTCAATGGAATCTGGCCGCTGCCTTAAGCTCGTTTTTACGCCGCCGACCAACCGCGTAAACAGGCCACCACCCCATACGGCGCCTTGAGCGACCGCCAATTGAAGCGCAAGCGCACTAAGGTGAAGGCGGCAAAGACGCGGCGGTGATCGAAAAACTTCCGTGGGTTCATTGCGTGCGAAAAGTGCCCTTGGTTTCAGACAGATAGTCCCGCAAGGCCTTGCGCCAGAGTTCGGGCCTGTTGTGGATGAAGTGGCCATCTCCCTCGATGGGCGGACTCAGCGACAGCGTGGCCTTGCCGCCTGCGTCTAAAAAAGCCTGGTAACTGGCGCGTATCGTGTTGGCGCTGTAACGGCTGTCGTTTTCTGCAAAGACCCACAACATGGGGACCTTGGTGGTCTTGCCAAATTCGGCAAAGCCATTGACCATGGTGTTGTTCAGAAAGCCGGCTTCACCGGTGCCGACTTTGTCGCTTCGCCCTCCCGAAAAATTGATGGCGGCCACCACGTTGGGCAGGTTGAGGCTGGCAATGTGCATGGCGGCATAGCCTCCGGCGCTTTGGCCCATCACCAGCATTCGGCTGGCATCGAGGTCGGCCTGCGTCTTGAGGAACTCCAGTGCCGGCAATATGTCCTGGGCGTGCACGCGCGCCTTGTAAGTGGGGTCGCCGTCGTTCACATGAAAGTTTCTGAACGGATAGATGCCTTCGGACAGACCGACACCGCGGCGGGTGGGAAAGGCGACCGCCCAGCCAAGTTGCAAGAACTCGCGTGCAACGATGCGGTCGACATAACGAAAACGGTATCGCATGTATACCGAGTCAATAACGATGTCGCCATGGTTAAACACCGCCACGGGAAATGGACCTGTTCCGTTGGGAAACATCAGCGTCATTTCCAGGCGGTCGGTGCCCAGCATGGCAGGCACGTTGTAATGGTGCAATTGCTCCCGCCACGCCACCTGCGGGCTGGCATAACCCACCTGGGCCGGTACGGTCGCGCCGTCCAGCCACTGCGCCACAGCGGTGGCAAATTCGGCCTCCAAGTTCGCAAACACGTGGTGGCTGCCGCGCCCGCAGCCGGGCCTGGGATCGGTCTGGGGATACCCGATTTGCACCAAGGCAAATTGATTTTTCTGGGCTACCCACTCGGCCTCCAGGTACGGCGATCGATCGCACTGCGCACTTGGTGCATGCAACAGCATTACCGGATGCCTGTACCCCGCCCAGTCTGCGCTGCGGTCAGGCCGAAAGTCACCGCTGGCGATCAATACCTTGTCTACCTCTTTCAGGTCTGCCACGGCGTCCAACAGTTTGCCCGCGCCAGTGCCAAACCCAGCCAAATGCACAGGCAGGCCCGGATGGGTTTTCTGAATGTCTTGCAACGCGGTGCGAATCCCAGCGCGTATCTCCGACGCAGAACGGTCAGCCACCGGTCGCTGGTTTAGGTCACTGGGTGCGTCGGCAATGGCGAGGGCAATGCCTTTGGCATTGAGCGCTTCTGCCGCTGTAGCCCAAGGTGATGCCGTGGTTGCGGCATTCAAATTGAAAGACAAAACGAGCAAGATATGGCGTGGCGCCATGGTTTTGTCCGAGCGGATGCTTAGGGTCTGCGCCAGGGCATTGGTGCACAGGAGCAGTCCCAGGCACGCCAGGGCGCGCCAACGGCTCAGCAAGCGCCGCGTTGGCATGCAAATCCTGTTGCATGAATGTCGCAGCTCTGAAGGAGACTTTGTGGGCATGCGGTGGCAGGTTTAACCACGGCCTCAGGGGTGGCTTCGCTTTCAGCGTGGCAGGGAGTGACTGGCATACGCGCTCATTGTTACTAAATTGCCCATCCATTATGCGTTTAGCGATTGAATTCGCGCC
This sequence comes from Comamonadaceae bacterium, assembly GCA_947450895.1. Classification (GTDB taxonomy): domain Bacteria; phylum Pseudomonadota; class Gammaproteobacteria; order Burkholderiales; family Burkholderiaceae_C; genus Allorhodoferax. Next base: position 11,432 of record CANFWT010000007.1, on the reverse strand, counting down.
CTGCAAGTTGGCTGCGCCAGCGCCCTTGGGGGCGCTGGGTTCAACTGTCCGTCAGAAATCAGGCCACAATTTCCTTGGAACTAATCTGGTACTTGAACGCGTCCGGTGCATAGGGGTCCAAGCGGCCCGCAGCGGTTTCGGCGTGGGGGTACATCAAAAAGCCCAGGCGAGGGCCCGTGGAGTGCGGCAGGGTCACGTCGTGGGCGGTATTAAAAGCCATCCAATTGCCCTCCCAGCCGCCAAACAAGACCTTGTTGACGGGGGCAACCACCGGGTTTTTAGGGTCTTTGATCCACTGCGCGGTTTCTTGGCGCATGACCTTGGCCACGTCGGCCGGGTCCATGGCCACCCAGCCGTAACCAGCCAAATACACCTCAGCGCGGCAGTGCTGCGCGCCTTGCAGCTTGGCGGGAATGCCGCCCAATTCTTTGTAGCCAAAGGCGCTGGGCGCCACGCGCAGGCCATAGACGTCGCGTGCGGGCAGGCCGAGCGAGCGGCACAGGCCCACAAACAAGGCGTTCAGGTCGGCGCACTTTCCGCCCAGGTTGCCGGTCTCCAGCATGGCGGCAATATCGCCCTCGCCGCAGCCACGTACCTTGGGTTCGCGGTAGGTGTTTTGCACAATCCAGTCAAACAGCTTTTGGGCTTTTTCCACGTCAGTCCGGGCGCCGGCGACGGCCTTTTTGGCGGTGTCGCGCACGATGCCGTCTACCGGAATCAGGCTGGTAGCCTGCGTCCATGCGGCCAGCGTGTCGGCATATTCAGCAGGCGCGCCTTTTTTGGACCAGTCTTGCGCGCGGTTTTGGGTCTGAATGCGGCTGGTCAGCTCGACAAAGGGCTTGGAAGTGCCGGGCGCGAAGTCGGCGTAGAGCATGCGCGCGCCGTAATGGCCGTCGGACGCCAAAGTGGCGGCGCCGTTGCTGGTGTACGACGACTCCAGCGACTGCTGCCAGCCCGTGTTGACGCTGGGGACCGGCAACCAAACGCGCGTGGCGCCTTGGGGGGCGGCGATTTCTACCTTGGTGGTAATTTCAAAGGTGCGCCAAGTGCCGGGCTGGGGCGCGAACTGGCGCTCGGCCTCGGCTTGGGCGAAACCCAGGGGCGAAAACGCAGCCAAGGCCGACGCGGCACCTGCGGTTTGCAAAAAGCGGCGGCGCACGCCATCAGGCGCGTTGGAAAACACGGTGGTCATAAAGAGAACTCCGAATAGGTGAAACAGCGCGTACGGCGCATAAAAGATGCCCCGGGGTAGCGCAAACAAAAATCCGGCGGCACATCACTGCGCGGCGCCGGACGGTTGGATTATCGCCGCCCCGCCCGGGCAGCGGCCGCAGGCGCAGGGCTGCGGGCGGCGGCGTGCGGGGCAAGGCCTTATATTCAAGGCCGCTCCTTGCGCAGCAAGGCCTGCGCGCCTGGCCTAGACCACGCCCCACGCCGCTCCCCCGATCACCGAGACCGCTTCCCTTTGACAACTGACGCCACCATTTCCCCCCTCGCCCAACACGCCCTGGCTGCATTTGAGAAGGTAGTGGGCCGCACCTCGGGTTTTCGCACCCGCCCTGGCCAGCACGCCATGGCCGAGTGTGTCGCCGACACGCTGGCCCGTGCCGATCTGGGTGAGTGCGACGACCCGACCAAGGCGATTGCCGTGATTCAGGCGGGCACCGGCGTGGGCAAGTCGGCGGCTTATGCCAGCACGGCGATAGCCATGGCGCTGGAGCGCAAGACCCGGGTGCTGATATCCACCGCCACCGTGGCGCTGCAAGAGCAGCTAATGCAAAAAGACCTGCCCGCGCTGGCGGCGGCCATGGACCAGCCTTTTGCCTACGCACTGGCCAAGGGCCGGGGCCGCTATGTGTGCAAGCTCAAGCTCGAGCGCCTGGTGGGCGTGGGCGGCGTGGACGAAGACCTGTTTGAAGAAGAACAAAGCGCCCAGCGCGGTGCCAACCACGAAGCGCAAGAAGAGCGCCGCATGCGCCTGTACGAACACATGGCCAATTTGCTGGCCAACGGCCGCTGGGACGGCGACCGCGACGCCCTGAACGACGCCCCCGAGCCCAGCGACTGGAGCACCGTGGCCGCCGAGCGCCACAGCTGCACCGCTCGCCACTGCCCACGCTACCGCGAATGCAGCTACTACCAGGCGCGCACCAAGCTGGCCGAGGCCAACGTGATCGTGGCCAACCACGACCTGGTGCTGGCGTCTTTGGGCATGAAAACCCTGCCCGAGCTGGACAACTGCTTGGTCATTTTTGACGAAGGCCACCACCTGCCCGCTGTGGCGCTGGACCAGTTCAGCAGCAGCATGGATTTGTCGGGCCTGCGCTGGCTCGACAAACTGCCCAAAATCTTGACCGAGGTAAGCAGCAGCCTGCAGCTCACGCTGACCGAGGACGTGGCTACCGTGGCCAGCCAGCTCAAGGGCGCGCTGCAGCAGCTTGCCCGCATGGCGCTGGAGCTGGTGCACGCCAGCACCCAGGGCAAAGACGGCACGCTGCGCTTTGGCAACGGTGTGCTGCCCGAGGCGCTGACCGAGCCGGTGGCCCTGATCCACGCCCAAGCCGGGGGCCTGTCCAAGGCGCTTGAAGCCCTGGGCGCCGAAGTGAAGGCCGTGGCCAAAGAAGACCCTGCCCAGGCGCTGCAGTGCGCCCAGCTGTACGCCAAGCTGGGCGGTCTGTCGCCTCGCCTGAGTAGCGTGGTGGGCACCGCCGCGCTGCTGCTGGAGCACGGCGCCCAACCCTTGGCCAAGTGGCTGCAGTGCGAGAGCGAGAGCGGCTACCTCAACATCAGCGCCCACGCCTGCCCCATCGTGCCAGGCGACTTGCTGCGCCAGTTTTTATGGAGCCAGGTGCGCGGCGCGGTGGTGACATCCGCGTCGCTGACCAGCTGCGGCAGTTTTGACTACTTTTTGAACGAAGCCGGCCTTTCCAACAAGCCCTATGTCACGGCGCTAGAGGTTTCCAGCCCCTTTGACTACACCGCCCAGGGCACGCTGACCGTGGTGCACACCCTGGCCGAGCCGAAAAACGCCGAGGCCTATACCGCCGAGATGGTGGAATATTTGATACACGACCTGGCGCAGGTGCAGCGCGGGGCGTTGGTGCTGTTTACCTCGCGCGCGCAAATGCGCAGCGCGGTGGACGCGCTGCCCGGAGCGCTGCGCGATTGCGTGCTGGTGCAGGGTGTGATGTCACGCACCCGGCTGCTGGCCACGCACATGGCAAGGGTGGAAGCAGGCTTTGCGTCGGTGCTGTTTGGTTTGCAGTCTTTTGGCGAGGGTCTGGACCTGCCCGGCGCGCTGTGCGAGACGGTGTTTATCGCCAAGCTGCCCTTTGCCCCGCCCAGCGACCCGGTGGACGAGGCGCGCGCCGAGTGGCTGCGCAGCGTGGGGCGCGACCCGTTTAGCGAGCTGGTGATTCCGGCCACCGGCATCAAGCTCTTGCAATGGACGGGCCGCGCCATCCGCACCGAAGACGACCGCGCCCAGGTGATTTGCTACGACAAGCGCCTGACCACCCAGGCCTATGGACGGCGCATGCTGAACGGGCTGCCGCCCTATCGGCTGGGGCGCAGAGGCTGACGCGCTTGCAGCAACAGACTACCGGCCAAACCGATAAGCACCAGCAGCACAGGCACCAGATGGCCGGCATGGACCACCATCACGGGATCCATGGGTACGGCCACATTGCGCGCCAGGGAAGCAAATTTGTGCGGACCCGCCGGTGCATAGTCTGGGTCGGCAATCATGTCGAGCATGTCACGCCGGCTGCGGTAACGCACTACTGCGATTTTTTGGAAAAAATCCGCATCCTGTCCCGCTGAATTGAGCAGGTTCGCAGCCTTGGTGGATACGAATACCGGGTAGGAGCCGCGCCGGAGCAAAAGCGGAAGCACCAGGCGGCTGTACTCGGCGTCGGCTTGTACGCCGGTTGAGATGCCAGGATGCGCCACGCCGTCGGCATAGGTGGCCTGAGCGCGGTACTCCATTAGGTTGAGGTTGTAAAACGGCTGTCCGTCATCCGTGCTGAAAAAATGGCGCAGGTTGGCTGCCTCTTGGGGCGTGACCGCGCCCTTGCCATCCACATGGGCCAACACGGCCTCTACCTCTGCTGCCGTCAGCGGTTTAGCCAACCAGTTGTAGTGCCACGCCAGAAAGAGGCCATAGACCAAAGCCAGCGCAATCCAAAGCCGTCGAACCAAACCCATGCATACTCCTTTTAAACGAGAACGAGTATATCGGCACTGGATATGCCAATTTCTGAAGCTTTAACAAGCCGCCAAGCTCCGGGGCAGCAGGCGGTTGCCCGCACAATCAAGAAGCCATGAACCCTAATGACCCAAGCCGCAGCCCTGCGGCCACTTCCCGCACCACGGCAAGCCGGGGTCTGCAGCCCAATCTTGCGCAGGCGCTGGAGCCCTTTGGGTTTGCACTGCGCGGCGGCTTTAAACCCCTGCCCACCGAAGCCATACCACCGCTGCCCGACGGAACTGAAGCGGTCACGGTGTTGATGGTGGGCAACTCCGGACCGGCGATGTGGCAGGCGTTTTCAGAGTCGCAGGAGGCCACCGACGGCCAGCCCCATCCCTTGAACCGCTGGACGCGTAGGACGGTAGACGCCATCGCCACATCGGTAGGGGCTCTGGCCTTGTACCCATTTGACGCCCAGCCGGCCTGGCCCTTTCAGCGCTGGGCTGCTCGCTGTGAACCAGTGCATGCGTCGCCACTGGGGTTGCTGATCCACCCGCAGTATGGTCTGTGGCACGCCTACCGGGCAGCCATTGTGCTTGGCGCGGACTTGGCATTGCCCCCGGTGCCCACCGGCGCCAGCCCCTGCCAAAGCTGCTTCGACCAACCCTGTCTTCGCACCTGTCCTGTGGCTGCCTTCAGCGCCAGCGGCTACCAGGTAGAGACCTGCGCGAGCTTCCTGGAGAAGCCCGAAGGTGCGGACTGCCTCCAGCGTGGCTGCCTGGCCCGACGCGCCTGCCCCGTGGGTGTGAACTTCCAACCATCGCCCGCACAAAACGGCTTTCATATGCAGGCGTTTCTGCGCGCGGCGCAGTCTAAATAGCAATTTCAGCACCACGTTGCCGCCTGCACCGATACCGCAAAACTCTGGGAAAGCCGCCTGCACATCCAGACTAGTGCCAAGGACTGGCAGAGCCAAAAAGTCGATCGCCGACATTGGTGCATCCAATGCGGTTTGGGACTTTGCGCTGGCGCCATAGGGGCCACATCTGCAGGACCACTGGCCTGGCATGACCCCCATGGTCCGAAGGGTGAAGTTGCTAGACTCTCGGCGATGCTAGATAACGCCGCGCAACACACCCCCATGATGGCCCAGTATTAGCGCGCGCTAGCATCCATGCGGGTTTGAAGGCCTATTGGATAACATTTGGCTCTGATTTGGCATGAAATGCTGACGGGCGATAGACCCGTTTTTCGCTCTTCGCGCCGCATAGTGAAATACGAGCATCAAAATCCGCTTTCCAGAGGCAAAACGGGGCATTAGAGACGCTTCAATACTCCGCCAAAAACGCCTCGCGCGGGGTGCTTCCGAGTTCTCACCCATTTGAGCCAAATTGTCCTCTTTGTCTTGCAAATCTAGCGTGGCAAGAGCACCATCAACGGCATGCTCGCGCGCTACCAAACGGGCGACTTTTCAGCACCATCGGGCAATCAACGCTTCGCTGTTTTGGATTCGGGTCTTACCTTGGGCACCTTCATGGGCATGTTGCCCACAAACACGCGGCAGGCCTCTACCCACGATCGCAAATCTTCGTCCTCGGCTAGTCCCTCGCTGGCGACGGACACCCGCCTTTGATCGCCACCACCACCTGCCCAAATCGAAGAGCCTCGGGTTTTTCCTGTCCGAATGACACTTGGCCTTGCGCCAACGAGGCATTGTGTTAGAAGATAATGACAGGCTAAACGTTCAAATGAAAATTCAACAATACGATCGCGTTAGGTATGAGAACAATCCGCTTGCAGAGGTTATCTGCCAAGTGAGGTTTCCGTTCGAATCGTCTTTGGCAGACGGCCTTCCTGACAAACTTTCGACCAACCTGCATACGCTCGGCTACACACAAAGGAGCGAAGAGCAGGTCTTTAGCATTTCAATTGCTATTCCTCCAATACCTGCAAGCTCCACAGATTCGGTGCGAGCGCCGACCGGCAAAATTTTCCACCTTTCGGAGGAATCCGGTATTTTCAAAGTTTCCATTTGCTCCGATTACTTGGCGCTTAGCTGCGCCAAGTACCTAAGCTGGGATGACTTTAAGCCAAGATTCATCCAAGCTTATGACGTACTTCGCAATCTGGTGCCCGACGTTTCGCCTTCGCGAGTAGGGTTGAGATATAAGGATGTGATTGTCCGCGAATCAATTGGTCTTGATGGGGTCCCATGGCATGAGTTGATATCGCCTTTTCTGCTAGGGCCACTCGGCTTGCGCGCTTTAAATGATGACGACCAAGACATTGAAGACTCGGTTCCTTCGTCAGTTATGCAGTCGACGATTCGCCTTGAAGATTGCGAGCTACTTTTACAAAGTGCACTTTTAAGGTCAGCCGACGGAGACAAAACTGCCTATTTAATTGATAGTGATTTCTATGTAGAAAACAACAGTCCAGAATTACTGATCGACGATGAGCAACTGAATTTGGCGCTGACAAAGCTTCATCACAGCGCCGGAAGCCTTTTTAGACGTGGAATAACGGAGAAGCTTCATGCCGCACTTAGCCCCAAGCCGATCTAATTTCATGACTGCGCTGACTGTTCTCAGCGTTGCGGGATGTGGAACATATTACGTTGCTTACGATGCTGACCGACTGGCAGAAAATAACATTCGCGGTTGGGCAATACCCAACCCAAAGCCTATTTCTGCTAGCGATGCTGCAAGTGGCGAACTATTTGAAGCGCAAAAAGAAAAACTTATTGCAACTCTGAAATTTCGCTGGCGCGCAAACATCGAAAACCAAGGAGTGGTCGAGGATTTTGAGTCCGTTTTTGAAACGTTTCATGGAGTGTTCCACTTAATTGATGTGGCCGGACCTATGGCGCTCGACATGACTGGGTTCTTGCCGGAGACAACTAATGGCCCACAACTGGTCGCTGCGCTACGCGCTTCTTATCGTTGGCGGGATGAAATCGCGGGATGGGATGATGCATTGCAAACTGCTCGCCGTGCCCTTGAGTCCTCAAATCTTGATGTGAACTCATACCTTGAAGGCATGGCTTGAATCAATGCAATTTTCATGCTCTGACGAATTCAAACTTGAAAAAGATGATGTTGGCTTAGTCCTTCACGTGGGAGGGATCGGTGCGCACATAGGCTTCGTTTACCAAAGCAACGACAAAAAATTCAAATTTGTTCACCTCGCTTTTCACAAACGTGTCGTACAGGAGCCATATCCGCTCGATGCTACCAAGAGATCAATTTTTGCTAAGTTGCCATTTAGCAGAAGCAGTTTGTACTCGCTAAAAAGTGCACTTCGCCTTATCGGTGCCCGTTCCATTCACCCATCAGGAATCAATATTCCGTATGGCGTAAATATCATGGCTGCAAAAGGTTCGTTTAGTGTCAATGGAATTTACGCTTTACCCAAAGGCAGTGATGGACTCACATGCGCGACTTTTGTGAGTGAAATTTGTCGTGGCGTTGGATTAACGCTTCTAGACGAAAATAGCTGGGTCGCTCGTATTGAAGACCAGCAATGGATCGCGCAAATATGCAAAATGCTTGAAGATCCTCGCTCAGGCGCTGACACTGCACATATCGAGCAAGTTAAGTCCGGATTTTCAGGGTTAAGAATCCGCCCCGAAGAAGTTGCTTCTGTTGCCAACTTGTGGAAAGGCAAACCGATCGCATTTGGTGATGCCGCCGCTAACGGGATCGAAGTCCTAAAGAAGCTTACTGATTGCTGCAACAAGCCTGATCCAACTCTGAACGTATCAAATCAAGCGGCGAGCCCTAGCAGCGGGTAGGCTACGTCTACTTTTCGTGTGCTTATGAAGCAAAGACTTTTATTAACTTCCCATAGCTTTCTCTCTGCCGAACACATCCTAGAGGCATTCATTTTGAGCACGTCCAGCCTGTAGAATTTGCAAGGACAAAACTCAACAGAGCCAATATGGCCGCAGGGACAAAGATGCTGTCTGGCCACGGCCAGCGCCTTGACTCGGAGGATGCAGGAAACCCTCCGCAAAATGAAGAAATCGCCATCTTGGCGGTCTGGGTACAGGCGCGCTCATGAACGGTTCCGCGAGCCAACTTAAACCGAGTCTTGGCAGCTTCTTCCGCATGGCCATCATTGCGGGGGTCGAAAGCGCCGTCCGCATCCATATTGAGCGAGGCGACAACCTCAACGCCCGAGATGCTGGTGGTCAGACCCCGCTCATGCTGGCCGCTTCGCGAAACAAGCCCCACATTTTCAAACTGCTTCTGGCCGCTGGCGCCGACCCGCTTCTTACCGACTCAGACGGGAAAACCGCGTTGCTTATCGCCCATGCTGCTGGCGCGCGCGAAATCGCGTCGCTGTTGGAGCCCGCGTTTGCCCCTTCGCTAGAAGCTGCACCGGTTGACCACGCATCGCCGTTTCCAGCCGACGAGGCCCCCGCAAATGACGATTTGATTTCCGTCGCGGAAGCCACGCAGCTTGACATACCCAATCAGCCAGCTCTCCCAGACCCTGCCGTCAACGCGCCACCGCTGCCTGAAATTATCGAATTGGACCCGACGCTGCCACTCGACACGGTTCAGAAAGAAAGCAACGCATATTCTTCAGCTCCGATTCCCGCCACCTTAGAGGTGATCGACTTCGACGAAGATGGCGCGACATTGGACCTTTCAGGCTGGGAAGCCGAGCCAGAACTCTTTACGCCCGAAGGCGACCCGACAGTTTTGGCTACCGCTTCGGAAGTTCAAATCGCGATCTCCGAGCACACCCCCATCGACATCTCTGCCGACTGGGACGACTTCGAGGCCTTTTTGCCCGAGCGCGCGACGCCTCTGCCCAAAGCGGACGATGCGGAAGCCCGCGAACGGTTGCGGACCCTGCTCCTTCGCGCGACCCGCGAGGGCAGCGTACCAAACCACGCCATCGAAGACCTGACGCTTGACGACGATCAAACGCCCAACGCAGAAGCCGGGGCCTTGCTGCGGATGGTCATCAACGATCTAGGAGCGGAAGCCGACGAGCGCCATGAATATTCCACCCATCACGAAAACTTCGCGGTGCATGTGGAATCCCGCGAAACTCCCGACGAAGAGCAAACCGTCGACGATGCGCTGGCCCATATTGACGAATTGCAGTCGCGCCGCAATGACCCGCTACGCCTCTACCTTCGCGCTTTTCAATACGACACGCTTCTGACCGCCGATGAAGAAGTCGCCCTCGGAAAAGCGATGGAACAAGGCATCGAAGCCGCGCTCGACGCGCTGGCTGGCTCCAGCACCGGGATCGAAGCCGTCCTCGACGCATCCCTGCTGATCAAGGCCGGAACGAAGCCACTTCGCTGGATGTCGTCCGGAACGCGGGATGATATTTCCGAGTCGGAAGCCAACCAAGGCGAGTCCCGGCCATCCAAGGCCGAGGGCTCCGCCGACTCAGAAAGCGATGCGGGGCCGCAAGACGACTCTGACGATGACACTCCGGACAATGAGCTTGCCGAGTTCATAGCCAATGTGGAACGCCTTATGGCTATCGCCCGTCCAACGAAAGCAAGAAATCTCACGCCACAAGGCATTCGCGAGGTACTTGGCTCGCTGGGTTTGGCGCGGTCGTATCTTTTGGCCTTGGCTGAATCTGGCCGAATCGGCGAACCACAATCGGCGCGCGAGTTCAACGGCGCGATGCAGACGTACCGGGCTGCTCGTGATCGCATGGCTGTCGCGAACCTGAAGCTGGTCTACTCCATCGCCAAGAAATACCTGTATAGCGGTATGCCGTTGGACGACCTGCTTCAAGAGGGGAATATTGGCCTTTTGAAGGGCGTCGAGCGTTTCGACTGGCGCAGAGGGTTCAAGTTCTCCACGTACGCAACTTGGTGGATTCGCCAACAAGTGTCGCGATTCGTCGCCGACAAGGCAAAAACCATTCGCTTGCCTGTCCATGTTTATGAAAAGGTGCAACGAATCGGGCAGGTTTCTCGCGCTTTTGAAACCGACAACAACAGAGCCCCCACAACAGCAGAAATTTCAGAGCTCGTCGATTTGCCACTGCGAAAGGTCGAGGCCTACCTGCAAATTGCTGGCGAGCCGTTGCCGATCCACGAGCTCGACATCGACTCCATGATCGCCGCCGACGCGCGCGATGAATACATTTCGCCGGACCCGATGGAGATCGTGTCCGGTCGAGATACGGCCAAAGTGGTCCAAAAAATTCTCGGCACGCTCAAACTCAAAGACGAAAACATTCTCCGAATGCGATTCGGAATCGGCATATCCGACGCTATGACTTTGGATGAAATCGGTACTCGGATGGGCGTCACGCGCGAGCGCATCAGGCAAATTGAAGCGAAAGCACTGCGCAAACTGAAGCACCCAAGCCGTCTTGACGCGTTGTTGGCCGCCCTCAATGGAAACAAACCGTCCGAGTCCAAAAAGAACGCGCTCGACCTTTCGGAGCGTGAATCAGACGATGACGACTCACCCGAACCATCCAAGGATGAAGACGAAAACTTCAAATGGGAAGGTCTCGACGAAGAAGAGCGAGTTCAAGAATTGGTCGATGCGGGAGCCGCTAAGCCTCCTCGAAAAAACGCGCGCAAGCCTACCCGCGTTGCGGTTGAAATCCCCAGCTTCGACACCGCCGCCGAACAAACCACTGCGCGCGCGAACACAGTGTCGGTCCCGGTGCAGAAGCTCCTAGATGCAGCCACCGTGCTCGGCGCATCGGTCAAGGTTGACCAAAAGGGCGCGGACAATAGCATTTGGATCGATTTCAGCAAAGCTCCCACGACTCCCCCGCGACCGCTGATCCGCAAGTTGGTCGACTCGGGATTCAAATTTTGGCCCGGCAAGGGATACTGGCGATGACGCAAAAAACTCGCAACGCGCCGCCTCGAGCTGCGGCCATGCTCGAATCCCTTCGGGGGCTTGGCTACTCCACCGCCGCCGCGTTGGCTGACATCGTCGACAACAGCATTTCCGCGGGCGCGACCGAAGCCCGCATCGAATTCGTGTGGGATGGAGCGAATAGCCGAATCTCCGTCCTTGACGATGGGCGCGGCATGGATGATGGCGAACTTGAGAGCGCGCTGCGACTTGGCGACAAGAATCCGCTCGACGCACGCGATGCCCGCGATCTTGGCCGCTTCGGCATGGGACTTAAAACCGCGTCGTTCTCCCAGTGCCGCAGGCTCACGGTCGCTTCTGTCAAAGACGGAGCGCAAAGCTGCCTGCGTTGGGACTTGGAAGAATTGGCCGCCCGCCCC